>JAZRPF010000010.1:0-61260 GCA_045649045.1 Eubacteriales bacterium
AAAGAAAAAAAGAAGACCGCGGCCTGCAAGAATTTCTTCCGGTCATCGTTCTTTCATGAAAAATCATCAGTCATTGAGCGAATTTTTCGCACTGACAGTGACTTCTCTATCGTAGCAGGCGAACATCTCGTCCACATCCTCGCGCTTGGGAGCAGGAGTGAGGAGGCTGACAAGCGGGACAATGACAAGACCTGCCAGCATCGCAAATGCGCCGCAGTTGATGGGTGATTGCAGAATTGTGGGGAAAAGCTCACGGAAGAGCATATTGAGAAGCATGATGCCTGCGCCAAAGAAGAAGGAGCAGAAGCAGGCAATTTTGGTCGTGCGTTTCCAGTAGAGTGCGTAGATGAAGGGCGCGAGGAATGCACCTGCGAGTGCGCCCCATGAAATGCCCATCAACTGTGCAATGAAGGTGACATTGCTCTTGTATTGCAGAATGGCAAGGACAACCGAGATAGCAATAAAGACGGCAATGAAAATGCGCATGATGAGAATTTGGAGCTTCTCACTCATTTTCTTCACGATATTGTCTTTGATAAGGTCGAGTGTCAGGGTAGAGGAGGAGGCGAGCACCAAGGATGAGAGGGTGGACATTGAGGCGCTGAGCACGAGGACAATGACAACACCTATCATAATATCGGGCAATTTGGAAATCATTGCGGGGATAATGGTATCGAAACCGTTTTTTGCAATATCAGCTTCGGTCAGACCGCTGATTCTGCCAAATCCGCCCAGGAAGTAGCAGCCGCCTGCGACAATCAAGGCAAAAACGGTGGAAATGATAGTACCTTTGGTAATCGCCTTTTCGTTCTTGATAGCATAGAACTTCTGCACCATCTGTGGCAAGCCCCATGTGCCAAGCGAGGTCAGGATGACAACGCCGAGCAAATCGAGGGGGAGAGGGCCAAAGAAGGAATTGTAGGCACCGGGCGTTTCGGCGGGAACTGCGGCAAGCTTGTTCAGTGCCTCGGCAAAGCCTCCGTGACCGCTGAGAACGGCGATGATGACGGCGACGATGCCGACGAGCATGATGATGCCCTGAATGAAATCGTTAATGGCGGTTGCCATGTAGCCGCCTGCAACCACATAGATGCAGGTCAGAACTGCCATAATGAGAATACAGATGCTGTAATCAATATTGAAAGCCATGGCAAAGAGACGGGAAAGTCCGTTGTAAAGCGAGGCGGTATAAGGAATCAGGAAGATAAAGGCAATCAGAGAGGCAATCACTTTCAGGGAAACAGATTGGTATCTTGCGCCGAAAAATTCGGGCATGGTCGCGCTGGAGAGCTTTTGCGTCATGAGGCGTGTACGGCGACCGAGAATCACCCACGCAAGCAGAGAGCCGATGATGGCATTGCCAATGCCAATCCAAGTTGACGCGATACCAAACTTCCAGCCAAACTGACCTGCATAGCCGACGAAAATGACGGCTGAAAAATAAGATGTACCGTAGGCAAAGGCAGTCAGCCAAGGGCCGACCGAGCGTCCGCCGAGGACAAAGCTGTTGACATCGGTGGCATGGCGACGGCAGTAAAGTCCAATCGTAATTGTGATGGCGAAAAAGATGATCAGAAGCAAAATCTTAATAAGCATTTTTGAATAGAGTCCCTTTCGTGAGTTCCAGCATTACAGACCGAGCAAATGCTCAATCAAAATTTTTGTACCGATAGCGACGAGAATCAACCCGCCTGCAAGAGTGGCTTTTTTCTTGTACTTGACACCGCACTGATGACCGAGAAAAACGCCGAAGAAGCAGATAGCAAAGGTTGTTGCGCCAATCAGGGAAGAGGCAGAAAGAATGTTCACACGGTTGAAGGCAAAGGTGACACCGACTGCCAAGGCATCAATGCTTGTTGCCACCGCCATGATGATAAGCTGGGAAAGGCGCAGTGCTTCCTCACCGCAGCAATCACATTCCTCATCCTTGTCAAAAAAGACATCGAAAATCATTTTGCCACCGAGGAAGAGGAGCAGGAGAAAGGCGATCCAATGGTCAAAAGAGACGATGTACTCTTTGAAATTATAGCCGATTAAGTAACCGATGACAGGCATGAGTGCCTGAAAGACGCCAAAGCAAAATGCAACGGCAAGCATACGGGAAAGGCGAAGCACACGCATTCCAAGCCCTCGGCAAATTGACACGGCAAAGGCATCCATTGCAAGTCCGATGCCAATGAGGAAAACATCAATAAAACCCATAAAACATCCTTGTTCCTTTGATTTTTGAAAAACATACTAAAAATTATAGCATAGTAAACCGCGAAAGTCAAGAAAATATTGCGAAAAAAAGAAAGCTTTTGCAGGAAAGTACTGTACCTTCATCAAAAGCCAATTTTTTCCGCCTGCATAACCAAAGCCACTTTTTGTCCATACTGAAAGCAGTATAGTTACTTGCAGAATGGAGTCCTTTATGTATCGGAACAAAGTGGAGATCTGCGGTGTGGATACCGCAAAATTAAAGGTTCTGTCCGACGAAGAAAAGCGCAGGCTCCTTCTTCGCACCAAGGCGGGTGATGCGGCCGCAAGAGAAGAGCTGATTTGCGGTAATTTGCGGCTTGTTTTGAGTATTGTCCAGCGCTTTTCGGGCAGGCGGGAGAACATGGACGACTTGTTTCAGGTTGGATGTATCGGTCTTATGAAATCAATTGACCACTTCAATGTCGAGCTTGATGTGAAATTCAGCACCTATGCAGTACCAATGATCATCGGGGAAATCAGACGGTATTTACGGGATAATAATTCAATTCGTGTCAGCCGTTCAATTCGCGATTTGGCATACCGTGCGCTTGCGGCACGCGAGGAGATTTCAAAGCAAAAGGAACGCGAGCCGACGGTTGATGAAATTGCCGAGAAAATCGGTGTGCAAAAGGCACAGGTCGCACAGGCACTTGAAGCCATTGTCGAGCCGATTTCACTTTATGAGTCGGTCTATAATGACGGTGACGATACCATTTATGTCATTGATCAACTGAAAGACCATGACGATACAGACGAGGCGTGGGTGGAAAGCATTGCCCTGCGTGACGCCATGAAAAAGCTTGGCGAGCGTGAGCGTTCCATTATTCTTATGCGCTTCTATAAGGGCAAGACGCAAATGGAAATCGCCGAGGAAATCGGTATCTCACAGGCACAGGTCTCCCGCCTTGAAAAAAGCGCCATTGAGAAAATCAGAAAAGACTTCTGATATACGAAAATGATGAAGAAAAAGATTTTTTCAGGTCGAGATTCAATTTTTGTTTTTTATAGTATGACTATGTATCTTTGCGTTCATCTACCCAAGAAAAAACGCAAGAACAGACTGCAAACTTTTGTTTGCAGTCTGTTCTTGCTCTTTGCATTATCTTTTTTGCTGATATCCGAGTGAATCAATTGCATCTTGCTTGCTATACTTATCATCTTTATATTGCCTCCTTACAAAAGCAAGTAATCACATTGTATCAAATGAAGAGAGAAAAGGCAAATACTTATAATCTATCGCGGTTATGTTTTTTATCTATCGGTGCATTGACAATCAAAGCAATTTGCAAGGAAAGGACGGCGAGCTTTGGTTGCCATCCTTTTACAGTCCGACTATTGACTTTAATGGAATTAAGTGCTAAAACGGAAATATATTGCGTAGTACAAACGAGCCAATTGATTTATGAAGGGGAAAATGAACCATGTCACAAACCTACTACACAAAGCCTGCTGAAAATTTCAATGAGGCACAGCCGCTCGGCAACGGCACAATCGGTGCAATGCTGTTCGGCAAGACGGAAAATGAACGCATTGGGCTGAACCACGACACGCTCTGGACAGGGATTCCATGGCATGAAACCCGTGAAGGCAACTACGATGCTTATATGAAAGCCCGTACCGAAGTTCTGACTGAAAAATACGCCGATGCGCATACAACCATCACAGAGGGCTTTGCTTCACGCAATAATTCCGACCGCTATCAGCCGTTTGGCGACCTTGTGATAACCTTTCCAAAAGGCGGAGAAGTGGAAAATTATGCGCGTGTGCTTTCACTTGATGACGCAGTCGCAAGGGTCACCTACACGCAAGACGGTGCAAGCTACACGCGTGAGATGTTCTGCTCCTATCCCGACAAGCTGCTTGCGATTCGTCTGACAGTCGATAAGCCGGGAACACTCTCGTTCAAAGCACATCTGAAATCTCCGCATAAAAATTCTATCATTGCCGGTGATGGAAGAGTCATACTTGACGGCGAATGTCCTCTCTCTTACACGCCCGATGAATCGCCCATATACTCAAGTGACCCGAAGCAGCGCGGCATTCGGTTTGCGGGCGAGCTGCGCGTCAAAACAGATGGAACAGTCATCAATCCCGACCTTACACACAGCAACTCGGCAGTTTGCGTTGAAAATGCGACAGAAGCGGTGCTTTTTGTTTCGATTACCTCGTCGTACATTGACCCGTACCATCGTCCTGACGGCGAATACCGCAAGCCATTGACTGAGATTTTAGACAAGGCCGAGGCTCTTGGATGGGATAAGCTGATAGCGCGCCACCTTGAAGATTATCATGCATTTTACAATCAAATTTCTCTTGACCTTGGCAGCAGCGGACGCGAGGAGCTCCCCACCGATGAGCGTCTGGCACGCTTTGAGGAAGACAAAAATGATTGCTCGCTTTATACATTGCTGTTTGATTTCGGACGGTATCTCACGATTGCCGGCTCGCGCGAGGGCAGCTTGGCGATGAATTTGCAGGGCATTTGGAACGAAAAGCTGAAACCCGATTGGCGCTGCAATTACACGCTCAACATCAACACCGAGATGAACTACTGGCCAACGCTCATGTGCGGACTTGAATCCTGCTATGAGCCGCTTTTGAAATTTATCGAGAACCGTGTGGAATCAGGCAGAAAAACCGCACGGGAAATGTATCACGCCCCCGGGTTTGTTATGCATCACAACTCAGATATCTGGGCGATGACCACGCCGGCGATGTGCGGAAACGCTTGCTGGGGCTTCTGGAACGGTGCGGCGGGCTGGCTCTGTTATCATTTGTACGAATATTATGCCTATACGGGCAATGTTGACTATCTGCGCAAAACAGCATATCCGATTATGCTCGAAGCAGCAGAATTTTATCTTTCGCAGCTGATAAAGCAAGACGATGGGCGTCTATCGGTTTGTCCGAATGCATCACCGGAAAACACATTTATCACTGCCGAAGGTCAGCGGAGTGCCGTTTCAAAGTGGACGGCGATGAGTGATTCGATTGCCTGTTCGCTCTTCCGAAACTGTCTTGAAGCTGCAAAAATTCTTGGCGATAACAGCACGCTTCTCGCACAGCTTGACTCGGCTCTCGCCGAAATGAAGCCCTATGAAATCGGCACGGACGGCAAAATCATGGAGTGGAATGAGGAATTTGTCGAAAGAGAAGTGACGCACCGTCATCTTTCGCATCTCTGGGCGCTGCATCCGGCAAGGATGATTACCGTGCGCGACAAGGAATACGCTACCGCTTGCCGCAAATCGCTTGAAACTCGCGGTGACCGCGGCACAGGCTGGAGTCTCGGTTGGAAAATTAATATGTGGGCGCGTCTTGGTGATGGCAATCGTGCAAAGCAGCTTCTGGATATGCAGCTTCATTTGGTGTCGTCAGATGTTGAAACCAATCGGACCACCGGCGGAACCTATCCGAATTTGTTTGACGCACACCCGCCGTTCCAGATTGACGGCAATTTTGGCATGACGAGTGGCATTCTTGAAATGCTGGCTTCTCAGATTCCAACCGAAAACGGCGAAGAGCTTGTTCTTTTGCCTGCACTTCCTGATGGCTGGAAGAACGGCAGCCTGCGCGGAATGCGTCTTCGCGGCGGGCAGATTCTCGATATGTGCTGGAAAGATGGCAAGATTGCGGAACATTCGCTCAAAAAAGCTTGATTAGTGTATAGCGTTACCAAGCAATCTTCCGTCAGAATGTTCAAAGCAGTGAAAACAATATTTTCAAAAAGAACAAGGCGAGCTTTTTATGGCTCGCCTTGTTCATATCTTTAATTATTTGCTATTTTTAATTTAATATCTCCCGTGTCGGTGGTAATTTCACATCTGCCGCCGACCACAGTTTTTGGAACGTCAATGTCACCTGTGCTTGTCCTGGGTATAAATACTTTCTCCGAAAGTAAAGTTCCGGTTACATCGCCCGTATCTGTTTCTACCAAAATCTCGGCGGCATCGCAACCTTCAACCTTCACATCACCCGTGCTTCTCTTAATAGAGAGCTTTTCTGCGGCAATCACATTATTCAAAGAAATATCGCCGGTGCTTCCGCGTGATATTACGTTTTTGCACGCAATATTGGCGAGATTAGCCTTGCCTGTCGATACCTTGACCGTAACATCATCCGTGCAGCTCGCACCCGAAACAGTCACCTTGCCTGTAGAAACCGAAAGGTCAAGCGATTTTGCGGATACGCTTTCAATGCGAATGCTTCCCGTAGTCGTCTTTATTTTTATGCCTTCCGAAGCGGAAGCGCCATTCGTTATGTCGCCTGTGCTTTCCGAGATGTCAATGCTTTTGAATTGAAAATCCTTGGGTATCTTCACATCTCCCGTGCTTGAACTTATCGAAAGTGCGCCGTATTCGCCCTGCGGCATATAGACGGTTATCTTTGGCGAGCTGAAATTTATACTTATATGTTCATACCATTTTCTCGTATCTACGACCTCTATTACAAGCGTATCGCCCTTTACCGAAACCGAGTGTTTTACGTTTTTCTGCTCGTAACACACAACCGAGCATTTTGAATTTTCGGAAGGAATGAAGCTAATATCGGCAGTATTGGTAACCACCGAGATTGATTGGAAATCTTCATTTATTTCATAATTGTTTGTTTCGTACTTGTTCGTCGATAATTTCGTAAAATCCCATTTGAGCATTGCCATCACGCCTCCAAAAATAATGCATCCAATCAATATAAAAGAAGTGGCTACAAGCCATATTTTCGCGCTTTTGCTCATGATGCTTCCTCCTTTTTAACAAAACACCTTTTAATACCCAAAGCCATTTTTTTGGTAAGCAGCAAAGTGCCTTTTGTTGCCGCTTTGCACCCTAAGAACAAGAAAATAGAAAGTCCTGTGCAGAACATACTTGCACCGACCATAGCAATTCCCGTAGGACCGTTACCTTGACAGATAAAGATTACACTTGCTGCCACACCGCCGAGGGCACAAGCAACAAGCGAAACAAAGACAGCCCATACGGAAACGATAACAGAGCATAACACAGCGTAAAGTGAAAGCATCACGGCGAACGCGGCAATCGCCAGCGAAAGCCATATGGGAGAACCGAGTGCCAAAAGCACGATTTCCCATGCTTTGAGCCGCTTTTTAGGTTTGAGCCTTTCTTTTGCGATTTTGGTAAGAGGAATATCTGCTATAATCTGCGTTGCAATCTCACTTGCAGTGCCAATATCCGAAACGGCTTCTTCCTCCGTCTGCCCTTCTTCCATTCTGTCGTCAATCATTTCACTGTAAAAAATAAGACGCTCTTCAACATCTTGCTTGGGAAGACCTGACAGGCTTATTTTGAGCGTATGTAAGAACTCTTGTTTTTTCATTTTTCCTCATCCTCCTTGATGACAAATTGATAAATTGACATCACCTCACGCCACTCATTCTTGAAATCTTCAATGCGTCCAAGCCCTGCGTTTGTGATATGATAATATTTTCGTAGCCGTCCTCCATGCTCGGAGGTATATACCGTCAGCATCCTCGCAAGCTCCAAACGCTTCAATATCGTATATAGAGTCGATTCCGACATCTCTATATAAGGCTTCATATCTTTGATAATCTTATAGCCATAAGAATCTCCACTCTTGATAGCGGCTAACACGCATACATCGAGTAACCCTCGCTTTAATTGAATATCCATAGCATACTCCTCCTTACATAATACATCATATCACGAAGTATTGTTTTTGTCAAGTGTTTCTTATAATTAATTTCAAATTTTTTACTTCAAATTGGCAACAAGCATTTTATCCACCGAAAAGAAAATCAGACTCCATAAAAAGTGTCATACCTCTGACTTTATATAGGGACAACACTTTTACATCAAAAATCATAGAGTCCATCGGACAAAAAACTGTTGTCCCTCATATAACTCACTCAGGGTGTGTTATATGAGGGACAACTTCTTTGATATATTTTCCTGTTTTTCGGTTTTACGACGCGTCCACTAACGGCATAGGCAGAGAGCCGAGCATATTTTCTATAAATATCCCGTATCCCGTGGTGGGGTCGTTGATGAGCACGTGGGTGACAGCGCCGACAAGCTTGCCATTCTGGATGATGGGGCTGCCGCTCACGACTGTTGTCAATAGGGGACAACAATTTTCTATAAGAATTTGCGAATTTGAGTGGGTGTAACACCAAAGTTTTTTTTGAAAGTATATGATAAATGTGACTGCGAAGAAAAACCACATATTGAAGAAATTTCTTCAATTGTTAATTGAGTTGATGTAATCAGCTCGTGTGCTTTTATAAGTCTTTGTTTTAAGATATATTGATGGAGTGTTGTACCTTCCTCTTTTTTAAAAATTTCATTAAGATAAAAAGGATGATAATTTAGCATTTTTGCAATTTGTTTATTATTTAAATCAATTTTTTCAGATAGTATAGCTTTAATTTGTTTACACACCGAATTGTTATGTGTATCTTGTATATTCCGGAATATATTTATTAAAATTATTTTCATGACGGCACTTTGCAATGCTTCATAGCCTTCTTTTTTCAACAATCCTTCGTCGCAAATTCGTTCCAACGCATCTTCGCACCATATGGAAGCAGGTAAATAAATAATACTTTCAAACAATTTACTCTTAGTTTCGTATTGTGTATAAAGTATGTTGCTCGGCGGACAGCCTTTATATTCCTCAGGTCCCATAGGAGCAATGTTTGAATAACTATGTGAAAAATCAAAATTCACAGTATAAATCAGCAATTTGTTTTCTTTGCACAGCGAAAACTTATAAGGCATCCCACATGGATAATAAATAAGCGCGCCCGCTGAAAGCGGGTACACTTTTCCGCCGCTTTCAAAACTTCCATTGCCTGATAAAATGTATATAAGTCTGCAATCATTTGCGACGATGGTTTTATCAGCAATGATATATGTGCTTTTTGCAATATATCTTACAAAAGGATTAAAATTAGTATTCACAAAATGCACCCCTTTCTTTGTTTTTTGAAAAAAACTGCTTTGTTTTACATATTGATTATATCTGCTTTTTATGTTAAAGTCAATATGTAGAATTGAGGAACGGAACTGTATTTATGATTGCAATGTTAATAGGAACACTTGGGATTACGGCAAACTGTGTCATATATCAGCAAAAAAACGGCAAAAATCTGTTGCTATGGAAAATGATTTCAGATATTTTGTGGTTTTTTCATTATTTGTTTTTAGGTGCGTATTCAGGAAGTGCGGTTGCTATGATAGGAGTATTTCGTGAATTTGTTTTTTATAAAGAAAATCAAAAAGAAAGAAAAAATATTTTTTTCTTAATATTTTTCTTATTCGCAACCTTTTTATTTACGATAATTACATGGAACGGCGTCACAAGTGTTTTTCCGGCGCTTGCCTCAATAATTTCAATTATAGGTTTTTGGAAAGCCAATCCCGTGCATTCCCGAGTGCTTGCTTTTCCTGTTTCAGGCCTAATGCTTACATACGATATAGGTTGTGCTTCTTATGTTGGAATTGTAAATGAAGTATTAACACTATTTGCTACAACGTTTGCAATAATTTATAATTTATACAAAAGAAAGGTTGATAAAAATGAGAATAGGTGTTGTTAACTGGGAACGAACAGGCTCGAGCGATACATATTTCGGGCACTATATTTCAAGAAGTCTCAGTCCGGCAAAATACAGACACAGAACCCCTTATTATGCCGACATTATATCGAAAAATAAAATAGCTTTTCATAAAACATCACAAGAAGAATACGATAAAGAATTGCAATATGCTATTGATGCAGGAATTGATTATTTTGCATACACCTGGAACAGCGAAGAAAAAGAAAATCGCGCAGATTTACCGGATGCAACCAAAGAAGAAAAAGAAAACTATTTGAAAGAAGAAGAAAATTCAAAAAGAAAACTTCACACAAGAAGTGTTTTAAAGAAAAAAATAAAATTATGTGCAATACTTCTATGTATGCACAACTTCAGTGATAATGATATGGAAAAGCTTTTGGAGGAAATGAAAGAAGATTACTATGAAAAAATAGATGGCAGACCATTGGTATATCTCTTTGGCGGATACAGATTGGATTTTATTAAAAGGTTGCAAACAAAAGCAGAAGAAAAAGGGGTATCAAAACCATATATTTCTTTTTTTGATAATGGTGCAATAAGCGAAAACGGAGATTATTCCTTAGCAGATGCGGTAAGTTCTTATTCATTTGAATATCACAATTGCTCTTCTTATCTTGAATATTGCCAAAAACTGAATTTAAGAAACGACGAACGAAAAAAATTCAATATAGATTTAATTCCTCTTTTTTCTCTGGGATATAATGCAAAACCAAGAATGGATAATCCCGTTCCATGGTTTGACGGCTATACCGAGGCAGGATGCACACCCCTTCCCACAATTCAGGATATGGCAAATGGCGGAAATATTTTTGCAGACTGGATGGAAGAAAATAAATCATATGTGAAAAGCAGACATATTATGGTTTTTGCATGGAATGAATTTGAAGAAGGCGCGTGGATTTGCCCCACATATGATGATGATTTGAATGTTGACAGCAGCCGCGTTAAAGTTTTTTCTGAAATGGTTAAAAATTGGAAGCAACGATTATTATAAAATATGGAGGACAGTTAATATGTCGGGGAAAATTCACGATCCGAATCTACTTAAAAGTTTTAAGGAAACAACAGAAACAGACTGGTATGAGGTGACAGCTGAAAACTTTGATATTCACGGATTGATTAAAGATAAAGAAGGAAGCTTATCCTTAAGAATGCCTCTTGATATTGCAAAAAACAGTAAGTGACGGTGTTTTTAATCAAGCAATTTATGGTGCAGGAGGAAGGATTCTTTTTTCCACAGATTCCCCCTTTATTTCAATAAAAGCCGAGTAGCGTAATTGCAAAGGTGATAAAATAGCTCCAAAAGAGCGTGTCTTAATAAGTGAATTTTCACGTAATTGAGGTAGTGTCCTCTTTTTCAGCATGAACTTTTCTTTAAATTCAGATATTGAGAGCCGTACTATCAGACGTTCAAACAAGTATTTTTTGCAATATTACCTGAGCGTGCATGCTTTTCTTTTCAACTATGTTTAGAATTGTATTTTTTAAGCTCATTGTTTTACACATATAGCATCTGTAAATTCTTCAATATAGTTTTGAACCAATGCGATTTGGTTTTATTATTATAAAATTACCCATTTATAAGGTTATAATGGCAAAAAATATAAAATTAGGTCACTTAATCAAAGTTGTAACACAAATGTAATATTAAACACCTCCATATTTACTCCTTTTCACTAGCAAAATTACACATGGAAAGCGCGAAATTTCCTCTGTTATAAAAATGTGCCCGTCTGTTTTAAAACAGACGGGCTTTTCCATTATTTAATTTTCTCTGCTTCAGCTAACATATTCTCGATGAATATCCCATATCCTCTTGTCGGATCATTCACAAATACGTGAGTAACTGCACCTATCAGTTTCCCATTCTGGATGATGGGGCTGCCGCTCATACCTTGGACAATCCCACCTGTTGCTTCAAGAAGTGCTTTGTCAGTGACACGGATGGAAAAGCATTTTGTTTCGCGATTGGCGGGGTGAATCTTGGTAATTTCAATCTGATATTGCTTTTTTTGTCCATTTTCAAGGGTGCAGTAAATTTCAGCGGCACCGATCTTGATTTCAGATGCACGGGCGGGGGGAAGTGCCTGCTTTTCAAGGTCTTTGGGCAGGTCGCTTAAGACGCCGAAAACGCCTGTTTCACTATTAACGGTGAGTGCGCCACGCTTTTTTAAGCCGAGTGCGCCGCGCAATTCACCGGGTGCGCCTGCGGCACCCTTTTCAATGCCTTGAATTGAAACATCGGTGACAAGACCGCGTTCAAGCGGCATAACCTCGCCTGTGTCGGGGTCGCAGATGCCGTGTCCGAGACCGCCAAAAAGACCTGTTTTGGCATCAATGAAGGTAATGGTACCGATACCTGCGGTACGGTCACGCACCCAGACTCCAAGGTGATAATTGCCGTCGCTTTCAGACAGCGCCGGGGTGACGGTCAGTGTAAATTCCTTGCCCTGCCTTTTCAGCGTTAAGCTAAGCGGCTTTCCACCTGAATTTTTTACCGCGCTTGTGAGGTCACCCACATGGTGAATTTCCTTGCCGTCGATACGCGTAATCAAATCCCCTTTGGCAATACCGCCTTCTTCTGCCGGCTTTGCGTGCTTGCCGTCATGCACGACCTCTCCCAGATTGACGACCATGACGCCGGGCATAAACATCCGAATCCCAAAGACATCACCGCCCGGACAAAGACGCATATCCGAAAAAGCGTCCTTCTTTTCTTGTTTGACGGTTGCCACATCGGGAGCGTCGGCGGATACCTTCAGAGAGATGAAGGGGAGACTTATCGCCGCCATGAGCAGTGATAAGCATAAAAGACGATTTCCGATTTTTTTAATCATGACAAATTCCTATCCCGATGATAAGGATTTTACCGCACTGCGATAAAGCGCATCCTATCCTGTGGCATCCCGCAGCGCATACGGTGCGTGTTATCGAAGTACAGTATCTAATGTGTGCATGGGCGTAGGAATTATGAGTAACAATAATTGCAAGAAGTGCTATGAAAAACAAAAAATCAATCGAAAAAACGAACAGCCTGCCAAGCGCAAATTAAGCGTTCAAGCGAATAGGTGGCATTTGCAGGGCTACTCGATGGCAGGGTTATCGCTTCTCGTTTGGTTTTTGGAAAAATATAGCGACGGTAGAGTGCCGCCGCCGTCTGTCCGTTTGTAAAAATTGCTTGAATTGGTGCATTTTTAAGAATGAGGGAAAGGTCATTCGGGGATACATGAGAGATGGTGCTGTCAGCACTGCCGACAATGCGGCAGGAGGCAATGACATCCCAAAGAGCAATTCGGTTTTGTAGCAAAAAAGCGCGCTTTTCTTCGACGGTGCTTGGAAGTCTTGAGTCAAAAATCGCCGCCAGAATACGCCAGAAGCGATTTTGCGGATGGCCGTAGAAGAACATTTGCTCGCGCGATTTGACCGACGGGAAGCTGCCGAGAATCAGTATTTTGGAACGCTCGTCAAAGACGGGTGCAATCGGGTGGACAACTGTTTTTTCATTCATAGTGTGTCACACCTCTTCTTTTTGATGTGTTTTTTCGCGTTTTTTTGCTGTTTTTGCTTGAATTTTCGCATATGCATCGGGCAAGGTCAGCGAGAGCACAAAGAGAGCGGCAATATATAAAAACAGGTTGCCAATCATGTTGTAGAGCGTGCGGTGCGTGTAAAGCGGAACCTCGGCAATGAGATAGCCTTCGGTAAGTGGCTCAAGCGTCCCGAGAAGCTCGCCCTTATTCGAAATGACCGAGGTGATGCCCGTATTGCCTGCGCGAAGAACATAGCGGCCGTTTTCCACCGCGCGCAAGACCGCTTGGGCGTGGTGATGCTCAAGCGCCACCGAGCGACCGAACCATGAGTCATTTGTCGAAATCACAAGAACCTCTGCGCCGTCCCGTACAGACGCGCGCGCAAGTGATTCATAAATCGAGTCAAAGCAGATAAGCGAGCCAATCCGCCCGAAATTTTCCTCAAAAATCGCGGTGTCCTCACCTGCCGTCAGGTCATTCATCATGGCAAGCGTTGCCATATAAGGAAAGACGGCGTTTATAAAGGGCTTCCAAGGCAGAAATTCGCCAAAGGGGACGGGACGGCGTTTATGATAAAGCGTATCACTTCGACTGCCGTCGGCACGGAAAAGAAAGAGTGAATTATAGTCGTCCTTTTCTGCACCGCCGTTGTCAATACGGCTGAATGCGCCGACTAAATTGGCAATCCGCAGCTCTTTTGAAAGTGCCATCAGCCATTTTGTTGTGCTACTTTGCGTAGTGCCAATGTCTGTGAGCGTAGAGGGGATTGCTGTTTCTGACCAAATGACAATATCGGGGTGCATCGCCCGAGCATCTGCCTCTGCGACCAATTCGCGCAATAGCCTTTCGTAACGCTCATGTAAACTTTCATTTTCATTGTTCCACTTATCGCGCGAGGAAACATTACCTTGTAAAAGTCCGACGGTGACAGTGCTAACGGGCTTGCTTTGTATATGCCCAATGATTGAGCCGGCGAGAAAATTCAGGAGAAATACGCCGAGCGCAAGGCAAGCAGGCAAACGGCATTCAAGCAGACGGCGTCGCTTGTCCTTTCCTGCACGGCGGAAAAAGAGAAGTCCAAGTGCCAGATAGCCATTGACAAGCATGATGATGAAGGTGATGAAATAGCCGCCAAAAAGAGAGGCTGTGGCAATCAAGGCGGGGTGAGCGGCTTGTGTAATTGCCATCATACCCCACGGCACGCCCATCCATGTCAGTGTGATGAGTGCCGAGAAGACCGTCCATACAGATGCGAACAGAGGGGGTAATAAAAGCGGATGCTGCCTGACTGCTGTCAGGTTGGCGAAAATTGAGAATGTTGGATAAATAAAGCCAAAGCAGAGGGTGGCAATCAGCGCAAGACCAAGCCATGCGACACAAACAACAAGTGCCGCCCCGAGAGGAGAAAGGTCTGCAATAAAGTCAAGCGGATACATCGAGATAAACCAATGATAGACGCCGAGATAAAAGCCGAAGGCGAAAAAGAAGCCTCTGTAAAGATAGCAGCGGTAGCGTTTTTTTTCCGCCTCGGTTGCATCTGAAAACAGAAAGAAAAGCGCCGGGATACCTGCAATATACGCAAGCGGCGCTGACAGTGATGAAATCGGCAGGAAGGGAACTGCAAGGCAAATGCCGCAAAGAAGCGAGCACAGCCAGATGGGAAGCTTTTTCACATTGTATCCTTTCATTTACATATTTTGTCAGGACTTGAAAAGCTCGGTAAAATAGACATCCTCAAGCGGTATGGAAAATTCCTTGTCTGTGAGATAGGAAAGAGCGTGTCCCTTGTCCTTAAAGGAAAAGCGCAGACGGTAAGAGCAAAGAGCCTGATACTTATAGCCAATTGCGCGGTCTGCACGGTTCACGCCGTATTTACCGTCACCGACAAGTGAATGCCCGATGTGCGCCATGTGCGCGCGAATCTGGTGCGTGCGCCCTGTCAAAAGCGCGACTTCAAGCAATGAAATGTTGCCTTTTATTTGCAATACCTTGTATTGTGTCAGAATCTTTTTTTCGTCGCGGGCGCCTGTGGGACGGTCATACACAAGGACACGGTTTTCGTCTGCAAGCTTGCGCAGGTAAGCGGTCAGGGTGGCGGATCTTGGATTTGGTGTACCGTGAACGGCACAAAGATAGTATTTGTCAATTTCCCTTGCACGAATTTTCTCATTCATGATGCGGAGTGCCTCGGCATTCTTGGCAGCGATGACGATACCGCCTGTATTGCGGTCGATGCGGTTGCAAAGGGCGGGCGCAAAGGCGTGCTCGGCGTAGGGGTTGTACTCGTTTTTTTGGTAGAGATAGGCTTGCAGATGTGTCAAAAGGTTATCGGTTGTCTGGTCGGCATCCTCATGCACCGAAACGCCCGGGCGTTTATTAAGGAGCAGAATATTGCTGTCCTCATAGATAATGGATAGCTTGGGACGAATTGAGGCGAGGGTGATGGTGGTAGCTTGATTATCGTTTTGGAAAAATTCATCACGCAAAAAAAGCTGAAGAGTGTCGCCCTCATGCAGAATGTCATCAGGTGTGGCACGCTTTCTGTTCAACTTGATTTTTTTTGTGCGAATGGATTTATAAAGAAGAGATGAGGGCATATTGCAAAGAGCCTTCGACAAAAACTTGTCCAGCCTTTGCCCTGCATCGTTTTTTTCTATTTGCCATTCTCTCATAACTGTATCCTTTGATGTTTCAGAATATTCTATCATTATTATACTTCAAAGTATAGCCAATTGCAAGTGCTTTCAATGAAAAGTTAAGACGGGCCTTGCCTTGCAAAACCCGTCCTCTTGTTTAATTGAACTTAGCCATCATCTTTCTTGCACAGTCGGCAATGACCGTGGCAGTTCCGTCCATACCAAGCAGACTGCTGTTGATAGCGAGATGATAGTTGTCATAACGCCCCCATTTGCTTCCTGTGTAGAAATTGTAGTAGGAGGCGCGACGGCGGTCGGTTTTATTGATGAGGTCAAGTGCCTGCGATTCGCTTACCTCATGCCGTTCGGCAATGCGTTTTTTTCTGTCGGCGATATCGCCGTAGACAAATACGCTCAATCTGTGCGGACAGTCACGCAGGACATAGTCGGCACACCGACCGATGATGACACAGCTTTCTTTATCTGCCAATTTGCGAATCAGATCGGATTGCAAAACGAAAAGTCTGTCATTGATGGGCATGGTATAGCCAAAATGGTGAGCGGCGCCAAAGGCATTTGAGCCGACGGCAAGCGTATAGAGAAGACTGTTCGCGGCAACCTCGTCCGCGCGTGCCGCAAGCTCAGGATTGATGTTTTCCGACTGGACTGACATGGTAATCAGTTCACGGTCGTATTTTGAAATGCCAAGAATGGCGGCAACTTTTTCTCCGATTTCTCTTCCGCCGCTTCCGTATTGCCGTGCGATAGTGATAACGATTTTTCCAGTCACAGTAAACCTCCTCACAATCATTTGGTAGAATTATCCAAAAAATGTTTTTTGTATTTCAATTATAGCACAAAATAGTCAAAAAGTAAAGAGTCACAGCGGAAAAATAATGATTTTTTAAAACGACTTGATTTTTTGCGGTGCTTATGGTATCATGAAAATGGAAATTTATCAAGTGAAAGGAAAAAGGCAGTATGGTAGCGGTTTGTCCCGAGCAGATTGCGAAAATTGATGCTTTTGCGAGAGATATCCTGCATATTCCCACCGCAATTCTGATGGAGCGAGCAGGTGCGGCGGTCGCAAAAGAGGTGATGCACCTTTGCAAAAAGGGTAGCAGGGTGCTTGTTTTTTGCGGAAGCGGCAATAATGGCGGTGACGGCTACGCGGCAGGTAAACTTTTGTTAGAAAACGGATATTCCGTACACGCGGTTGATGTCTTTGGAAAAGGTCAGCGCACCGAGGAGGGCAGGGCGGCATATAAAGCCTTCTGCCAAGCCGACGGCTTTTCGTTATCTTTTGGAGTTGCAGATGCAGAAGGAAGGCTTCGTGAGTGTGATATTGTCATAGAGGCGGTATTCGGTGTCGGCGCGCGACAGGATTATCCGCAGGAGGCGGTCAAATTGCTTGCCGATTTTGCGCGTGCAAGGCAAGAAAACATACAGTCACCCTTATTCGTAGCGGTGGACTGCCCGCTCGGTACAGATGCGCTTCTTGGTACAGCACGCGACGATGCATTTGTTTTTGATGCGACCGTAGAGCTGACACTCCCAAAAATCGGGCTTCATTCTTATCCTGCCCGCCGTTATGCAGGCACCTTTTCTCTTCATAGCCTTGAATTGCCCATAGATGTTATAATTGAAAACTTTAATTTACAAAACAATTTAACGGATGATGAATATGTAAAAGATAAGTTGCCGAAGCGCATATCCGAAGGACATAAGGGAAGCTTCGGTGCTCTTGGCGTTCTTTGCGGTAGTGACGCGTATCCAGGGGCGGCGCTTCTTGCCTGTGAGGGGGCAATGCGTACAGGCGTGGGAATGCTACACTATTTTGGTAGCCGCGAGGTGATGCGCCTTCTGTTGACAAGGCGTCCCGAGGCGGTTTGCCATCCGATGCCTCCGATTGCCGATATGACGGCAGAGGATGCAGTCGCGTTTGTTACACAGGCACCCGAAATGTCGGCTTGGCTGATTGGGTGCGGATGTGGCAGAAGTGAAGGGCTTGCACATCTCTTACGAGCCTTCCTTACAACCGAAGGCGCACCGCTTATACTGGACGCAGATGCCTTGAACACACTTGCTGATTCTGCTTACAGCCTGATGCCTTTACTTGCTAAATGTAAACGATTAGTTGCATTGACACCGCATCCGCTTGAGTTTTCACGGCTTTTTGCCCATCAGGTGTCAGAGGTGCAGGCGAATCGGCTGGGGATGGCGAGGGAAGCATCATGCTTGCACGGCGTGACGCTTTTGCTGAAGGGAAGCGGTACGGTGATTTCGTCGCCAAGCGGGCAAGTGACAGTGAATACAAGCGGTAACACGGCACTTGCGAAGGGTGGTAGCGGTGATGTGCTGGCAGGGGTGATTGCCGGTTTTGCCGCACAGGGAGCTGCACTTGACGATGCCTGTGAGCTTGGTGCTTATTTGCACGGGCTTGCAGGGGAGCGCTTGTCGGCAGAGCTTGGAGAGGCAGGTGTATTGCCCTCTGATTTACCAATTGTCATTGCAAAAGAGATGAAGCGCTTAAGCCAAATGAACTGAAAACAAGCAAAAGAGGCAGTCAAAAAGACTGCCTCTTTTGCTTGTTTCAATCGCCGAGCCAATTATCAGCGATGCTTAAATCGACGGTGAGGGGGACATCGGTTTGATAAGCGTTTTCCATTTCCTCACGCAGAATTTTTGCTGCTTTATCAGCAAGCTTTCTCGGTGCTTCTACAATCAGCTCGTCGTGTACCTGCATGATGAGATGCGCTGACGGGCATTCCTTTTTCAGCCGTGCGGCTGTACGAATCATCGCGAGCTTAATGACATCGGTTGCGCTTCCCTGAATGGGACTGTTCATAGCGATTCGTGCGCCGAATGCCTGTGTCATTTTGCTTTTCTCTGCAAGCTCGGGAATATAGCGACGGCGGCCGAGCATTGTTTGAGAATAGCCGCTTGCACGCGCACTTTCAACCGACGCTTCGCGGTAGGCATCAATGGCGGGGTAGGTGTTCAGATAGTCCTCAATATAGCGTTTTGCCTGCGCGGTTGAGATTTTCAAGTCCTCACCGAGCGAAAAAGCGCCGATGCCGTAGACAATACCGAAATTGACTGCCTTGGCGCGCTTACGCATTTCGTCGCTGACATCCTCTTCCGTGACACCAAAGACGAGAGATGCGGTTTTGGTATGGATATCGTCACCGCGCCTGAATGCTTCAATCATGGTTTTGTCGCCTGCCATATGAGCAAGCAAGCGAAGCTCGATTTGTGAATAGTCGGCATCAATCAAGACATAATCGTCATTTTCTGCAATAAAGAAGCGGCGCAATTCGCGACCGAGGGGTGTCCGAATGGGAATGTTCTGGAGATTCGGATCAGTTGAGGAAAGACGGCCTGTTGCGGTTAATGCCTGCTTGAAGGTGGTATGCACGCGGTCATGCTCATCTGCCTGATTCAAGAGGGCGGTGACATAGGTGGAGCGAAGTTTCGTCACCTGTCTGTATTCAAGAATCAGGGGGATAATCGGGTGGAGGGAGGCGATTTTTTCAAGAGCCTCGACATTGGTGGAGTAGCCTGATTTTGTTTTCTTGGCGGCAGGAAGACATAGCTTGCCAAAAAGAATCTCACCAAGCTGCTTTGAGGAATTGAGGTTGAACTCGCTTCCTGCAAGCTCATAAATATCGGCAGTCAATGTCTCAATCATATCGTCAAGCTCGTGGCCGAAATCCGTGAGTCCGCGACGGTGAATTCTGAAGCCGCTTTTCTCCATTTCAGCAAGAAGGGGTGCAAGCGGCAATTCAATTTCATCAAGAAGGTAGAGCATTCCTTGCTTTTGCAGGGCTTCACGCAGAACAGGCTCGGAAAGACGCATTCTTTTCGTTGCGGAGAAAGAAGAAGGGGGGAGTGGCGCACAGTCGCTCGGCAGGACACGCGCAATCGATGAAAGTGCATCATCGAGCGTGCTTCTGTTGCCTGTTGGATGCAAAAGATAGGCATAGAGCATGATATCAAGCGGAATACAGCTTGTCTGAACGCCCGCCTTGTGCAGTCTGTGCAATAGATCCTTTGAGTCGAAGCAGATACAGGTGTGACTGCCGTCAAAAAGAGGGGTTAAGGCGGAAATGTCACCTTGATAGGTGTATAAACGGTCATCGGCGGTGGAAAAGAGATAACAGCCCTCGGTTGCTTCGAGCGCAAACGCGCCTTTTTTTGCCGCATTCAGAAGCACCTCTGCGCTTGCCTCAACAGCTTGCTCGGTGATTTCAGCCTCTTCCTTTTGTGTGGACTTCGGTTCGTTGAGACCGAGCTTGCGTACCAATGCCCGAAATTCAAGTGACATCAGCTTGTCGTACAGAGCGGGCGCATAGCCGAGATATTTGAATTCGTCAAGTGTTTTGCCGAGGGGAACATCTCTGACAATTGTAACAAGCCATCTTGCAAGCTCTGCGGCTTCCTTGCCTTGCACAAGCTTATCACGGATACTGCGTCTGATCGAGGGGTTGTCAAGATTATGGTAGATGTTTTCGAGAGAACCAAAGCATGAAATCAGACGGAGGGCGGTTTTTTCGCCGATTCCCGCAACACCTGGGATGTTGTCGGACGAGTCACCCATGAGCGCCTTGACATCAATGAACTGGGATGGAGAAATACCGTAGTGTTCTGAAAAATGAGAGGGTGTAAAGGGAATGGTATCGCTGTTGGTTGCCAGAAGAACGGTGATGTTTTCACTCACCATTTGCAGAAGGTCGCGGTCACCGGTCAGAATATATGCCTCGGTATCGGGACGGCTGGCTGCCATCACAGAGACGGTGGCGAGAATGTCATCTGCCTCGTAGCCGGGCAGCTCAAGCGTGTGAAGTCCCATCAGACGCATACATTCCTTAGCGTCGTCGAATTGCTCAAGCAGCTCAGGAGGTGTCGGGTGACGGCCTTCCTTGTATTCGGGGTAGCGCTCCTTGCGAAAATTGCGCTCTTTGACATCAAAGGCGATGCAGGCATAGGTCGGTTGCAATTTTTCAAGCTGGATGCGGACAATATTAATGAGTCCGTAGATGGCATTTGTGGGCTTGCCGCCGCTTGTCGAGAGAGCGCGAATACCGTAAAATGCGCGGTTAATCATACTGTTTCCGTCTATGATGAGGAGTTTTTCCATGGTCTTTTCCTTTCGGCTTGCACTTCGACTTTTATGAGTTTGTACTTTCCCCTTGCTCCGTGGTTTCTTCCGCGTCTTGTGCGGTATCTTCCGGAAGGCCATCCTGTTCTGCTTCCGCGGTAGCGGGTTCGTTGTTATCTACATCAAATAGCGCTTGTGCGTTTTCTGTCTCTGCGGCTATTTCGGGCGCTTCGCTTTCAAGCGAGTCAAAGGTCAGCTGAAGCTCGTCAAAATCCTCGTCAGCTAAAGGAGGCATTTTGCTGAGCGAAGCGGCAGGGTGCTCAGCTTTTTTCAGCAGTTGAAGTATTTTATCATCATTTGAGCTTTCTGAGAAAAGAACGCGCAGCATACGGATGCTGATATAGAGGAATACTGCAACCATGAAAATATCGTGTGCTGCATTTTCGTAGAGCGGTTGCCCATTGACTAACATATAAATAAATGAAGGGAAACCGCAAACGGCAGAGAAAACCATGGTTATGAAGCCAAGCGCGCATTCGGTGGCATAACGAGGTTGTCCCAGCAGTACGCGCAATTCGTAGAGAAGATAAAGTGCAATGAAAACAAAGGTGAATTGGTCAAGCAACTTGTTTGGCGCATTGATGGGAGAGCTTGTTTCAAAATAAAGATACAAAACCTGCATGATAGCAAAAAAGGGAATGGACAGACCGAACAAAACACGCTTATCCTCGGCGCCGGTTGGGAAAAGACAGTTATGAATGCAGAAAAACACGCCTGCAATGGAGAAAAGCGTTGCTAACAGCAAAAGGGTAGTGGTGAGGGGAGAATCAGAGATTTCGTTCGGCTTCATTTCGAAAAAGGTTGGAATTGAGAAAAGTGCATATGCGGCGAGTGAAATGCCCAGAAGCGCATTCCCGAAATAGAAGCTGATACCATGCTCGGCGGGGCGGAGCGAAATTTTGCCACGCAGACAAAGCCCCACGACAAAAAACACAAGGACAATGGCAAACAGCAGATAGTGTACTGCTGTCGGCAACAGAGAGTCTGCTTGATAATAACCTGTGCTGATTTCAAATTCCTGAAGTGCCATATAGCGAATAAAGGAAATGAACGCTGAAAAAGAAAGCGACAGCGAAAAGAACAAAGCAAAAACAATACGGGTTGATTTGGACATCGTGGGACTCCACCTTTCTTTGCATGATTCGCAGAAGGTCATTTTGGCGAAATATTAAAAGTTTTATCAAATGAATGCGCTATATAATAATATGGAAGGAAAGTAGCGATTTTGACTGCTTGACGGCAGAAAACCAAAAGAACATCGAAACACTTATTATTATACTGCACTTTCATTAACATTCAATGAATAAATTTCCAATGAAATAATAAACTTTTGAAAACTCTGCGACAAAAACAGACATTTCATTCGAATATATACAATATGCACAAAAACACACACTAAAATTAGTCGAAATTTCTACATATAAAAAATGGTAAAAGCATTGCAATTTGATGTAAAATCGAGTATAATAAGAAGGCTTGATGTGCGATGAAGCGAGAGGTTGCCGTGGTAACACGGGTAATTTTCGTGGAGTATGTCCGAAAAACGGGCGACAGCAACTCGCCGTCCTTGACGGCAACTGCGCGGTTAGGGTGTGTCTGTGCGGCAGACGCAACCCGCTTTTTACAGGCCTAAAAAGAAACAGCCGGCACAGTGTACATTCCATCGCCCCCCTACAGTAAGAAAAAAAGGAGGCAAAACAATGGCAGCAAATGAAAAAATCAGAGTGAGACTCAAAAGCTATGACCACACGCTCGTAGATGCCGCAGCAGAGAAGATTGTGGAAATTGCCAAGAGAAACGGCAGCGCTGTTTCGGGTCCTATTCCGCTTCCGACCGAAAAGGAGATTGTCACCATTCTCCGTGCGGTCCATAAGTATAAGGATAGCCGTGAGCAGTTTGAAATGCGTACTCATAAGAGACTCATTGACATTCTCAAGCCCCAGAGCAAGACGGTTGAAGCGCTCATGAGCGTTGAACTTCCTGCCGGTGTGGACATTGAGATCAAGGCGTAAGCCGAATCCCTAAGCGGAGGACGAGCCTCCGGCGGTCAAAAGCCGCAACGCAGAATCCATGCGGTCATGTTGGCGCTTCGTCAAAACGAAATTCAAAGGCGTCAACCAATAACTGAGGAGAAAAAACATGAAAAAAGGCATTATCGGTAAGAAACTGGGCATGACTCAGATTTTCGACGAAATCGGCAATGTAATTCCCGTAACCCTGATTGAAGCAGGCCCCTGCGCTATTTCGCAGAAGAAGACTGCTGAAAATGATGGCTATGACGCAATTCAGCTCGCTTTCGGCGATGCCAAGGAAAAGCACCAGACCAAAGCTTTGCTCGGTCACTTCAAGAAGGCCGGCATCACCCCCAAGAGACATTTGAAGGAATTCCGTCTTGATGATTGCAGCGCGTACAATGTTGGCGATGTGATTGCCGTCGATACCTTCGCCGCAGGCGAAAAGGTCGACATCACAGGCATTACGAAGGGCCACGGCTACACGGGTGCAGTTAAAAGATGGGGACACCACATTTTGTCGATGACACACGGTACAGGTCCTATCCACCGTCAGGTTGGTTCTATGGGTGCAAACTCGACACCTTCTCGTGTTTTCAAGAACAAGAAGATGGCGGGACAGTACGGTAACGAGCAGGTCACAATTCTGAACCTGGTTGTTGTAAAAATTGATGCAGAAAAAAATCTAATCGCAGTGAAGGGCGCCGTTCCCGGTGCTAAGGGCGGTATCGTCTTCATTCGCGATTCTGTGAAAGCATAACGGAAGGAGGAAACTGAAATGGCTGTAATTAAAGTTGTGGATATGAACGGCAAGGAAGTCGGCGAAATGAATCTGGCTGACGAAATCTTTGCTGCCGACATCAACGAGGCTGTCCTCCATACCGCAGTGAAGGCATATCTCGCTAATCAGAGACAGGGCACACAGTCCACCTTGACCCGCACGGAAGTATCCGGCGGTGGCAAGAAGCCCTGGAAGCAGAAGGGTACCGGTCGTGCAAGACAGGGTTCTACCCGTGCTCCGCAGTGGACACATGGCGGTATCGCACTCGGCCCGAAGCCCCGCGAATACCGTGTCAGCCTGAACAAGAAGACCAAGCGCATTGCAATCTTCAGCGCACTTTCCTCGAAGGTCGCTGCAGGTGAAATGGTCGTTGTTGACAAGATTGCTGCAACCGAGTACAAGACTGCTGCTATGGCAAACATGGTGAAGGCACTCGGCGCAGGCAAGAAGTCACTGATTGTGATGCCTGAGGTTAATTCTTTTGTAGTCAAGAGCTGCGCTAACATCCCCGGTGTCAAGACGACAATGTTCAATACATTCAGCGCATATGATGTTCTGAATTGCAATACACTCATTGTCGCGAAGGAAGCCGTTGAGAAAATCCAGGAGGTGTACGCGAAATGAAGGCAATTGCAGATGTAATCATTAAGCCTCTTATCACCGAAAAGGCAACCGATTCTCTTGCTGAGAAGTGTTATTCCTTCAAGGTGCTGAAGAGCGCAACCAAGCCCGAAATCGCCAAGGCGGTTGAGGCAATGTTTGATGTGAAGGTTGCGACTGTCAACACAATCATCATGAAAAAGAAGCCGAAGAGACTCGGTGTTCATTTGGGTACTACAAGCGAGTGGAAGAAAGCCATTGTGACCTTGAAGCCTGACTCCAAGAGCATCGCATTCTTCGACAGCATGAATTGAGTAGGAGGTTGAAGAAGAATGCCTACTGTTAACTACAAGCCGACGACACCGTCGCGCAGAAATATGCAGGCTCCGTCCTTTGACGAGGTAACAAAGTTTACCCCTGAAAAGAGCCTGATTCAAACAAAGAAAAAGAAAGCCGGACGCAACAGCTACGGCAAAATCACCGTTCGCCATAAGGGCGGCGGAAACAAGCAGAAGTACAGACTGATCGACTTCAAGCGTCAGACTGAGGGCGCAGCGACTGTTGTCGGTGTCGAATATGACCCGAACAGAACCGCATACATTGCACTTCTGCAGCATGAAAGTGGCGAAAAGAGCTATGTCATTGCACCTGTTGGCTTGACCGACGGTGATGTGGTTTACTCCGGCGCCGATGCAGATATCAAGCCCGGCAACACGATGCCGATCAGCTCGATTCCTGTTGGTACTTTCATTTATAACATTGAGCTCTATCCCGGTAAGGGGGCGCAGCTTGTCCGTTCCGCAGGTGCCGCAGCGCAGCTGATGGCAAAGGAGAACGGTTCTGCGCAGGTAAGACTTCCTTCGGGAGAAGTGCGTATCATTCGCTTGGACTGTAAGGCAACAATCGGACAGGTTGGCAACATCGAGCATGAGACTGTCAAGCTCGGTAAGGCCGGTAAGACTCGTCACAAGGGTATCCGCCCGACTGTTCGCGGTTCCGTCATGAACCCGTGCGACCACCCGCACGGTGGTGGTGAAGGCCGTTCGCCTGTCGGACGCCCCGGACCTGTAACACCGTGGGGCAAGCCTGCTCTTGGTTATAAGACCAGAAACAAGAAGGCTCGCACAAACAAGTTCATCGTGAAACGCAGAGGCAGCAAGTAATGCCGCACAGTAATTGAGAAGGAGGCACTAAATAATGAGCAGAAGCCTGAAAAAAGCACCTTTCGTGGAGCAGAAGCTTTTTGACCGCGTGGTTGCTATGAATGAAAAAGGCGAAAAAAAGGTGTTGAAGACCTGGTCTCGTGCATCCACCATCTTCCCGGAATTTGTCGGTCACACGATTGCTGTCCATGACGGCAGAAAGCATGTGCCGGTTTATGTAACCGAAGATATGGTCGGTCACAAGCTCGGTGAATTCGCACCCACCCGCACCTTTAAGGGACACGCGGGTTCCAAAACATCTAACAACGGCAAATAATCAATGAATCGCAAAATTGCGAGAGGAGGCAACGCCTGAACTATGGAAGCAAAGGCATATCTTAAATACGCGAGAATTTCTCCGCGCAAGGTTAAGATTGTTCTCGACCTTATCAGAGGCAAGGACACCGAGACGGCAATGGCGATTCTGAAGAATACGCCGAAAAGCGCGTCTGAATATCTGACCAAGCTCTTAAAAAGCGCGGTTGCAAACGCAGAACACAATTTCCATATGGATACAACAAATCTTTATGTATCCGAGTGCTTTGTCTGCCCCGGCCCCACACTGAAGCGTGTGATGCCCCGCGCACAAGGCAGAGCATACAGAATCCTGAAGAGAACCAGCCATGTGACAATGGCAGTCAAAGAGAAAAATTCGGAGAAGGAGGTAGGCTGACACTATGGGACAGAAAGTAAATCCGCATGGTCTTCGCGTCGGCGTTATCAAGCCCTGGGATTCCAGATGGTTTGTTGGTGACCATGAATTCGGCGATACGCTGGTATCTGACTATCAAATCAGAAAGCATCTGAAGAACAAGCTTCAGGGTGCCGGCGTACCTAAAATTGAAATCGAGCGTGACAGAGCGCGCATCCGCGTGTTCATTCACTGCGCGAAGCCCGGTATGGTCATTGGCCAGAAGGGTGCTGCAATCGAAGCCTTGAAGGTCGAGCTTGAAAAGATGACCGGCAAGAGCGTGATTGTCAATGTTGTTGAGATCAAGAACGCTGACTTGAACGCACAGCTCGTTGCAGAAAGCATTGCTTCTCAGCTTGAAAGAAGAATTTCCTTCCGCCGTGCAATGAAGCAGGCAATCGGCAGAACCATGCGTCTTGGCGCAAAGGGTATTAAAATCTCTTGCGGCGGTCGTTTGGGTGGTGCGGAAATCGCTCGTACCGAGCATTACCATGACGGTACCATTCCGCTTCAGACCATCAGAGCCGATATTGATTACGGTTTCTATGAAGCTAACACCACTTACGGTAAAATTGGTATCAAGGTTTGGATTTATAAGGGTGAAATCCTGAACGACAACGGTAATGCTACCCGTGAGCGCACCGAGCGTCGTCCTCGCCGTAACGGCGATAACAACCGTCGCGACAACAACCGCGACAACAGAGGTCCTCGCCGCGATTTTCGCCGTAACGAAAGAAGAACAGAAGGGGGCCACCAATAATGTTAATGCCGAAGAGAGTTAAGTACAGACGCGTTCAGCGCGGAAGACTTACAGGTAAAGCATCACGCGGTAACACAATCAGCAACGGTACCTACGGTTTGGTTGCATTGGAGCCCGCTTGGATTACCAGCAATCAGATCGAGGCTGCGCGTATTGCAATGACTAGATACATTCGCCGTGGCGGTCAGGTCTGGATTAAGATTTTCCCCGACAAGCCGATTACCGAGAAGCCTGCTGAAACTCGAATGGGTTCAGGTAAAGGCTCTCCTGAGTATTGGGTTGCCGTTGTAAAGCCCGGCCGTGTTCTCTTTGAGATGGACGGCGTGTCCGAGGAAATTGCGAAAGAAGCAATGCGTCTCGCTATGCACAAGCTGCCGATCAAGTGCAAGTTCGTGACTCGCGAGCAACAGGAAAAGGCAGAGGAGGTATAAGCCGTGAAAGCAAAGGAACTCAGAGAAATGACGACCGAGCAGCTCGAAACCAAGCTCTCGGACCTTAAACGCGAGCTTTTTAATCTCCGTTTTCAGCTTGCCATCAATCAGCTTGACAATCCTCACAAAATCGGTGACGTGAAGCACGACATCGCTCGTGTGATGACTGTTTTGCGCGAGAAGAATGCGTAAAAGGAGGTAATGCAACATGAGCGTAGAAAGAAAAATGAGAAAGCTCCGCGTTGGCCGAGTTGTCAGCGATAAGATGGATAAGACCGTTGTGGTTGCCATCGAGGACAATGTTCCTCACCCCAAGTACGGTAAAATCATGAAGCGTACGGTGAAAATCCACGTACATGATGAGAAGAACGCATGTGGCATCGGCGATAAGGTATCTGTAACAGAAACCAGACCGCTTTCCAAGACTAAGAGATGGCGTCTTGTGGAAATCTTGGAGAAGGCGAAATAATTTCAGTTTCATAAGAATCAGTAGGTAGGTCAAAAAGCTTACCGAAACAAGGAGGAAACTAACAGTGATTCAGCAACAGACACTCATGAAAGTTGCCGATAATACGGGTGCGAAAGAGCTTATGTGCATTCGTGTGCTGGGCGGTTCAGGCCGTCGTTATGCAAACATCGGCGATATCGTAGTGGCAGCTGTCAAAAAGGCAACACCGGGTGGCGTTGTCAAAAAAGGCGAGGTTGTCAAAGCGGTAATTGTAAGAAGCGTCAAGGGACTTCGTCGCGCAGACGGTTCCTATATCAAGTTTGACGAAAATGCGGCAGTTGTCATCAAGGAGGATAAGACTCCTAAGGGCACCCGTATTTTTGGCCCGGTAGCAAGAGAGCTTCGTGATAAAGACTTCACAAAGATTCTTTCTCTCGCTCCCGAGGTTCTGTAAGGAGGTACTGACAATGGAAAAGCTTCATATTAAGAAGGACGATACCGTTGTGGTTATCTCCGGTGACGACAAGGGCAAGAAGGGCAAGGTCATTGCAACCTCTCCGAAAGAGGGCAAGGTCATTGTCGAGGGCGTTCATGTCGTTTCCAAGCACAACAAGGCTCGTAAGCAGGGCGAGGTCAGCAGCATCGTGAAAACCGAGGGTGCTATCTACGCCAGCAAGGTTCTTCTGTACTGCTCCGCGTGCGATGCAGGCAGACGCACCAAGACCGTTATCAAAGAAGAGAACGGCAAGAAAACCAAAATCCGCGTTTGTTCCAAGTGCGGTGCAAATCTGTGAGGGAGGTAAGAGAGCATGGCAAGATTTAAGGATAAATACAAGCAGGAAGTTGCTCCTGCCCTGATGAGCAAGTTCGCTTACAAGAGCCCTATGCAGATTCCGAAGTTCGACAAGATTGTCATTAATGTCGGCGCAGGTGATGCAAAGGACAACGCAAAGGTTATCGATTCCATCATCGAAGAGATTACATTGATTGCCGGTCAGAAGGCAGTTCCGACCTACGCAAAGAAATCTGTCGCAAACTTCAAACTCAGAGAAGGCATGAAGATTGGCGCAAAGGTAACACTTCGCGGCGATAGAATGTACGAGTTTATGGACAGACTCTTCAGTTTCGCTCTCCCTCGCGTGCGCGACTTCAAGGGTATCAACCCCAACGCTTTCGACGGCAGAGGCAACTATGCACTCGGCTTGAAGGAGCAGTTGATTTTCCCTGAAATCGAGTACGATAAGGTGGAGAAGATTCGCGGTATGGACATCATTTTTGTCACAACCGCTGCCACCGACGAAGAAGCAAAAGAGCTCCTCACCTTGATGGGCGCTCCCTTTGCGAAATAAGGAGGAACTATGGCAAAGAAATCCATGATTCTCAAGCAGCAGAGAACCCCGAAGTTCTCTACGCGCGCTTACACCCGTTGCAAGATTTGCGGCAGACCTCACGCTTATATCCGTAAGTACGGCATTTGCCGTATCTGCTTTCGTGAGCTTGCTTATAAGGGCGAGATTCCGGGCGTAAGAAAAGCAAGCTGGTAACTCACTACTATTCTCTCATCTATTGGCAGGAAAGTGCGAAAAGATACGCACTTTTACCACCAATCAGCCGTCGCATCTCTATGTGGCAGCAAGAAAATTGAACTTGCATTAGGAGGATAAAAATATGCAAATTTCAGATGTTATCGCTGATATGCTCACCAGAATCAGAAACGCAAATGATGCGAAGCATGATACTGTTGACATTCCGGCATCCAACATGAAGAAGGCAATCGCCGACATTCTCTTGAACGAAGGTTATATCAAGAGCTATCAAATCGTTGAGGACGGCAAGCAGGGCATCATCCGCATTGTGCTGAAGTATGTCCAGGGCAAGCAGAAGGTCATTCACGGTTTGCGCAGAGTTTCCAAGCCCGGCTTGCGTATCTACACCAACTGTGAGGATATGCCCCGCGTGATGAACGGACTCGGCATTGCAATCATTTCCACATCCAAAGGCATTATGACCGACAAGGACGCTCGCCGCGCCAATGTCGGCGGCGAAATTCTCGCCTTTGTCTGGTAAGAAGCGGGAGGAATAAGAATATGTCAAGAATTGGAAGAGCACCGATTACTATTCCCGCAGGCGTTACTGTAACTGTTGCTTCTGACAACACTGTTACCGTAAAGGGCGCACTCGGCACCTTGACCGAGACCTTTAAGCCTACCATGAAAATTACACAGGAGGGCAACACACTGACTGTTACCCGTCCTGACGACGAGAAGGAAAACCGCGCTTTGCACGGTCTTACCCGTACCCTTCTCAACAACATGATTGTTGGCGTTACTCAGGGCTTCAGCAAGAAGCTTGAAATCGTCGGTGTCGGCTACAAGGCAGAGAAGAAGGGCAAGCAGCTTGTCCTCAGCCTCGGTTATTCGCACCCCGTATACTTCAATGAAGAAAATGGCATTACCTTTGATTTGCCTGATAACACCACTGTCATTGTCAAGGGGATTGACAAACAAATCGTCGGTCAGATCGCGGCACAAATCCGCGAGAAGAGACCTCCCGAGCCGTATCTTGGCAAGGGCGTGAAGTACTCTGGTGAAAAGATTCGCCGTAAGGCCGGAAAGACCGGTAAATAAGGAAAGGAGTTAACGCAATGGTTAAGAGAACAGATAGTAATGCACAGCGTCTTAAGAGACATAAGAGAGTCCGTTCCAAGATTGTTGGTACAGCGGCTCGTCCCCGTCTTGCTGTGTATCGTTCCAATGCGCACATCAGCGCACAGATCATCGATGATGAGGCCCGTGTGACACTTGTTTCCGCGAACACCTACGAGGCATCCTTTGAGGGCAATGGCTCAAACAAAGAGGCTGCTAAGAAGATTGGCGAACTCATCGCAAAAAGAGCTCTTGAAAAGGGCATTTCCGCAGTTGTATTTGACCGCGGCGGCTATATTTATCACGGGCGTGTATCGGAACTTGCTGCAGGCGCACGCGAAGGCGGCTTGCAGTTCTGAGTCCGGTTTGTACACTATTTCAAAGCAATTTGAAGGATTAAGTTAAGGAGAAAAAACATGGCAAAAATTATTGATGCGGCAGAGCTTGATCTGAAAGAAAAGCTCGTCGTTCTCAACCGTGTTTCCAAGACCGTTAAGGGTGGTCGTATCGCGCGCTTTGCTGCTATCATGGTAGTTGGCGATGAGAACGGTCATGTCGGCTACGGACTCGGAAAAGCTGCTGAAGTTCCCGATGCGATTCGCAAAGGAATTGAAGACGCCAAGAAAAATCTCATTGAGGTTTCACTCAATGGTTCAACCATCCCTCACGAAATCATCGGCGAGTTCGGTGCAGGCAAGGTTCTTTTGAAGCCTGCTGCTCCCGGTACCGGTGTTATCGCAGGTGGTGCAGTGCGTGATGTTCTTGAGCTTGCCGGTATTAAGAACATTCGTGCAAAGTGCCTCCGTTCCAACAATCCGACCAATGTTGTCAAGGCTACCTTTGAGGCTCTCAAGGCTCTTCGTACCTTGCAGCAAGTCGCCGAAATCCGCGGCATCAGCCCTGACCGCGTGAAATGAGGAGGACATGATGGAACAGGTTAAAGTTGTATTAACAAAAAGCTTGATAGGCGCAAAACCCAATCAGAAGGCTACTGCAAAATCCCTCGGCCTCAACAAAATCGGTGACAGCATTGTTCATGCAAATGATGCAGTGCTTGCCGGTAAGGTTCGGGTTCTCAGCCATCTGGTTAAAATTGAAACCGTTTAATCGGAATTTGGACTGAAGGAGGAAAAAACATGAAACTTCATGAACTTTCGCCTGCTGAAGGCTCAACCAAGAGCAACTTCCGCAAAGGCAGAGGACCCGGTTCCGGTAACGGAAAAACAGCGGGCAAGGGCCACAAAGGTCAGAATGCTCGCTCGGGCGGCGGTGTTCGTCCCGGTTTTGAGGGCGGTCAGCTTCCGCTTTACAGAAGACTTCCGAAGAGAGGCTTCTACAACAGATTTGGCAAATCCTATGTCATTGTCAATCTTTCCGCTTTGAACGCATTTGATGAGAACACGGTAGTCGACGAAGCAACAATGCTTGAAGCAGGCATCATCAGCCGCACGCTTGATGGTGTTAAGGTTTTGGGCAGAGGTGAAATTTCCAAAAAACTTACTGTGAAGGCGGCAGTCTTTTCCGGCTCCGCAAAGGCAAAGATCGAAGCAGCAGGTGGAAAGACTGAGGTGGTATAATGCTTCAGACATTAAGAAACGCATGGAAAATCAAGGAAATCAGAAATAAGATTCTGTTTGTTATTCTCATTCTCGCACTTTACAGAGTCGGCACGGTTATCCCCGTTCCCTTTATCGATTCCTCTCACTTCGATGCGCAGTTCGGAGATACGATTCTTGCATACATGGACACCTTATCCGGCGGCGCGCTCGGTACAGCGACTCTGTTTGCTCTTGGTATCTCGCCCTATATTACTGCATCCATCGTGATGCAGCTCCTGACCGTTGCAATTCCTTATTATGAGAGACTTGCAAAGACAGGTGAAGAGGGTAAAAAGGTTATCAACAGACATACCCGTGTTGTGACTGTTCTTCTTGCAATAGTAACCGCTATCGGTTACTATATGCTCCTGAAGAGAGGCGGTATGCTTGTTCACGAAGCAACAGAAGGCAGCGGAGCTACTTGGCTCTACGCTATTGTCATCATCACTTGCTTCTGTGCAGGTGCTGCTATTGTGATGTGGCTCGCAGAAAAGATTAACGAGAGCGGAATCGGTAACGGTATTTCTCTCATCCTGTTTGTCAACATCATTTCGGGTGCGCCTTCCTTTGTCATGAAGATGGTGCAGCTGGTGAAGACAGCATCCGGCCATGTTGATATGGGTGCTTATACACCGACATATCAGTATCAGTACAATGCTGATGCAGAAGTGTCCAAGGGCCTTTATGTCAGCTTGGCGATTCTCTTCGCACTGCTCATTCTTTTTGTCGTGTTGGCAATGACTGTTTTCTCTGTCTTTGTCACAGGCAGTGAACGCAAAATCAAAATTCAGTATGCAAAGCGCGTTGTTGGACGCAAGATGTACGGCGGTCAGAACAGTGAGCTTCCTCTTAAATTGAATATGTCCGGCGTTATGCCTGTCATCTTCGCAAGCTCCATTATTTCTCTCCCCGCAACCATCATGATGATGCTCGGCACATCGAGTGACAACTTCTTCTACAGGTTGTTCAGTGCAGACGGATGGCTTTATCCGCTTCTGCTCTTCATCCTGATTATCGCTTTTGCTTACTTCTACACTCAAATTTCTTTCAATCCTGTTGAGGTTTCGAATAATTTGAAGAAGAACGGCGGTATGATTCCCGGTATTCGTCAGGGAAAACCCACTGCTGAATTCATCTCCAAGATTCTTTCGAAGGTTACACTCATGGGCGCGCTCTTCCTGAGCATCATTGCGATTCTTCCGATTATCGCAAAGCCGCTTGCTCTGACTCCTATCGTGAGATCGCTTCTTGCTCCGTTCTTTACGGGTAGTGCGCTTTCCGATGCTGTCACCTATTTCACAGGCAGCTTTACATTCGGTGGTACCTCGCTCCTGATTGTCATCGGCGTTGCCATCGAAACGATGCGCGAGCTTGAGGCACAGCTCACGATGCGTAACTACAAGGGATTCCTTTCCTGATTTCAAAGGAGTTGCATATGAAGATTATATTTTTGGGCGCTCCCGGTGCAGGGAAGGGAACACAGGCTGAACTGGTGGCTGAACGCGCAGGCATTCCCACCATTTCAACCGGTGCAATTATCAGAGAAGCCATCAGAACAGGTACCGAGATGGGTAAGGCTGCAAAGTCCTACACAGATAACGGTGCGCTTGTTCCCGATGAGGTTGTCATCGGCATCATCCGTGAGCGTTTGGTTCAGGATGACTGCAACGGCGGCTACATCCTTGACGGCTTCCCCCGTACCGTGCCTCAGGCAGAGGCACTTGACCGAATGGGCATCAATATTGATGTGGTACTCAGCATAGAGGTTGCCGATGAGGCAATCGTTGAGCGCATGAGCGGACGCCGTGTCTGCGAGTGCGGTGCTTCCTACCATACGGCTTACAAGCCTTCGGCTGACGGCGTTCATTGTGACAAATGTGGCAAGGAACTGACCATTCGCCGTGACGATGCTCCAGAGGTCGTCAGAAGTCGTTTGAAGGTCTATCACGAAACAACCGAGCCTCTCAAGAGCTTCTATGCCACTAAAGGCATTCTGAAGACTGTTGAAGGGCAGGAGCGTGTAGAGGACACAACTGCACTTGTTCGTGCGACATTAGGTGTTTGAACATGGTTTCACTGAAAAATTCCGAACAGCTTGCGTTGATGAAGGAAGCGGGACGCATTACAGGTGAGGCACTTCTCGTTGCCGAAGAGGCAATTCGGGAAGGCATTACAACCAAGGAGCTGGATAAAAAAATCCGCGCTCATATTGAAAAATGCGGTGCCCGTCCTTCCTTCCTCGGCTATGGCGGATTTCCCGCCAGCGCTTGCATCAGCTTGAATCATGAAGTGATTCACGGAATTCCGTCCGCTCAAAAAGTCATCCATGAGGGCGACATTGTCAAAGTCGATGTCGGCGCTTATTACCGCGGGTTTCACGGTGACAGCGCAAGGACCTTTGCAATCGGACAGGTCAGTGAGGAAGCCAATCGCTTGATTGCCGTCACCAAGGCGTGCTTTGATGAGGCAGTCAAGCTGGCACTTCCCGGCAACCGTATCGGTGATATTTCTGCCGCGGCGCAAGCCTGTGCGGAAAACGCAGGATTCAGTGTTGTTCGCAAATATGTCGGGCACGGAGTCGGCATGCAGTTGCATGAAGATCCCGAAGTTCCGAACTTCGGTCGAGCGGGACACGGCGTACGCCTGTATCCCGGAATGACTTTGGCAATCGAGCCGATGATCAATGTCGGTACATTTGATGTCAGAGTCTTGAAGGACAACTGGACTGTTGTCACAGCAGACGGTTCGCTTTCAGCGCATTATGAGCATACGGTCGCTATTACAAACGATGGGCCGATTCTGCTCACGGATGTGCGGTAACGGAGGTCTCTGATGACAGGTTCAATTGGTACAGCTCCCGACACTTGGGTTGGCAGTATCGTGCTGTCCCTCGCGGGGCGAGACGGCAAACGGTTGTTTGTGGTTGTCGCTATCGATGAGGCTGATGGATATGTATACCTCGCTGACGGCAAGTTACGGCAAATCCAACATCCGAAGAAGAAAAAAAGCAAGCATATCCAATGGATGAAAAAAGGAGATGCGGCTTTGGTTGAAGCGTGTCTGAATGGCACGGTTACCAATCGGCAGCTCAAAGAAACGCTTACAGCTTTATGCTTCTAAATAGCGGTAGAGGAGGGATTATTCTGCCTAAGGACGATTTGATTGAATTTGAGGACGGCGTCGTTGTAGAAGCACTTCCGAACGCCACCTTCAAGGTACAGCTCCCGAACGGTCATATTGTGACCGCGCACATTTCGGGTAAGTTGCGTATGAATTATATCAAGATTCTTCCCGGTGACACCGTGACGGTCGAGGTCTCTGTTTATGACTTGACCAAGGGACGCATCACTTGGAGGAAAAAATAAACCGATGAAAGGAACGGTATATAACAGTGAAAGTAAAACCTTCCGTCAAGAAGATCTGCGATAAGTGCAAGATTATTAAAAGAAAAGGAAAAGTCATGGTCATCTGCGAAAACCCCAAGCATAAGCAGAAACAGGGCTAATCCACTATCAAAAATAGAAGGAGAGTAATATCCAAATGGCTCGTATAGCTGGCGTTGATATTCCGAATCACAAGCGCGTGGAAATCGCACTGACCTATATTTACGGTATCGGTCTTAAGAGTGCCAAGGACATTTTGGCAAAGACCGGCATTAACCCCGATACTCGCGCAAAGGATCTCACCGAGGCAGAAATCGCAAAGCTTCGTGAGGAGATTGAAAGCAACTATCATGTAGAGGGTGACCTTCGCCGTGAGGTTGCAATGAACATCAAGAACATGGTCGAAATTAACTGCTACCGCGGTATCAGACACAGAAAAGGACTCCCTGTTCGCGGTCAGAGAACCAAGACCAATGCGAGAACAAGAAAAGGTCCTGCAAAGACCATCGCAAACAAGAAGAAGTAAGGAGTGAGAACAAATGGCAAAGGCTACAGTTAAAAAAGTCGTCAAGAAACGCCGCGAACGCAAGAATATTGAAAAAGGTGCGGCACATATTCGTTCCACTTTCAACAACACCATTGTCACCATCACTGATGTGGCGGGTAACGCTGTGTCTTGGGCATCTGCAGGTGAAATGGGCTTCAAGGGTTCCAGAAAGTCCACTCCTTTTGCTGCTCAGACCGCTGCGGAAGCAGCTGCAAAGGGCGCAATTGAGCATGGCATGAAGACTGTTGAAGTTTATGTTCGTGGACCCGGTTCAGGACGAGAGGCTGCCATCCGTGCGCTTCAGACCGCAGGTCTTGACATCACCCTCATCAAAGATGTCACCCCGATTCCTCACAACGGTTGCCGCCCTCCCAAGCGTCGCCGCGTGTAATCGAAAGGAAGGTACAAAATTATGGCAAGATATACAGGTCCAAGCTGCAAGCTCTGCCGCAGAGAAGGCGAAAAGCTTTATCTGAAGGGAGATCGTTGCACAACAAAATGCACATTGGAGCGCAGAAGCAATGCGCCCGGTCAGCATGGTGCTGCCCGCAAGAAGATCGAAGAGTACGGTATGCAGCTTCGTGAGAAGCAGAGAGCAAGACGCTACTACGGTGTTCTTGAAAGTCAGTTTGCAAAGTATTATGAGATGGCTGAAAAGAAGGAAGGCATGACTGGCGAAAACCTGCTCATCATCCTTGAACGCCGTTTTGATAATGTCATTTACAGAATGGGTATGGCAGAGAGCCGCAAGGAAGCTCGTCAGCTCGTTTTGCACGGTCATTTCACCCTGAACGGTAAGAAGGTGAATATTCCTTCCTTGCTCGTAAAGGTTGGAGATGTGGTTGCTGTTAAAGAAAGCCGTCGCGACGGTGCAAAGCTGAAGGCTCTTGCTGAAGCGATGGGTGACAAGGTTAAGCCGAAGTGGCTGGATGCAGATGCAACAAACGCGACCTGCAAGGTAGTTTCTATGCCTGCTCGCGATGACATCGACTTCCCGTTCAACGAACGCTTGATCGTCGAGTACTACTCCAAGTAATTTCCCCCTCCGATTCGGACCCATCCGCAGAGCAACGGTCGATTTGCTTTTTCGATGTTGCCTCTTCGGACGGATGGGCAATTTGGGTAATTGCCAATGTCCCTGTAGGGATGTACGCGTACTGTAAAATTGAAATTAGGAGGATTTACACATGTTAGCATTTGATCAGCCGATTGAAAAACCGAACATCGTTGTCAATGACCTGAACGAAACAGGCAGTGAAAGCGAATTTGTGATTGAGCCTCTGGAAAGAGGTTACGGCACGACTCTCGGTAATTCTTTGCGCAGAATGTTGCTGAGTTCTCTCCCCGGCTTTGCTGTGACAAGCGTGAAAATCGATGGTGTTCTTCATGAGATTTCCACAATCGCCGGCGTGAAAGAGGATGTTCCTGAGATTATTCTGAATGTGAAGGGCATTGTGCCGAAGCTCAATGTTCCCGGTCCCAAGACTGTCATGATTGATGTCGTTGGTCCTTGCGAGGTTTGTGCAGGCAGCATTACACCCGATGCCGATATCGAGATTCTGAATCCCGAGCATCACATTTGTACTGTCAGCGCAGACGAACACTTCTTCATGGAATTGACAATCAATTCCGGTCGCGGTTATGTTCCGCAAGAAAAGAACAAGCAGAATTATCTTGCAACTCTCGAAAACAATGCCGGAGCACCGATCGGTCTCATTTTTGTTGACTCCATTTTCAGCCCTGTTTACAAGGTCGAATATAGGGTTGAGGACACTCGTGTCGGCAACATTACGGACTATGACAAGCTCACGATGCATGTTCTGACAAACGGAACCATCGCGGCAAAGGAAGCGGTTTCTCTCGGAGCCAAGATTCTCAATGATCACTTCACTCTCTTCGTAGATATGTCTGACGAAGCGAAAAATCTGATTACGACTGTTGAGCCACCCGAATGCAAACGGGATAAGATTCTTGAGATGACCATTGAAGACCTTGACCTGTCTGTCCGTAGCTTCAACTGCTTGAAGCGCGCAGGCATTGATACGGTTGGCGATCTCGTAAGCCGTACCGAGGAAGATATGATTAAGGTAAGAAACCTCGGAAGAAAATCGCTGGAAGAAGTTATTCAGAAGCTGCACTCGCTCGGTCTTGCACTCAAGACGGTTGAAGAGTGAGATACTATAGGAGGTAAAGAAAATGGCCGGAAATAGAAAACTCGGCAGAAAATCCGCTCACAGAAAGGCTATGCTGAGAGGCTTAGTTACCTACCTTCTCGAGAACGGTGAAATTGAAACGACGCTCACAAGAGCTAAGGAAGTTCGCTCTGTCGCCGAAAAGATGATTACCCTCGGCAAGACAAACACCTTGGCTTCCTACCGTGAAGCGCTCGCATATATTACCAAGGAATCTGTTGCGAAAAAGGTCTTCGACCAGATTGCTCCGTCTTATGAGAATGTAGATGGCGGTTATACACAAATTTTCAAGCTTGGGCCCCGTCGCGGCGACGCCGCAGAAATGGCTCTCATCAGACTTGTCAAGGTTGATGCAGACGCAAAAGCCCCCGCTGAAAACGCATAACACAAAAAAGAAAAGTGACCGTACTCTCTGCATTCTTAGCGGAGAAATAGGCAGCGGAAGTACCGAGGCATTGATTTGCCTCGGTATTTCTGTTTCTGTGGGCTTATGATGCAATGGCATCGGATGTTCTTACGGTATGCTGTTCTCTAAAGCCCACTGTGAAGACGATGTCGATATCGTTGCCCTCGGTGCGTGACCACTTTTCCTTCTTTTGGTAAAGGTATATCTTGGATACGAATGCGTGTACGATCTCGGGAGTCAACTCCTGAATATCAATAAATCTATTGGCATTGGCAATGAAATCGTCAATCGAATTTCTTTCCTCACCATAGCTCGCTTCGGCTTCTTCAAGCTCGGCGAGCTTTTTTGATAGCGTTGCTTGCTCCGTTTCGTAGCTCTGCGCCATCTTATCGTATCGCTCGTCCGTGATACGTCCGCTGACGTTGTCCTCATAGAGCTTCTGAATGATGCGGTCAAGCTCGTCTATACGCTTGCGTGTTTTGATGATTTCTGCCTTTACTGCCTTGAGTTTTTTCTCGTCCTCATCGCGCTTCTTGGTGCGAGCCTTCTCATAGAACACCTCGGGATTTTCTCTTGCAAGCGCGGTTACCCAGCGTATCTGCTGAAGAACAATCTGTTCAAGTGCCATAGCGTTGATCTGATGCGCCGAGCATCTGTCCTTGCCCTTTCGCTGATAAAACCCGCAACTGTAATAGTTTTCTTCGGGGCGCATTGTTTTAGCTCGGTGAAGATACATTCGATTTCCGCAACTCGCACAGGCAATAACGTTGTGGAATATATCGACCTTGCCCGACTTATCGGGACGATTACGACCGTCAAGGATAAGCTGTGCCGTTTCAAAATCAGCTTTGCTGACGAGAGCTTCGTGAGTGTTTTCAAATACCAGCCATTCTTCCTTGGGCAAGCGTATCTGTTTCTTTACCTTGAAGGACTTGATCTTCGTCTTACAGTTTACGGTATTACCGATATAATCCTGATTGCGAAGGATAGAACGTATCGTGGTGCTTGACCATCTGTAGGGATCCGTGATATCAACACCGCTGTGTACATATCCGTACTTCTGATACAGATACTGTCCGGGAGTGATGATCTTATCATCCTGCAAGCCCTTTGCGATCTTTTTTAGGTTTGAATCCTTGAGAAACTCTCGGAAGATTCGGATAACGATATCCTTGGTATCGGGATCGGGAATGATGTGTCCGGGATTATCGGGATCCTTGATATAACCGTAAGGTGCATTCGTAGCAAGGCGTTCACCGCGCTTAGCTTTGCTCTGAAAGGTGGCTCTGACCTTGTGACTCGTGGTCTGGGCGTGCCATTCGTTGAAGATATTTATGATGCCAAGCTGTTGCTCATTCTCGCTGTGAAAGCTATCATAGTTATCGTTTATAGCGATAAAGCGAACGTCATATTCGGGAAAAGTCAGCTCGATATAGCGTCCAGTCTCAATATAATTTCTGCCGAGACGGGACAAATCCTTGACGATAATGGTAGCAATCTTTCCATCTTCCATATCCGTCATCATACTTTCGAATCCGGGGCGATTGAAATTCGTACCGCTGAAGCCGTCGTCAATATAAAATTTCGTATTGCGGAAGCCTTTGCTTTGAGCGTACTCCGTGAGGATCTTTCTTTGATTCTGAATACTGTTTGACTCCCCCTGCATGGAATCCTCGTGGCTGAGTCTGCAATACAGTGCTGTTATTTTTTCGTTTGTTTCGTACATGGTCGTTCTCCTTTCTACTCTTAAACCATTTGTTTTACAAAACAACCGAATAAGCTGCAAGCATAAAGCTCGTTCAAGCTTGCGAACGGCGTTGCCGGTCGCTGTGAGATGCGAGCAAATATGCACGCCTTTATCCTGCTTTGAAATCGGAAATCGGTGATTTGGAGCTTCTCCGTAAAAGTACATCTCAATTTCCGCTTTTTCTTTGTTTCCTGCGGATGAGATTTTGAATCATAAAAAACAAGGGCCGAAATCAAACAAAGCAGAAAGAATATACCCGCTATCTCGGATATACTTTTGAGCTTTTATGTTTGATTCCGACCCTGTGTATTCCCGAATTCACAGCCGGGAGGATGGAACGTATTCGCCACGCGAGGCGGCAGTTATAGAGCGACGCGAGTCGCTATGAATCTTGCAGGCTCGTTCGGTCTTGCGTGTAGAGCCTTGATACAGAGAGCAACCTTCCCATGACAGTGCGGACATTCCAATATGTAATCCGCGTCAGATGCTTCCGAGAGCCGTTTGAGCTCACTGTCATTTCGCAGGAGCACGTCAGGAACGTCAGCGAAGCGATGGTTGCCGTAGGGACATTTCAGTTTCGGCATATATCTTCTACCGTCATCTGTTTTTTCCGCCATTGAATACCTCCTTTATCACGAGTCAAGATCCTTCATCACCATAGTGGCAACGCCTTGGATCCTTAAATCATTTAGCTGTTCGCCTTTCAAAATAATGGGCTTGAGTGAATCGTTTTCGGGTACGAGATGCACCTCGCTGTCACTGACGCGGTGGTAGCGTTTGAGGGTAGTGCAATCACTTCGATAGAGAAAGGCAACGATCTGACCCTCACGCGCCGTTTCCTGTTTGCGAATGAGAACAAGGTCACCGCTGTCAATTCCTGCGTTTATCATCGAATCTCCGCTGGCACGCAGAAGGAAGAAATCTCCGCTACCGGTCAAAGCCAAGGGCAATCGGATATGCTCAAGCTCGGCATCGGTCACCTCGGTGAGCGGACCGCAAGGAATGGAATTACCCATCTGCACACGGTTGGTGTCCATCAGCTCACGCATATACTTGGTGATGATACCACGGTGACCGTCGTATTCGATCTCGCCTTGCTCCTGCATGGTTTTGAGATATCTCTGAATGGTGGGACGGGAAGCACCGATCCCTTGCTCGATCTCCCGAGTGGAGGGAGACCTGCCGTAATCCTCAAAATATTCATTAACAAAATCGATAATTTTTCTGAACAGCGATTCATCTCTGCTTCTCATAAAAGCCCCCTGAAACATAATGAGCCATTTGGCTCTTTAATTATAACACAGCACGTGTGTTTTGTCAAGAGGTTTTGAAAAATACTCGATTTTTGGAAAAGCAATTGCGATTGCACCAAAATTGTCACATTGTATTGAAAAACTCCAAAAAATATGATATAATGACTAATAATAAAAATTGCAATAGGATACCAACGAATTATGAAAACGATTTGGCAACTTACTTATGAAACAAAACCGGGCAATGATGGCGTGCAAACAAAAAAATACAAATCTTTTGCCGAGGCAAAGAAGGATATCCGAGAGATTATTTCGCAAATTTATCTATCGCCATATATAAAGGCGATTCGTACAGATGGTGTCCACAAAGCTTACCGTACAGCAATGGCAGGCTTTTTGGATAATTACATTTCTCATACTGATTTTTTGAATATAGATGAATCCATTCCGTCAGACGATCCCGATGACTATGAATTTGAGCGAAAGCCAACGAGCGAGAACGATGCTGGCATGAGTGTTGACGATGACGATTGGAACGACGAAGATGAGGAAGTTGACGAGCTTGACGATTTTGATATCTACATTGCAAAGGATTCTCTCTCCTTTGAATGTTACTATGAAGGACGACCTCATCTCAACACGGACATGGTCGTAATGGATGATGAAAATAAGGAGTATTGCTTTGAGTTCTACGTGGACAGAGCCCCAAAAAATAAACTGAGAGAGCTACAAATGACATTGACACCTTTGCAATATTGGGGCACCTCATCCTATCCTATGTTGATCCTTCGCACCTTGGAAAATAGCCAAGAACCTCTTGATCAGCAACAAATCATTTCACGCATTGAGAACGCTTATGATACAGCATATACAAAATTATTTCAGATTTTTGAATGCGCTTGTTATAATAGCGGTGCAATTGGTCGATGACTCCAAAAACATTAATTAACCACGAGGAGATTGTATTATGAAACACCCCGAAATTCAGCAGATTATTGATACTATGACAAAGACAGGCTACGATTACAAGAAAGAAATTGAGGAAATCGAAGTAATGCAAAAACGTGCAACAATTAGTATAAATTCTGCACCGTCTTCAAACCCCTCCGTAGCTTCTGTGACATCTCTTGCATTGCCCGACCATGTGAAAGCTATGATTTACGCACAGCTTTCCAATAACCGTCCGTGGCAACCTATCTATAACAATCGCCTGACAATTGATGCGATATTTAGCGATTATGATATTGAATTGTTGAAGAAGGCTAATCCTGCTACTCTTGTTGATAAAATCGCAGAAATCCACTGCGGTAACAGACAAATCAAACGACAGATGCAGAGCCTCAAAGCAAATATTGAAACATTGGAAAGAATCGAAGAAGAACACGGTTCAATCAGTGGCTATTATGCTACAACAAGTCTTGTAGATGTTATTAAAAGCTTGAGCCAATCGGGAAAGAATTATAAACTCAATTGTATGGGCATCCCGCTTGTCTGCGAATATCTCAAAGGCGTTGGTGTTGAGGTGATCAAACCCGACTCGCTTCTTTGTAGACTTCTGGGACGGTTGGGATATTCCAAAAAGATTCCTGCAACTCCGTGGGAGGCAATAGAGATTTGCAAAGAAATTGGCGATGAATATGGATTATCTCAGGCAGAGGTTGATACAATCCTTTGGCAGTATTGTGCAAAAGACAAATTCGAAGTATGTACCGACAATCCCAAATGCGCTCAATGTGGTGTATATAATTGCCCAAACAGAACTTGCCCGAGCTTAGTATAATTGGTGAAAAAAGTATGGAAAATAAAAAATATCCGCTTCTCGTTTACAGAGAAAAGATGGCAGAAGTACATACGCCCGAGGAGATCAAAGCTGCCTTTGACGACAGTTTCTATGCCGTTTGCTTTAACTACGATCGCGGTCATGGCAGAGCCAAGTACGCATTGTTCGCGGCGATATGGGAGATCAATCCCGATGTGATCATTACCGAGGCTGACCTCTGCATTATGACGGTTGAGCCGGTCGTGTGGCGCGACCAGCTCTTGCTTATCGATAAAAATGGCGACAAAGAAACAGCAAACAAGATTGCAAAATTTATGGCGGAATCGGGTATCATTTCCTATGAATACCGATTTGTTAACAAATCCTGCGCAAAGAGCTGCTTGCCGCCGAGTGAAAACAGAAAACCTACCGCATTATTCAAGGGCAACCTGCTCATTGACGGCGACAAGTTGCTTTTGACTGCAAGGCATACGAATAAGGCGGATAGAACGAACACGGAAAATCTACAAACGCTGAAAATCAAAAGGAGAACCAAGAATGAAATTCTGCCCGGAGTGTGGAAGTAAACTTGCTTCCGAATCTGCAAAATTTTGCTCGGAATGCGGATTCAAATTAAATATCTCAAATTCTGTTAACGCCGAGGAATCCGTTGAAATAGAAGATAACATTTCATCAGAGAAAGAAGAAGTTAATGAATTTAAAAAAGCTATGCAAGCATTTGAGTATACGCGGTACGTTGACGGTCAATATGTCATCTTAAAATGTATTGAGCCGTATGCCAAATCAATCACCGTGCCAAAAGGAGTATCGATAATAGGTGAAGAAGCTTTCTTTGGGCATGAAATGGTTGAAGAAATCTTTTTGCCCGAAGGCCTAACCACTATATGCAAGCAAGCGTTTAATAACTGTAAAAAGTTAAAGAGAATCAATATTCCATCCACAGTGATATCTATTTTAGATGGAGCTTTCGGGGAGTGCACTGAGCTTGAAGCAATCATGCTCCCTGATAAGCTTTCCCAAATCGGTGTATCAACATTTTTCAAATGCCACAAAATCAAAAGTGTTAGCATTCCAAAATCCATTACAGAAATCCCCGAAGAACTATTTGCTTATTGCGGTGCTCTGGATCAAGTCGCACTTCATGACGGAATCACGGTTATTGGTAAAAGCGCATTTTGTGCAACCAATCTGAAGAAAGTCGAGTTGCCGTTATCTCTCCAAGTAATTCAAGAAGATGCCTTTGGTTTTTGCAGAAATCTTGAACACATTACTCTGCCTCACGGTACGGAGGTTGTTGGAGCCAAGGCCTTCTACGGTTGTGAGAATCTTTCGGAAATTGTTATTCCCGAAACAGCAACTTACTTTGGAGACGGAGCATTTAATGGGTGTAAAAATCTTAAATCAATAAATATTCCAGACGGCGTGTGGCGTTTAAACAGTTGTTTGTTCTTTGGTTGCTCGAATCTTGGCGAAATCACAATACCTAAATCGGTTGGATACATTGGTAATTTGGTTTTCAGTGGCTGTTATAAACTGAAAAAAGTCACGATCATCGGTCATACACGTATATTACACGAAGCTTCAGAGGAAGAATTGATGGACATAGACTACAGACCGCGTGAATGGAATCCTCAATGGGAACTGCCTGCTGGATGTAAGGTAGTCAGAAAATCTACATCTAATGCCAACAAAAGCTCTCCGAAGCAACCTGCTCCCAAAAAGATTAACCCCAAAAAGAATATTTCAAAAAGCCAAGAAATTGCACACACATTGAATCAATTTGAAAACATGAAATGTGAGGCGTTGCCTGATGGCTCTTATAAACTAATTGCTTATCTCGATTCAAATGCGGTCTCTGTAACACTCCCCGATAGCATCACGGAAATTCGCTCCGGGGCATTTGAAAACTGCAATGAGCTTTGTGATATTGAGCTTCCGTCTACCCTTATCTATATCGGTGTTTCTGCTTTTGCGAATTGTCCTTCCTTGCAAACAATCACAATTCCTCGATCTGTAGACAATATTGACAGCGGTGCTTTCGAAGGATGCTGTAATCTTGAAAGGGTTACCTTCGAGGATCCCGATAGTTGGTATTATGAGGACGATGATACGGAGGATCCAGATGATTGCGAGATCGATATTTCCCCCGAAGATTTGAAAGATCCTCAAAAAGCGGCCGAGCTGTTGAAAACGCGAGATAAATTTATCACTTGGCTTAAGAGAGATTGAAAGGAATATAACTATGGCAGATGAAATTATAAGAGATTTCGGCGGTAGAATAATCGCTCGAATTGAAACAAAGCCCAACGGCGACAAGATTGTTCGCGATTTTGGCGGTCATATACTGGGCAGATACGATAAAGCAGCGAATGTTACCCGAGATTTCGGCGGACATATTCTCGCGCGTGGCGAATGTTTAGGAATTCTAATTGGAAAATAAATAATATCATACAGCAGAAAGGAGACAAATCATGGCACAATTCACTGTAGTCTTTACCGATGGAGGTTCGTATCTCGTAACAGCCCCAGATAAATACGCGGCTATTGAAAAGGCAAAAAGCCAAAAGAGCAATAGTGACCGTGTAGGAGTTAAAGAGGTTAAGGATTGCCACGGAAACAAAGTCTAATCTGAAAAAAGGTCAAGCCCTCCGCAAAATTAGCGGAGGGCTTGCTGTTATCATATCAAAGTCCTAATGCATACTTAAGTTTTTTATCAAGCTCTGCCATTGTTTCATCGCTCAGACGCCCAATATGATTTTTCAAACGCTTGGTATCAATTGCCCTAATTTCATAGAGCAGAATCCGGTACGAAAAAAGCGGAAGCTCCGGAATGTCCGCGGGAATCGTTGCCATTGCGTTCTGACTTTCGAACTCAGTGCTATTTGAGGACAACGGAGCAACAATAACTGTACCGCCATTTGAGTAAGCTTCTTCATTCAACTCATCGTTTGAAACAATAACAACATACCGTATTCCGCCCATTTCAGCGCCAAATACAGGCGACAGATCTGCCCAAAATATATCTCCGCGTTTTATTATCATGGCTTTACTCCTCCTACTTTGTACTATTCTAATTATAACATAAATTCTTTTCGCGTTCAAGTACTGTATTCAGCCATTATCTGTTGATACTCTCTCGGATAATAGACTTGATACCAATTCAGAATAATCGAATATTTCAATTCCAACACCGCAAGCGCTTTTGTTGACATATAGTGTGTGGTTCTGATAAAGCTACCGAACCAATCTGGAAGACCAAGCATTTGTAATGTGATGTTGGTATAATAATCCATGCCGTGTTCATAGTAATATCCGCGCCGAGCTTTATTTGCTACGTCATAAGCAAAGCCCGCATCGTTAAAATCGCAGTCACGCATCGCGTCACGGATAATCATAAATACCTCGTCGCGCGTAGAAGGAATATCGGTGAGCGAACAGATCCCATTAGAGAGAAGCTGCTCAGCGTTATGCCGCCAAGTGCAAGTGCCGTGGACAAGTCCGATCAGCTTCAGAAAATCGCTATATGTTACCGGATGTGCGATCGTGATCATTTGCTTGATAACTTTTTCGCCGCCAACACCTGCTAATTTCTCAAATTCACCCGTCAAAAGTCGGTGCTTGACTCCGCGGTCGTTCAAGTCAATACTATCCAAACACTCACCGGTGCGCTTTTCCAACTGCGCGCAAATACTGAGAGTCCGCAACAGCGATTTCTGAAAATGGGAGAAGGTAGCCTCGGATAGCTCAAGATAGCTTTCATCGGTAACATCTGCAACCTTGAGCTTTTTTGCATAAGGCAGATAGGTTTCAAAGGGAATGTCGAAGCCGTCTGCCTTCATCTTTTCACCGCAGGCGCAAATGCGGTCGCGAAGGTCGAACGCGCACCTGCCTTCCACCCATTCCACCGTTTTACATTTCGGGCAATAATAATGCGTGGGCAACGGATTTTCGTCTGTCGCACCAAGTAAATATGCCACAAAACAAGAGGCGACCGCGTTTTTGACAACCATTCGTTCATCAGCTTGCTTTACTTCGGCACGGAGCCTGAAAAGTTCGTAAAAGTATTTGCCAACCTCATACTGCATAAAGGCTTGTTTTTCGCTGTAAAATCGGCTGACGATACGCAGATCGGGCATATCTCCGTACAATTCAAAAATCCTTTTATATGCTTTGTCCCAAATTTCTTTTTCGGTCATCTATGATTTTCTCCTTTATACTTTTCAAGCGCATCAAACACCTTGTGATATACAAGCTGATTGGGATAATACCGATAATCCGCAAAAATATCGATTCCGCGCCCTTCAAAGTGCTGCAATATCGCAGCGGCGCAGCCCGCGGAGCGGGATTGACCGAAATCGCATTGGCAGATAATGTCGCGTCCCTCGGCTCTTGCTTCGTAAATAAATTTTGCAAGCTCGTCTGCTTCTGCAAGATAGGTTTCGTAGGTGTAGCCGTAATCATCAAGGATCTCGATATCAATATCGGGGATCAGAATGTTAAATACGCGGTCACATGCGTTCCCGAAATAAACCCGTACTTCTTCGGCTCTGCGCGTTTTGCGCGGACTGCAAAAGCTGATGACCGCCGTGTTTTTTGGGAAATCCCCCTTCATAAGCTCTTTAATCGCTTTGCGGGAATAGATTTCAACCTTCATTTTCTTTCCCTCCATCAAGATCAATATAAGAATAATTGCTGTGCTGAAGGCACAAAACGTAACCTTTTGTCAGTTCAGTAGGGATTTTTCGTTCAGCAAAAGCTCCGTTGCCGTCGTAAATACGGATGCTTGTTTCATTTGATGATACTCTTTTCGAGGTACAGCAGTATTTAAAAACCTGCTTTTTAAGATCAGGCGCGGTGTACGGCGCAGTGGTGATCTCATAGGCATAATTCACTTTTTCCTTGCTGCAATCCCACGTGTCATAAATACAACCGTCAACGCAAGCAGACCAGTGCTCATCCATATCAAGAATATATCTGCCGCGAAGATGTTGTTTGCAAAATTCCTCGGCGGTCAATTGGTTATTAAGGGATATCTTTTTTGCGTTTAATACATCCTCAACGTATCGCAGATTTTTTACACTGTTGAAGGACTTTGCGCCCGTGACCTTTTTGTATTCATTCAATTTGCGTTGAACAGCCGCGTAGTCCCACCCCGTCACTACAACGATAGCGCGCTTTACGCAATCGTCGGTAGACAAGCCCTTGGGGTGAGGATTATAATATTTATACATCTTGCAGATTCCTTTCTTTCAATGATTCTTTGTACTGCTCACGGTACTCAGCAAGTGTCGCGCCGTTGGCAGCAGAATAGTGATCCTCGGGAAATCCATCATATTCCCATCCGCAATGACGGCAAATATCGTAATTATCAAGTGTTTTGCGCTTGCAAACGGGACAAATTATAACTGAATGATCCTCGTCATAGGCTGTACCGACGGGTGGTAAAACACGCTTGCCGTACTCTCCGCGTATTGCGGCATAAATGCTTTCTTTCATATGCGGACCATTTGAACCTTTTCATGCTTTATTTCAGGATAGCCTGAGCAAACTGAGATAAATACTTGTCTGCCCAGAGAAGAAAGCTTATCAAGAATTAAAGTGATGTCGAATGCCTCATCGAGACGGTCGAAATAGCTGTAAATGAAGATAGGACGGTCATCATCACGAGAGGTTATGTTGGCGGTTTTAATAAGCACATTGGAATCATCCGTGTCACGCTCGTTGCACTTATCTACAAACTCACGGGTATCGTCCTCTGAAAAGTGTACACTGTTCGGCTCAAAGTTTGCGGCAAGGCGGTTGTCGCCCATAAAGTCGGCATTGCGGATATAGCATACGCTGTAATTCTTGTTGTCCATCTCAATGTCTGCGTGGATTACGAAGCGCCCATCGTCAACACGATCGGGATCGTTCTGCGCGCCGTAGTCACCAATTAACTCGCGCAGAAGGTCAAGAGCGAGATCGGAGTAGTGGCCGTGAAGCATACAAACAGGGGAGGTAATTGTAAAGTCAAGATCGAGGGCAGAGGCAGATGTGATTTGAAGATTGCTAAATTTCATTTTTTACTCTCCTTTTGAGTGAAAATAATAATTATAATCGTGAAAGAGATTATAACACACGATTTAAAAAATTTGAAATAAAAACAGGTTGGATTTTGGAATCGATGGTTACACGAATAGTATATCACACCGCCTTGCGACATTTATGGTGCATGGTGGGTAAAAAAGGAAAACACCACTTCAGTTTTCGTGGTGTTTTGCAGCAATACATTTTCATTCATCGTGTTCAGATTGTATCTCCAGTGCCAACCGCGCCCCAAGCTTGAAGGCATATTCGAATAATGTCTCGTCAGAGAGACTTGCGTATTCACTCCAGCAATCCTGGAACTTCTCGAAGATTTTCTTTTGCTCATCCGTCATAGTTTTGAGTAGGTCATCATTATGCCGGCTAATGTATTCCAACAGTTGCTTCATCTCGAGTGTATTCTTTCTACTGTCCTCGGGTGGCATAATGTTTCCGCACCATAGCTCTTTTATCATACTTTTCATAGAACATACCTCCTGTTAGCATACAACAATACCACAGAAGAGAGAGAAAGTCCAGTCGTTTTTCGAAAATAAAGAACTTTTTCTTGTCGGGCGTTATCTTTGATTTCTGCGTGGCAATTATTGAGCCTTGAGTTTCACAGTACGGCTTATTAAAGCAAAACACCACGGATTTTCTTCCGTAGTGTTTTGCCATAAGAGCTGCTTATTCGGTTGCTATCATTTTACCGCTAATTTTGCACGCCCTATTGGTCACTTTTCTTTTTTCTTAATTGATTACTACAGGTCAATTGTGCCCTCAAAGCACAAATGGGCGTCGCCTTTTGAAACAAAGGGCGCACCAATGCCTTCACTTGTTAAGCTGAGACTGCCACCGCGCATTTGAACCTCAAGGGCTATTCCAATTGGTAAAAGACCGCACATCTGTGCGACTGCAACTGCCGCTGCCGCGCCGCCGCTTGATGCCGAAAGCTCACCTTCATGTGTATCAAATATTCTTGCCGATAATGAGGTGCTGCTTGTAATTTCCGCAAAAACTATCGCTTCTCCTTTGGAGTAAAGGGAATATCTCAAAAGGGATAAAGCTGTTTTGATGGGATTCAGCAATTCAAGTGGAGTATCAAATTCAAGCAGAACTGTATAGGGACGGTCAACTGTCAGGCTATAAACGCTATAACCCCTTCCGTCAAGAACGAGCTTTTGTCCAAGTGGCTGTACTTGCGTATGTGGGGCAATATGTGTATCAAAGCACGGAGATGGCAAGGTGACCGATATTTGCTCCGGATTTTCCTCATCAAAAGAGAGCGAATAAATCTGGCCGTCGCACAAAAGTCGTGCGGTGCTTTGGCAAACCATGCCCTGCGTGCGAAAGTAGGCACCCGCAGCACGCACGGCTTCGCCTGATGGCGAGCAAGAGCTGCCGTGGTAGTCATAAGCACTCATACCGCAAATGCTTTCACCGTCGGGCAAGGTGTTTATCTCCGGGAAAAGAATCGCATTGGGGAAGAGCGCAGTCTTGCTTCTTCCGAGCATACGCGCAAGCTCTTCACGAGGGATGGGGCATTCCTCTTTCGGTACGACAAAATCACAAGACAGTGTTTGCAGCTTGGAAAATGCAATTTTCATATGGCGCACCTTTATCGTTTTCTTTGATGTTGCCATATGAATGTTATGCATTTTCTGTAAAAAAGATGTCGCTTTTTGAGAAAAAAGTGCTTTTTTTATTAAATGGCGGGATATCACCAAGAAATAAATAGAAAAAGTTTCTAAAATTCTTTACAAAAGACCTTGTGTTTGGTATAATAAAGGTAATAATTGCAAATAGCTTCAACCGAAAAGGAGAACACTTATGGCAAAGAAAGTTCTTGCATTTGATTTTGGCGCGTCAAGCGGTCGCGCTATGCTGGGCGAATATGCAGACGGTAAGATTCAGATTACCGAAATTCACCGCTTTTCCAATGACATTGTCAAGGTTGGCGACCGTATGTATTGGGATGTTTTGCGCCTGTTCCACGAGGTCAAAACAGCTATCAACAAGGCGGTTAAGGCAGGACAGGTTGATGCCATCGGTATCGACACATGGGGCGTTGACTTTGGACTGCTCAACAGTCACGGTGAACTGCTTTCCAACCCTGTCAACTACCGTGACGAGCGTACAGTCGGTATGCCCGAAGAGGTTTTTGAAAAAATATCCAAGCGTGATTTGTATGCCCTGACAGGCACACAAACTATGCGTATCAATACCATCTATCAGCTTTATTATCTGGCAACACGCCGTCCTGAGCTCTTGGAGAGTGCCGATACCATGCTCTTCATGCCTGACCTTATTGCCTATATGCTGACAGGTGTGAAGCGTGCTGAGGAAACCATCGCCTCTACATCGAATTTCTTTGACCCCGAAAAGAAGATCTTTTGTCTGGATTTGCTTGACAAGCTGGGTATTCCGTCCCGTCTGTTGCCCCCGATGATTCATCCGGGTGAGACCTACGGTACACTCACTCCCGCTCTCTGCGAGGAATTTGATTGTGAGCCTATTCCCGTTATAGCCGTCTGCACACACGATACAGCCTCTGCTGTCACTTCTGCACCTGCTGAAGGCGACTTTGCCTATATCAGCTGCGGTACATGGAGTCTGTTCGGCACAGAGCTTGATGCACCGCTCCGCAACGATGAAAGCTTCCGTGTGGAATATACAAACGAGGGCGGTCATAGCGGCACTACCCGTTTCTTAAAGAATATCATGGGACTTTGGCTGATTCAGGAATCGCGCCGTCAATGGATTCGCGAGGGCTTTGATGTCAGCTATGCCGATCTTGAAAGAGAAGCATTGGCGGCAGAGCCTTTCCGCTGCTTCATCGATTGCGACGCGCCCGAATTTGAAACATCAGGCGATTTGCCGCGCCGTGTGCGCCGCTTCTGTGAGGTAACGGGGCAGTATGTACCGCAAACACGCGGCGAGGTGATGCGCTGTATCTACGAGAGCCTTGCGATGAAGTACCGTCTTAATATGGCGGCGCTTTCCGAGGTTACGGGTAAGACATACGGCTGTATCCATATGCTTGGCGGCGGTATCAAGGACACGCTGCTTTGCCGTCTGACTGCCGCTTCTACGGGTATTGCGGTTGTGGCAGGCCCCATTGAAGCAACGGTCATGGGTAATGTTGCCGTGCAGCTCATTGCACTCGGTGAGCTTTCTGATGTCAAGGAGGCTCGTCGGGTTATCAAAAATTCCATAGAAGCAAAGCATTATGAGCCTCAAAACACTGATGCATGGGCGGCACAGGAAGAAAATTACCGCAAAATTCTCGGCAAATCAGCCACTCGCGCATAAACGGAGGAATCACAGCGAATGTTCATTGATTTCCATACACATTTGTTTCCGGACAAAGTGGCACCACGCGCGGTTGATACGCTGATTGCAGGCACTCTGCGCGAGGAGGGAAGAGCGATTCCCCCTCGCGCAGAGGCGACCGAGTCAGGCATTCTTTCGCTGATGCAAAGCGAGTGCATTCCGCTTTCAATCGTGCTTCCTATTGCAACAAAGCCGTCGCAGACGGAGCATATTTGCACATTTGCCGCATCGTTGAATGAACGGTACCGGTCGGCAGTACAGGATGCTGTTGCTTATTTGAAGGCATTGCCTGTCAGCACTTTTGAAATGCCGTGCGATGACACCTTGCCTGTCGTGATGTCACCTGCACTTTGTATGCCGACCGACAAGGAAAGGCAATCCATGCCGTCGCCTGCTCTTATTTCCTTTGCATCAATTCATCCCGATGATTTGAATGCCGAGGACAACTTGAAGCATATTGCAGAAAGTGGCTTTCTTGGTATCAAGCTGCATCCTGAATTTCAGCATTTTGATATCGCCTCTCCGCGCGTAATCAAGTTACTTCAGCTTGCTGAAAATCTCGGCCTTATCACCGTCATTCATGCAGGCAGAGATATTGGGATGCCGCCTCCTGCGCACGCTGCCCCTGAAGCCATTGCTCATGTGCTTGACTATATAGAGGGTAACCGCTTTGTTGCGGCGCATATGGGTGGATTTCGTATGTGGGATGATGTGGAAAAGCATCTTGTCGGTAAGCCACTCTATCTTGACACCTCTTATCTTGGCCTTTGGGACGGCGAGCCGACCTCCGCACAATTCCGCCGCATTCTATGCGCGCACGGGACAAAAAAGATATTGTTTGGCAGCGACTATCCATGGAAAACGCCGCGCGAGGTTGTTGGGCGTTTGAAAACGCTGTGCTTGTCCGAAGGACAGCTCGACGATATTTTCAGACGCAACGCGATTCGTCTCCTGTTTTCATAAAAATTCAGATAAAGGTCTTGCAATTTGCAGGAGAATATGATATACTATGCTTGTGAAACGGAGATGTTGCCCTTTTGTTGGGGTGAGGTCTCCCTTTTTTTATACTTCAGAAGGATAAGGTGGAAGGTCTGAAAAACGAATTTTTCAGACGGCAAATTTGTGCCTTGACGGTCACCGACCGTCATTTCGGCAGAAAGGAATGACCATAAAATGATTCTTGAAGATTTTCCTGTCATTGCTGCCGTCAGAGGTGAGCAGGATTTTGTTTGTGCGCTCACTGCTGATGTCGCCTTCATATTTCATTTGAACGCCTCAGTTTTAACACTTGAGGATACGGTTCGTCGCGCCCATACAGCAGGGAAGTCGCTTTTCGTTCATTTGGACCTTGCGGAAGGTGTCGGGCGGGATGCCGCAGGCATCGCACTTCTTGCCCACCTTGGTGTTGACGGCATTATCAGTACGCGCAGTGCCTTGATTCGTCAGGCAACAGAAAGCGGTCTTCTGACTGTGCAACGCTTCTTTATTGTGGATTCGCACTCGGTTGCCACATCCTATGAGGCAATTGAAAACGCGCATCCTTCAATGGTCGAATTAATGCCCGGTGTGATTCCAAAGGTCATCACTCGCTTTACAGACCACTGTCGTTCAATTCCTGTGATTGCAGGGGGAATGATTGACACGAAGGCAGAAATTGTGGCGGCGTTAGGTGCCGGTGCAACTGCCGTATCTACCGCAAAGCGTGAGCTTTGGAATCTTTGAAAAGGACTGTCATTACATGAAAGAATTTTAGAACATTTCACTTTTTCTCTTTGATATGGACGGGACACTTTATCTTGGTAACCGCCTTTATACCTTCACGAAGGAATTGCTTGACACCATTCGCCGTCAGGGTAAACGCTATCTCTTTATGACGAACAATTCGTCAAAAAGCGTTTCCGATTATGTGAAAAAGCTGGCGAAGCTTGGTATTGCCGCGACAGAGGACGATTTTATGACATCCTCACAGGCGATGGCGTACTATCTTTCGTTACATCATAAGGACTGCTATATTTATTGCAGCGGTACACAGTCCTTTGTGCGTGAGCTTGTGTCGGCAGGACTCCATGTGACAACTGATTATGACGAGAATATCAATTGCATTGTGACAGGCTTTGATACTGAGCTGACCTTCAAAAAGCTTGAAAATCTGAGCCGTCTGCTTCTGAAGGATGTGCCGTATCTCGCCACCAATCCCGATATGGTCTGTCCGACCGAGTTCGGCTCTGTGCCCGACTGCGGCTCTGTCAGCGATATGCTTTACAATTCGACTGGTCGCCGCCCTCTCTTTATCGGTAAACCCTCGCCCCTCATGGTTGAGCTTGCCATGAAGAAGGTCGGGGTGACACAAGAAGGGACGCTTGTCGCAGGCGACCGTATCTATACCGATATCGAGTGCGGTCTGCGCGCAGGGATTACCCCGTACTTGTCATGAGCGGTGAAACAACCGAGGAAATATTGGCGGCATCCGAGCGCAAGCCTGCCTATGTCATGCGTGATTGCGGTGAGCTTCTTGATGCCTTGAAGCAGCTTGATTGAGATAAAAAGAGCAGATTTATACAAAAGCTTGAGGATTTCAATATCAAATTGAAATCCTCAAGCTTTTTATTAAAATTGTATGGAACGACTTGATGTGCCTAGATAGGCGTGTTTCGTTCTTTTTGCGGTTATTCAAAAAGTGCAGTGGACAGATAACGGTCGCCTGTGTCGGGCAGTAAAACGACAATCTTCTTGCCACGCATATCCTCTCGCTTTGCAAGCTGATAGGTGGCGTGCAGAGCCGCACCTGATGAGATGCCCACAAGGACACCCTCGCGCCTGCCAAGCTCGCGTGCTGCATGGTACGCCTCCTCGGTTGTGACGGTCAAAACCTCGTCATAAACCGTCGTATCAAGCACGGCGGGAACAAAGCCTGCGCCTATGCCTTGCAGGCCGTGCGCACCACTCTTGCCCTCTGAAAGCACCGGTGAATCGGCAGGCTCGACTGCAATCACGCGGAGCGCGGGGTTATTCTCCTTCAGATAGCGTCCTGTACCGCTGATGGTACCTCCTGTTCCCACACCTGCCACAAAGACATCCACCGTACCGTCGGTATCGCGCCAGATTTCAGGGCCTGTGGTGTCATAGTGTGTGGCTGGGTTGGCAGGATTCACAAACTGTCCTGCAATGATGGCGTTTGGTGTTTCGCTTGCGATTTTATCGGCAAGATTAATTGCGCCCTGCATTCCAAGCTTGCCGTCAGAAAGAACAAGCTCTGCGCCGTAGGCGCGCATGAGGCGGCGGCGTTCCTCGGACATGGTGTCGGGCATGACAATGATGAGGCGGTAGCCGCGTGCGGCGGCAACTGCCGCAAGACCGATGCCCGTATTGCCGGAGGTTGGCTCAATGATGACCGAATCAGCGGAAAGCTTGCCCTGCCTTTCGGCATCTTCAAGCATGGAGAGTGCCACGCGGTCCTTGACCGATCCTGCGGGATTCAGATATTCAAGCTTTGCATAAACCGTTGCCAAAAGGCCAAGCTCACGCTCGGTATTGGTTAATTCAAGTAAGGGGGTATTGCCGATGAGTGCATCGGCTGATTTGAAAATGCGTGCCATAGAATCGACCTTTCACGGCAGACGGATGGTTTGCCGACTGTTTTTTATTATTATAACCGAATCCCCGACGGTTGTCAAGAAAATCGGTGTAAATTTTCTTTCGCCACATCATGATATAAAAGGAATAAATCCATTGCATTTTTCTCTTGTTTATGGTATCATAAATAAAAGAAGCCTGATTGCGTCAAGAAAAGAGAAATTATATATGCAGAACAGTCAAGAATATCTACCGCTTATTTCGTCGCCTGCGGACTTGCGCCGTTTGCCGCGCTCGGCTATGCCTGTGCTGGCATCGGAGATACGGCGGTTTCTCGTTGAGCGTATCAAGGAGCACGGCGGTCATCTTGCGTCCAATTTAGGTGTCGTTGAGCTGACGGTTGCCTTACACCGTGTCTTTCATTCGCCTGATGACCGCATTGTTTTTGATGTGGGGCATCAGTCCTATGTGCATAAAATGCTGACAGGCAGACTTGCCGACTTTGATACTTTAAGACAGCCGGGCGGACTATCGGGCTTTCCCTGCCGCGATGAGAGTCAGCATGATGCTTTTGGTACAGGGCATAGCTCAACCGCGCTATCTGCGGCCATTGGTTTTGCAGAGGCTGACAAGCTCGCAGGGCGTAAGTCCTACACCATTGCCGTTCTTGGTGACGGCGCCTATACGGGCGGTATGGTGCATGAAGCACTCAATAACTGTGCGTCTGACCTGCACTTGATCGTCATTCTTAATGAGAATGAAATGTCGATCTCCAAGAACATCGGAAGCTTTGCCCGTTATATTGCAAAAATCCGTTCATCAACAGACTATGCGCGCAGAAAGCAAAAGACTGCCAATCTTCTGCGTAATCTTCCGCTTGTCGGTGAGCCTTGTTTTCGTTTTTTACGCAATACCAAGCAGACCTTGAAAGACCTGCTCTATGCCAGCAATTATTTTGAAAAGCTCGGCCTTTTCTATTTAGGCCCTGCTGACGGTAATGATTATGATACCGTAGAAAAGCTGCTCCGTATTGCCAAGGGCAAGGGAGAAAGCGCAATTGTTCATCTGCGTACTGTGAAGGGCAAGGGCTATGCGCCTGCCGAAAACCTGCCCCACCAATATCATAGCGTAGCCAAAACCACGCCACCGCTTAATTATTCCGAGGTGTTCGGCCGCGAGCTTGCGCGCTTGGCAGAAAAAGATGATAAAATCGTTGCCATCACTGCCTCTATGGCAGACGCGACAGGCCTTTCCGCCTTCCGCACGACATATCCCGAACGCTTCTTTGATGTGGGAATTGCCGAAGCACACGCTGTCACCTTTGCGGCAGGTCTTGCAGGCGGCGGTGTCAAACCCTTTTTTGCCGTCTATTCGACATTCCTGCAAAGAGCCTATGACAATGTTTTGCATGACGCCGCTTTGCAAAAGCTGCCCATTCGGCTTTGTATTGACAGAGCCTCTCTTGCGGTAGGGGACGGCCCGACACATCATGGCGTATTCGATGTGGCGTTTCTTTCGCAAATACCGCATATGACTCTTTATGCACCTGCATCCTTTGCATCTTTACGGCGTATTCTGCGCCAAATGGCATCAGATGATGTGGATGCCCCCATTGCCGTCAGATATCCCAATGCCACAGAGGATGAAAGCATCTTAACTGCCTTTTTTGTCGGCAGGGAAGAGGATGATTCGCTTGTCCGCGCTGACTTTTCGTCTCGCTATGCACCGCGTGCCGTTATTGTCAGCTACGGTAAGGTCGCAGGTGAGGCGCTGCGCGCCGAGCAAATTCTGCGCAAAAAGAAGATTAAGGCAGGTTCTATTTTGCTTGAAAGACTCAAGCCCTATCACCTGACCGCTGCCGATATTTTGAAATTGTTGCCGCATTCAGTCAAGGTGCTTGTGTTCATTGAAGAAGGAATTGAAGCTGGCGGTGCGGCCATGCTATTGAAAGCAGAGCTTGAAAGGGAGCTGCATAAGAGAAAAATCCACACAAAAATTCATGCCATTCACGATTGCTTTGTGAAGCCCTCAAAACCAATGCCTCTTTATGAGGCGTGTGCGCTTCGCGGTGAGGATGTGGCAGAGTCTGTATGCGAGCTTTTGAAGCTTTAATAACGGCAACAGTGCCGATTTCTTTCATGGAGGCAAGCATTGATGATTGAAGGCGCAAGACGCAAATTGTATTGGAAGCGGGCAGCGCTTGCTTTGCTTATTGTTTTGGCAACACTTCTGTTTGAATTTTGCTTTTCAAACTACCGTACATTATTTCTTGACCGCGATGACTATGTGACCGACTTCCAAGGACTATCGGATGCGCCGCTTCCCTTGAAGGCAGGGACAAGCCATACCTATACGGTAAAAGGCGCACCAAGCGATGTGTATGCCATCAGAATTTTCTCGGTGACAAAGGATGGCGCACCCCTGACAAAGCCAATTCAGGTGGTTGTCAAGGGCGCGGATTCCAAACGCGCGGATACCGTAGTGAAGATCGCGACGACTGCTATTGGGGCGGGGGACAATCAGAATCCTGCCGAAAAAACCATCCTGCTTGATTTGAATACGGGTGAGCCGAGTGAGCTTACGCTTGAATTTTCAAATGTTGAGAGGGATACGCTCATTACAGCCGTTGTTTTGAATCCGTCAAATAACCTGATGCGCTTCAATCTTCTGCGCTTCCTTCTGGTGCTTGCAGTGGGAATTTTCATCTGGCTGTCGGTGACATTCAAGTGGAACAGTCATGCCTTTGATATCAGCAAGCGCTCACACTGCTTGCTGGTTTTTGGCACGCTTGTGCTTTGTATTGTCATCACGGTGCTTTATTGCTCGTCCTTTATCGGCGGCTTCAAGGATATTTCCTATCCGCTTCAAAATGGAGTCAACACCTATAACCCCTATATTCAGCAAACAGATGCCTTCCTGAAGGGACAGCTTCATATCGACTATCCTGTATCGGAAAAGCTGTTGCAGCTTGAAAATCCTTATGATTATAGCGCAAGAAAAGGCATTTCATATCTTTGGGACAGAGCTATGTATGACGGTGCCTATTATTCTTATTTCGGCATAGCACCCATTCTCAATGTTTATTTGCCACACTATCTTCTGACAGGTTCGCTCCCCGCGGATGCGACTGTCAGCAGCTTTTATGCCATCAGCGCAACCGCATTCATTTCACTGTTTTTGATTGCTTATGTTGTAATCTATAAGAAAAAGGTACCGCTCACATACTTGTGCCTGGGCCTTGTCACCCTTCTTCTGACATCGAATATTTTGCTGATGGCGCGAGGCAGACAACCCTTCTATTATATCGCGATGATTGCAGGTATGGCATATCTTGCCGCGTTTATGTTCTTTTCCTTGCTTGCCATTAATGAAAAGGGAAAGATTCTTCGCCCGACCTTTTTTGCACTTGCGGGACTTTCCTATGCAATGCTTTTCCTTTCAAGACTGAACATGGCGTTGCTCGCGGCGTTTGTCGTACTGCCCATTCTGTATTTCGGTGTTCTTCGCAATAAGCCCCAGCTTGACATTAATGAAGAAGGCGCGTCTTTGAAGGTCACGCGGACACTTGGAGGAAAGCTGATAGACCTTGCCGCGCTCGGCTTCTTTGTCCTGCTCGCGGTAGGCTTTACTCTTTGGTACAATCAGGCACGCTTTGACAGCCCCTTTGAGTTTGGTACGAATTATCAGCTGACGGTCAGCGATATTTCCAAAAACAAGCTCCGCCTGAGCGGTATTCCCGGTACAATCTATCACTATTTCATGCAGCCACTTGGCGTGTCGGGGAATTTCCCGAATTTCAGCTTGCTTCATTCCTCGCTTAACAATTATGGCACCTATGTTTATGTTGATACAGGCATGGGCCTGTTTGCGATTCCTCTGATGCTTTCGCTCTTTCTTGCGTTCCCCACCCTTCGCAGTAAAAAGAAAACGCCCTTTGCGAAGAGCCTGCTCTTATGCTTGCTTTGCGGCTTCTTCTTCGTGGCGTTTATGAATTTCTGTCTTGGCGGTGTCATTTTCAGATATACTGCCGACCTCACGATGCTCGCTTCGGTCCTGTCGGTGATTTTGCTCTTTTCCTTCCATGAGCAGACGGCAGAGCATAGCACAGGCGCGGCGGTGGCTTGCAGAACAATCGGTAAGCTACTGATGCTACTTTCGTGTTATATGTGTATTCACCTTCTCTTATCGGTGAGTGTCAACCTGATGGGCTACGATGCGAATCTGTTTGTTTCCATCGCCGAGCTTTTCGGTTATTAAGCGAAAAATGGGAATCGCCGTATTGTGAAGGATAAGACTGTTTCGATAAAAAAGCACTCCGAATTGATATGCACCCCAAAAGTTAGACACTTTTGGAGGTGCATATTTTTTATGGCAAAAAAGGAACAGAAGCAAAAAAATCATAGCGCAGAATTCAAAATTTGTGTTATAATGGATATGCGAGAACACCGACTAAGTTATCACGAAACAGTTCGGAGATATTGGAATACCAAAACGCATTCCGAAGAATGTAATTATATAAACGCTGTAAAGAGGTGGGAACGCATATTTTTAGAAGAAGGAGCCGAAGGTCTGATGAAAGAACGCAGAGGCAAAGCTTGCAAAGCAAGCGGATCTAACAAAGGTCGTCCACCTAAACTTGACCGCAAGATC
>JAZRPF010000011.1:0-7741 GCA_045649045.1 Eubacteriales bacterium
GAAAAGTTAGAAGAATACATACATTACTACAACAATGAGAGAATCTCTCTTAAACTAAAAGGAATGAGCCCAGTTCAATACCGAGCTCATTCACAAACAACTTAATATTTAATTTTTGTCTAAACTTTTGGGTTCACTTCAGTTGCATTGTGCTTTCTTTTTTTAGTTATTTTTCTACCTGCCGCAAAATTGCACGGAAGGTTTCATCGCTGATATGGTGCTCGATTTTGCAGGCATCATCCGCGGCTATTGCTTCATCAACACCAAGCTGCACAAGAAATTGCTTCAATGTATTGTGACGCGTGTAGATTTTTTCTGCAAGCGCTTGTCCTTCATCGGTCAGATGAATATAGCCGTTTTCATCGGTCGTGACATAGCCCCCGCTTTTCAAGACACCAATGGCACGGCTGACACTGGGCTTTGAAAAATTCATATGCTCGCTAATATCTACAGAGCGGACAGAGGGGAGCTTTTTAGATAAAACCAATATGGTTTCCAAATACATTTCTCCCGATTCCTGAGGCTGCATATCTTCACTTCCTTTTCTATGCGTGATACAATTAGTATAACATACAATCAAGTTAACTGTCAAGGGCGGTGATAAACGAGAGCAGGACATCTTTTGTGCGTGCGGCAACCTCTCTCATATCACGGATAAATTGTTTTTGATCTTCACACGGCGGTGCCGCAAGGCCATAGGCATCAAGTCCATACATACGGGCAATATACAAAGCGCGATATAGATGATATTCCTGAGTGACAAGTACCGTGCGCGCCCCGTCCTTTGCAATGTCCTTCAGATTCGCAACACTCTCGGCTGTTGAAAAGCCGGTCGGGTCTTCAAGCACAACTTCCTTTGGAATGTTCTGCTCGTAAAGATAGTCGCGCATGGCGCTGACCTCATCATAGCCTTCGCGCCTGTCACCGCTGACAATCAAAGTGGGGGACTCTCCCTTCTTTGCCAAATGGTGATACAGAAGCAGGGCAGTGTTCAGCCTGTCACGGAGCATACGGCCGGGCGAGCCGTCATGATTCAGTCCTGCGCCAAGTATCAAAATATAGTCAATATCCTGTGCGTCATCAAGCTCATGCGAGATGCAAGGCGTGGCAATCAGGACGGCAAGGCTGTTTGTTATTAAAATAATGATAAAAATTATTGCAAACAGCGAAAGTAAAGTGCGAACCAATATTTTTCTGTGGCGTATCATAAGGACTCCTATCAATCAAAGCGGAAGCCGTCCGACAGGGTGGAAGCCGTCAAGCTCCGCACGGCAGAGTGCGCCGAAGAGACGGTGCCGTAATCCCGGATAATCTCCCTCTAATTTGCGGAGAAGCTCTTTCATATTCTCACGCTCGGTTTGATGATCCTCGGGACAGGGACTTTTCATAATCGGCAGATCGGTATGGCGAACAAAATAGCGGATGTCCTTTTCCTGTGCATAAATCAAAGGACGAATCAGATGAATATCTGCGCGCGAAAGGTAGGTGACGGGAGAAAAACATCCGAACCGCCCTTCAAAGAAAAGATTGAGCATCAGCGTATCGACTACATCATCAAAGTGATGCCCGAGTGCAACACGGCGGCAACCAAGCTCGATGGCTTTGTTGTGCAAGACGCCTCGCCGCATTTTAGAGCAGAGCGAGCAGGGGTTCGGTTCTTTTCTGATGTCAAAAATGATTTTTGCAATATCGGTTTTAACGGCGTGAAAGGGGACATTCAAGGATTCCGAAAACGCGGCAATCGCGCTGAAATCTGTGTCAGGAAAGCCCATATCAACAGTAATGGCAACAAGCTCAAAGCTTTTGGGATAAAAACGGTGCAATTCTGCCATAGTCACAAGCAAGGATAGAGAATCCTTGCCACCTGAAACGCCCACGGCAACGCGGTCGCCCTCTTCAATCATGGCATAATCGTCAATCGCGCGGCGCGCGAAGCTGAGAAGTCGTTTGAGCTCCTTCATGAACCTAACTCCCGTCGGTGCATAGAATAATAGTAAACAAATGAATGATTAGCGGAGGTTTTTGCCCCATTCAAAAGGGGCTTTATAGAAATATGGCAATTAAAGTTTATGTGGACCAAGGACATAATCCCGTCAACCCCAATGCAGGAGCAGAAGGGCAGGGACTGCGTGAGCAGGATGTTGTCTATGAAATCGGTGTCATTCTTGCCGATATTCTGAATGCAAACCCCGATTTCAGTGCTCGCCTGTCACGCAGAACGCCGAGTACCATTCTCGGCACAAGTAATGCAAGCAGCTTGCGTATCCGCGTTGACGATGCAAACAGTTGGGGTGCGGATGTTTTTATCAGCCTGCACACCAATTCCTCGTCATCCGAAAGCGCAACCGGTTCGGAGGCACTTGTTTTCAGTACGGGAACATCTGCCTACCGTCTGGCAGAAGACATATTGCGCGGACTCAACCGCACAACAGGACTTCGCAATCGCGGTGTTGTGGTGCGACCGGGACTTTATGTTTTGCGCCGTACAAGAATGCCTGCGGTCTTGGTTGAGCTTGGATTTATCAGCAACCCGCAGGATGCCCTGCTCATGAGTACCCGCCCCGACCTGTTTGCAGAGGGAATCTATCAGGGCTTGCGTGCCTATTACGGCGTATAATTTATGCGCGCGGCAGAAGGTCGATGTGCGAGCAATGCAGAAATTCCTGCGCATCAGCAACGCTTTCTGCTCGGAAAAGATGCTCTGCACCGCATTCTGTGCAAAAAACACGAATGCCGTGCGGGGCAACCTCGCATTCATAATGCCCGCTTTCACAGGGGCATGAAATTTCGCCCTCCTCCGATAAATCGGCAATTAAAAAGCGGATGATATCGTAAATCTGGGCATCGTTCAGATAGGGTATATCGTCCTCATCCTCGCCCTCCTGCTCACCACGGAGCTGTGCCATGCTGGAAAGTCCGAGATTTTGCAGCAAACGGTGCAGTTCTTTTTCATTTTCTTCAAGTGCCGCATCGATTTTTGCCTTGTCACCGATGAAGCAGATGTCCATGTTGGTGTAGGAGCAGTTCAGAAGGAAGATGTCGCGCTCAAAAAAGAGGTTTTGCGTAACGACAAACTGATGCTCCGATGCACAGAAGAGGCAGGGAACAGCCAGACGGATTTTTTTGTCCGCCGTATAAGTCATGGTCAGCTCACTTTTTCCGCAAGGGCATTTCAGACGGAGCATATCGGCGGACAGGGCAAATTTGCCGACAAAGCCGAAAACCGTCAGATTACAGTGCGGACAGCGGTAAGCAATGTGTGTTTGTTTCTGCTTGACAACCATAAATAGAGTGGGGACTATCAGAGAGCCCCTTCCTTTCTTGCAAATTGAAAATCAGATAAAAATTGAAGCAATCAAATAAAAGAGCAGGACAAAGTGAAGAGTGGGCGAGATAAAGGCAATGCGCAGAGAGTCCTTAAGCGCAATTCCTGACGAATGGCGCAAATCGACCGTAATTTCTTTTCGCTCGTCTGCATAGGTGCGGCAGATTTTTTCCATTGTATTCAAGAGGAAAAAGAGCGAAACAAGCGCAAAAACGGCACAAAGAAAGAAAAGTATCAGGAATTCACTGAGCTGGTCACCCATAATGCCGAAAAAGTGCTCATAGAAAAGGCACGCCAAATTATAAAGACAATGCAAAATAATTGACGCGGTCAGTGAGCCTGTCACAAATCGCACAGTTCCGAGCAATAAGCCACAGAAAAGCGCCACAACAATGCGTGAAGGGTCAAACTGTAAAATAACCGTGAACACCGCACTCATCACAAGTGCAAGCGGTGTATTATAATATTGATATTCTGCAAAAATAATGCCTCGGCACAGGATTTCTTCCATGATGGCAGGAATAATCGCCAGGGTTACAGTCGAGAAAAGAACACCTGCAATCGAGGTTGCCGCAGGAATCGCATAAAAGCTATACAAATGATAGCGCACCTCAGTGATGCCGAAATAAGCACCGATTGAGGTGAATGCCGCCGCCCCAAAGAAAAGCGTAATGGCAGATAAAAGAATCAAGGGGAGTTTATCGGGCGTGGGCAATTTCCAGCCCATACGCTCTGCAAGAAGCGGCCTTTTTCTAAGATAAATTGTGCAGGGAGGCACAAAAACCGTGAGGTAAATGGCGGCTACCGCCGTATAGATATTAGCACCTGACGGCGAGGCAATTCCGTAGAAAATGCGGAACAGTATCAGAAGAGCGCAAATGGCAAGGGGGAGAAACGGGGCGAAAAGCAAGCTGTTGCTTGGAAGCTCCTTTTTGTATTCTTGCCAAAATGCTACGGCTTTTTTCACAAGGGGGCGTTCCATGAAGGGAACAGGTGGCTTTTCCTCATGAAGCGTGCGCCTTGCGCGCGGCCGCACAGTCACCACTCTTTCATTTCGTTCATCTGCTTGCTTTGCAGCTCTTTTCAGGTTGCTTGCTTTTTCAGACGAGACAGCTTGAGCGGTGCTCTCAGTCTTTTGATTCAATTCTTGATTGTTGAGAGGCGCATTCTGTGTTTCCTCTTGCGCTTCTTTTGCACGGCAGAGTCTTGCATAAACCTCTTCGAGCGACTCCTCCGATACGGGTGTGTCCAAGGGGCAGACATCCTGCATACGCATCTTGCTTGCAGTTTGCGTTTTTTCGGTTTCATTCTTTTGTATCACGAGATGGGAAGCACCCCCTTTTCGCTTATCAGGATATGCACAGAGCGGTCATAAGCACCGCGGGGAAGCGCGGGCAAAATGAAGTCTTCACGGGCAATTCCGATTGTAGTTCCTTCAAAGTCCGCAAGAAAACGGTCATAGTAGCCCTTCCCATACCCAAGCCGATAGCCTGACCTGTCAAAAAGCAGTGCAGGTACAAGACAAACCGTATTTGAAAAGCTTGTGCAGAGGGGCATTGTGGCATCGGGCTCAAGAATGCCAAATGCGCCACGCCTCAAATCGCTCGGCGCGGCAAAGTGAAAGGAGAGCCTGTTTCCCGTTTCACAGCGGGGAAAGGCAACTTTTTTTTGAAGATTGAGGGCAGATAGAATAGCAGGTAAAATATCAACCTCGGGGGCTTTGGGTGCATATGCCAGCACTGTATCGCTCAAGCGAAATGCGGCAGAGCTTAATAAAGCGCGACAAACAGCGGCATCGGTTTCCGCTCGAACATCATCGGGTATTTGCAGACGGCGTTCAAGATAGTCACGGCGCAAGGCGCTTTTTTCAGCGCGGATATCCATCATTTTGCCTCCTTTCCTCTGCATTCAATGCTTTATTTGCAGTATTGGGCAGATGCGGCAATTTCTGATGCGACCTTCTCCGAGAGAAGCTCGGAGACAAGTCTCATACCGAACTCAAAGGCAACACCCATCCCTTTGGCAGTGGTAATCGCTCCATCTGTGACAAGGGAAGTATCGGCAACAAAGGCACCTTCAAGGTGCTTTTCAAAGCCGGGATAGCAGACTGCTTTTTTACCCTTCAAAAGTCCGCGATTACCGAGAATCATCGGCGCGGCGCAAATGGCTGAAACCTTACCGCCGCATTGAAGTGTTCGGGTGAGCAAAATGTCGGTAATTTCAGCAGTATCAAGATTCAGGGTGCCGGGCATTCCACCCGGCAAAATCAGCATATCAGGGGATTCGGTTGCTTCGCTTGGCAGAATGTCAGCCTTTACTGTGATGCCGTGCGCGCCATGGACATATTCACCTGACACGCCGACTGTACGGACTTCAATTCCGGCGCGGCGCAGAAGGTCAAGCGGCGTGAGCGCCTCAACCTCCTCAAAGCCGTCGGCAAGCAAAAGATAGACCATCGTTTTCTCCGTTCTCCCGTCTGTCAAAGACGGTCAATTGTAATATTTATTTTTCGTCATCCATGCGGTTCAGAAGCTGATAGAATTGGTCACGGTCAATCAGAGTGGTGCGGGGCTTTTGACCGTCAGGCTCGCTGACAATGCCCATGCGCTGCATAATGTCAATAAAGCGCGCTGCTTTACCGAAGCCAAGCTTTAACCGACGCTGAATGAGCGAGGTCGAAATTTTACCTTCGTCAATGGCAATTTCGACGGCTTCGCGGAATTTCGGATTGGCAAGTGTTTCGTCACCGTCCTCCGCGACAGGTGTATCCTCGGATGCCGAGCGTTTACCGTTTTGCATACAGCGTTCAGCCTCACGCTCAATGTTTTCCATAACCTCGCTGTTGTAAATGCCCGCAGGTGTGTTTTGCTTCAGGAAGGAGGTGACCTTCTCAACCTCGCCGTCGCTGATGAATGCACCCTGCACACGAAGTGGCTTGGGGTAGCCGACAGGGAAGAAGAGCATATCGCCGTTATTCAGAAGCTTATCTGCACCGGCAGCATCGAGAATGGTGCGTGAGTCGATTTGAGATGCCACATGGAAAGCAATACGAGAGGGAATGTTTGCCTTGATTGTACCTGTAATGACATCGACAGACGGACGCTGTGTACCGATAATGAGATGAATGCCCGCCGCGCGCGCTTTTTGTGCAATACGGCAAATAGATGCCTCGACCGAGTCTGATGCGACCATCATGAGATCGTTAAGTTCGTCGATGACAATGACAATGTTTGGCAGCTTTTCGCGTTCGGGATGCTCCTCAAGGGTTTTGTTATAGCCCTTGATATCGCGTACGCCCGCTTCTTCAATCAAATCGAAGCGGCGCTCCATCTCGCAAACAGCCCAGCTGAGTGCGCCAGCCGCCTTCTTCGGATCAATGACGACAGGGACAAGCAGATGCGGAATACCGTTATAAACACCAAGCTCAACTTTTTTGGGGTCAACGAGAATCAGCTTCACCTCATCGGGACGCGCCTTGTAAAGCAGGCTGACAAGAATGATATTGATACAGACAGATTTACCCATACCCGTTGCACCTGCAATCAAGGCGTGCGGCATCTTGGCAATATCGCAGAAAACAGGGTCGCCCGTGACATCCGCACCGACACAGACGGTTGTGGGGGCGGCGGCATTTTTGAAGGTCTCATTTTCAAGAAGCTCGCGGAGACGGACGGTTGATGCGGTCTTGTTCGGCACTTCGACGCCGACAGCTGCCTTGCCGGGAATCGGAGCTTCAATGCGGATTCCGGCAGATGCCAGATTCATCGAAATATCGTCAATTAGATTGGCAATCGAGCGAATGCGAATGCCTGCATCGGGGACAAGCTCATAGCGTGTGATACGCGGACCGCGTGACACCGATGTGATGGTGGTGCGGACATTGAAGCTTGTCAGGGTTTCTACGAGCTTGTTGGCATTCTGGTTGATTTCCTCGGTGATGTTGCCCGCATCCACATCTTCATTTTGCGCGAGCAAGGTCAGGGGTGGGAAGGAATAGGATGCGTACATTTTTTCAAGAGCCTTGCGTTCTTTTTCGCGTTCAAGCTCTTCATCGTCGATGATATCAACGGTGTCATCTGTCGGACGGTCAGATGCTTCAATATGTGTTTTGGTGGAAATCATGTCAGGGGTGACAAGCGGCCCGTCGGGAGCTTTTTGCTTTTTCTTCGGGACAGTATCTGTCTGGGGTTCGGGTTCGCTTGGCAACTCTTGCGCTGGCGGCAGTTCTTTTTTCTGTGCCTTTGACCGAAGCTCTGCCTCTGCGTCCCATAGCTTATTATTGACCGTGATATCGTAGGTTGGTTTCACGGGCGGCAAGACATGCTCGGCAATGGCTTCATAATCTGAAAGTTCGGGAGAAACGGTATCGCCATCGTCGTCAGAGTTGTCTATGCCGCGTAAAACGGTATCGGCGCG
>JAZRPF010000012.1:0-66834 GCA_045649045.1 Eubacteriales bacterium
CCCCCACCTTTGAGCACTCCTATCCGCACTGCTGGCGCTGCGATACCCCCCTCATCTACTACGCGCGTGACACATGGTTTATCCGCATGACCGCCGTGCGTGACCGCCTGATTGCCAATAATAACGAGGTCAACTGGATTCCCGAAAGCATTGGCCGCGGCCGATTCGGCGACTGGCTTGAAAATGTGCAGGATTGGGGCATCAGCCGCAATCGCTATTGGGGTACACCTCTCAATATCTGGGAATGCGGTTGCGGACACCGCCATGCAATCGGCTCAATTGCCGAATTGAAGTCAATGTCGAAAAACTGCCCCGACAATATCGAATTGCACCGCCCCTTCATTGATGCGGTCACCATCACCTGCCCCGAATGCGGCGGCGAGATGAAGCGCGTCAGCGAGGTCATTGACTGCTGGTTCGATTCGGGTGCTATGCCCTTCGCACAGTGGCACTACCCCTTTGAAAACAAAGAGCTTTTCGAGAGCCAGTTCCCCGCCGACTTCATCAGCGAGGCTGTCGACCAAACGCGCGGTTGGTTCTATTCCCTGCTTGCTATTTCAACACTCATCTTCGATAAAGCCCCCTACCGCAATGTCATCGTCCTCGGTCATGTGCAGGACGAAAACGGACAGAAGATGTCCAAATCCAAGGGCAACGCCGTTGACCCCTTCGATGCACTCGAAGAGTTCGGTGCCGACGCGATTCGCTGGTACTTCTATTCAAATAGCGCACCTTGGCTCCCCAACCGCTTCCATAGCGGCGCGGTGGTCGAAGGACAGCGCAAGTTCATGGGTACGCTTTGGAATACCTATGCATTCTTCGTCCTCTATGCCAACATCGACAAGTTCGATGCCACCGCCTATAAGCTCAACCGCGACACCATGACGGTTATGGATAAATATATCCTCTCCCGTCTGCAATCGACAGTCAAGGCGGTTGACGACCATCTCGCAAACTACCGCATCCCCGAAACTACACGCGCCCTCTCGGACTTCGTTGACGAGATGAGCAACTGGTATGTCCGTTGCAACCGCGAGCGCTTCTGGGTTTCGGATATGCCCGAGGATAAGGTCAATGCCTATATGACGCTCTATACCTGCCTCGTCACTCTCGCCAAAATTGCCGCACCCATGATTCCCTTCATGACCGAGGAAATCTATCGCAATCTGGTCTGCTCGCTCGACAAGTCAGCCCCCGAGAGTGTCCACCTCTGCGACTTCCCTGCCTGCGACGAGTCTTTCATCGACAAGTCACTTGAAAACAGCATGAACGAGGTGCTGAAAATCGTTGTGCTCGGCCGCGCCTGCCGCAATGCCGCCAACATCAAGAACCGTCAGCCAATCGCCACCATGTTCGTCAAGAGCGAGGGCGAGCCGCTTTCACCTTACTTCACCGACATCATTGCAAGCGAGCTGAATGTCAAGGGTGTCCGCTTCACCGACGATGTCCGCGACTTCACATCCTATACCTTCAAGCCACAGCTCAAAACCGTCGGCCCCAAGTACGGCAAATACCTCGGTGCTATCAAAGCTTATCTTGCCGAGGTCGATGGCAACGAGGCAATGGATGAGCTGAATGAAAAGGGCGCACTCACCTTCACCGCAGACGGCGCTGAAATTTCGCTCACCCGCGATGACCTTTTAATCGACATGACGCAAAAGGCAGGCTATGTCTCACAGGCAGACCAGGGCTTCACCGTTGTGCTTGACACCAACCTGACCGATGACCTCATCGAAGAGGGCACCGTCCGCGAAATCATCTCCAAGATACAGACCATGCGTAAGGATAACGGCTTCGAGGTCACTGACCACATCACACTCGGTGTTGCGGGCAACGACCGCCTCGCAGAGCTTGTCAAGAAAAACGCCGCCTTTATCTCGGAGGAGGTGCTTGCCGATAAAATTCTCTATGAGGCATCCGCAACCGCGCGCGAATGGTCAATAAACGGCGAAAAGCTGACGCTCTCCGCCGACCGTATGTAAATATTCAAAAATTCTCCTTTTTTCGCCTGTGCAGATTGACATTTCCGCCAAAATATGCTATACTTTAAGCAGGAATCTTCGTCTTTCTGTGCAATTCCCCAAAAAGTAAGAGAGGCTTCCCTATGAAATATCACCGTGTACTCATCACAAGCAGTAAGGGTGGCGTTGGAAAATCCACCGTCACCGCCAATCTTGCCCGCGCCTTCGCTGCGCTCGGCAAGAGAACTCTTGTCATTGATTTCGACCTGTCGAACCGTTCACTTGATATGCTCTTCGGCTGTGAAGACCGCGTTTTATATGATTTGGGAGATTTAATTGACGGTACGGCAGACACAAAAGAGGTCGTCTTAAAGCGCAATCGCAACCTCTACTTTGTCCCGGGCTATGCGCTTTGCCGCACCCCTCCTGCCAAGGCCGCCTTTGAGCGTGCTTTAGGCAAGCTCGAGAGGGCTACCCGCGCAGAAATTGTCCTGATTGACACCTCGGGTAGTGCTGATGCATCTGCCCATATCGCCTCAAAGCTTTGCGATGCGGCAATTGTCATCTCAACCGAAAGTGCTGTCTCCATTCGCGCGGCAGAGTCATCCGCCGCCTTGCTGCAGGAGGCAGGTATTCAGAAGCAATGGCTGGTGATCAACCGCTTCCGTACCTCGCTCTTTCGGCGCGACGATACCGCCACCGTTTCAGAAATCATTGACCGTACACGCCTCTCAATTCTCGGGCTTGTCCCGCACAGCGACTATCTCGCAAGTGAGCAGGAGGCAGGCAGACTGATTGCCGAGGCACACTACCGCGACAACTGCCGCGATGCCTTCCGCAATATTGCAAAACGCTTTCTTGGCGAGCAGATTCCCCTCTTTGACGGCTTCTCTCGCATGAGTGAATGGCGTCGGCGCATCCTTTTGCGCTGAAAGACGGACAAGCTGTCCCACATGATTAAGAATAGGAGAACGACCAGATGGATATTGCTATCATTGCTGACGATGCGAAAAAAGAATTGATGGCACAGTTCTGCATTGCCTACTGTGCGATTTTAAGCAGACATCACCTCTTTGCCACACAAGTCACAGGAAAATATATTGCCGATGCGACAGGGCTTGATATTGACCTGCTCATGCCGGGCGAAAGCGGCGGCTGTGAGCAAATTCTCTCCCGTATCTCCTTCGACGAGGTTGACCTCATGTTCTATTTCAGAGATACCGAGCCGAAAATAGAGTTTTCCGATATTGACCGCGACCTTCTTCGCCTTTGCGATGTCCGCAATATCCCCGTCGCCACCAATATCGCAACGGCAGAGGCTCTCGTCATGGCTCTCGACCGCGGCGCAATCGATTGGCGCGAATTTATCAACCCCCGTTCCGACTACAATATCCGTCGCCGTGAAAAAGGGCTTCGTGGTTAAGACGCGGAAACAAGCTATATGAAGCATCAAACGGGCTGACGCATCATGCAACTCATCATGCGTCGCCCGTCTTATTTTTGAAGCCGTGGAGGAATCGGATACATGAAACGCGCGTATATCAGAATGGTCAGCCATACCTACGCCTCGGACGGTGATGAAAAGTCAGGCAATCCCCCTCGCTTTGTCCCCGAGGATACCGTGACCGTCACCGTTCCAGCCCGCTTTTCAATGAAGCAAGACGGCTTCACCCTCGCCTTTGAGGAAAAAAACGAGGATGGCGCAAAGACCGAAACACGCATTGTCTATGAAAGCGAAGTGCGCATCCTCACCCTCTCGCGCTTCGGCTCTGTGCGCTATACCGCCACCTTCGAGATGGGCAAGACCTGCTCCTTTGTCTATGCAGTTCCACCCTTCTCCTTCGATGCCGTCGCCGAAACCGAAGGGCTTGATGTCCATATAGACGAGGCGGGCGGAACGCTCACGCTTGCCTACCGCCTCACCGTCAGTGATGTCCTGCGCCACATCGAAATCCGCCTTGAAGTCACAACAGACGGTAAGACCTGCGGTACAGAAGAAAGGAACACATCAGCATGACGGTCGCCGAACTTAAAAACCTCCTCAAAGCAAATGACCTCGCCAGACTTTTCATCTTTGCAGGCGAGGAAGATTATCTCAAACGGCATTACCTCAAGGAATTGCACCGAAAAATCCTCACCGACGATACACTTGCCGTCTTTAATCATGTGGTCGGCGAGGGCGAGGTCATTGATTTTCGTATGCTCTCCGATGCCCTTGAAACACCGCCCATGATGGCAGATATGAAGCTGCTCGAATGGCACCTCGCCAATATTGACCGCATGAAAGAGGATGACCTGTCCTCGCTCAAGGAGCTCGCCGACCGCTGTCGCGAGGCTCAATCTGCGTGCATTGTCATCCGCGTCGACAAAGAGCATTTCGATATGGGTACGCTCCCCAAAAAGCCATCCAAGCGATATCGCGAGCTAATTGAATCCGTCGCGATTGTCGACTTCCCGCGCTCAACCGACAGCCAGCTTGCCGCATGGATTGATAAGCACTTCGCAAGTGAAGGCATCAGCATCTCCCCTGCCCTCTCGCGCGCCCTGATTGAACGGGCAGGTCATTCGATGGATACCCTTTCAAACGAAATTGAAAAGCTCGTCTGCGCGCTCAAAGCCGAAAACCGCACAAGCCTTGCCGAGCATGACCTTGAAGCCGTTACCTCCCCCACAGCCGAGGAGGATGCCTTCGGACTTTCAAACGCCATTCTCTCGGGTGATGCCGCCACCGCATACCGCAAGCTCGGTGACCTGCGCCGCCGCCGCATCGATCCCTTAATTGTGCTTGGCTCGGTTTCCAAGCTCTACGGCGAGATGGTCGCCATCTGCCGTCTGCGCGACGAGGGTGTGCCGCCTGCTGACATCTCACGCCTTCTGCGCATTCACGAGTACCCCCTCTCGCTTCGACTGCGCGCCCTGCAAGGCAGGGATGAAAGCATCCCCGCCCGCGCCCTTGAAGCCTGCCGCGCCCTCGATGCCGCCGCCAAAGGCGCAGGCGGTGTCAATACCTATGTCGGACTTGAACGCCTCGTCGCCGAGTTTGTACGCTAATCAAAAAAGGTGATTCGCCTGTTGCCCAAAAGGACAACTGCACGAATCACCTTTTTTATTTAATACACAACCTCCCAGTTGTTGTCAATGTCAAGTATCGAATACTTGCCCGTCACAGCCTCATCCCACACGACCTCACCGATGCGTTTGTCAACCGTGCGGTTGAATTCGTCCTCGGTCACCGCCGAAACGAATCCCTTGAACCAAGCGGCATTGTCATCCTCGGCATAAGCACCGACAGGGCTTTCATAACGGTAGACAAGATACACACCGTAATCGCCCTCGGCAATTCCCGCCTCACCGACAGGAAGCGAAAGCGCAAGCGTAATCACCGCCTCGTCATACACGCTGTCAGACCAAAGATAGTAGCCGTTTGGGTAATCCTTCGCACTCTCGTCCTCGTTGAACTGTCCCTGCCAGAAGAGAAATTCATCCTCGTCCATGCCGTCTGCAAGATGCTCGCGAAGCGCCGCGATATTCGCCTCTGCCGTCAGAAGCGTCTCCTCGTCAAGCGTGGCGTGACTGCCGTCACTCTGTAATTTCCCCTTTGTCCGTATGAAAACGGTTTTGATGCGCGCATAGCGCGCCTGATATTCGCGCTCCAGAAGCCCCTGCGGCAACCCGCTTCCATCCTGCCCGTACAGCATCGAATAAAGCATCGACACCTTGTAATCAAGCGTCACCGCACGGCGCAGGTCTGCAAGCGTACAGCCGTATCGGGCAAGCACCTCTTTGACCGCCCCCTTGCCGCCGCTATAAGCAATGATCTCATCAATTTTATCCTCAATCACGAGCTTGGCGGCATCGTTCAAGGAATAGCTCTCGTCAAAAATTGCCGCCGCCGCGACCTTGCGCGACATCTTCTCGCGGAACTCCCCGTCAAAGCGTTCCTTCCATGTCCGCTCGCCGTCATCCGACATTGACTGCCACGAGGCCGTATCGTTCCGCAAGCCGTCATCCTTATGCGCATTCAAAAAGGACTGCTTATAGGTCGCAAGATAGTAAGCATACATCGGCTCGCTCACACCTGTCCCATCAAGCGTCACCACCGTCGGCGCAGGCTTGAAGAAAATCGCAAGCGCAAAAACAACCAAAAGAGACAAAAAAGTCAAGACGGATACCGCAATGATGATCGTGCGGCGTTTTTTATTGGACCTCGCTGCTTGCTTCATGTTTGCTCTCCCCCTTCTCTTTTTCATCCTGCTCGCTCTGTGCCTCAATCGTAAGAAGCCGCGTGAGCAGATGGACGGCATACTCTGCCGCATCGGTCTTGTCGGGAATCTGACAGCGGATATAAGGATTCACACCGCCCATATACCGCAGAGTCAAAACCTCGGCAAAAAGCTCCGACCAGACATCCAGCTTCATTTCCTTTGATATAAAGCGCAGTTCGCGCTCATGCTGTTCAACGCGTAAAATTCTTGCGCGGACGGCAAGCGCCCGACAAAGCGCGGCATTCAGAAGCCGCATGACAGGCATAGGCGGCTCACCGAATCTATCGCAAAATTCGTCCAGCACATCGCTCAAATCCTCCTGTGTGCCAATGAGCGAAATCTTCTTATACATCTCCATGCGCTGTGCCGACGACGCAATATACCGTTCGGGAATATGCGCGTCGCCACGGAAGGCAACCGCCGATTCAAAGCCGACATCTGCCACCTCGCCCTTCTCTTCAAGCACCGCCTCGTTTAGAAGCCGAATATACATATCGTAGCCGACCGACTCAATATGCCCGTGCTGCTCGGCACCCAGAAGATTGCCCGCACCGCGAAGCTCAAGGTCACGCAGGGCGATGCGGAAGCCCGCACCAAAGCCTGCATATTCACGAATGGCCTCCAACCTCTTGGTCGCAATCTCGGAGAGTGCCTTCCCTGCTCTGTATGTGAAGTAGGCATAGGCGTGTCTGCCCGAGCGACCGACACGGCCGCGCAGCTGATGAAGCTGGGAAAGCCCCATGCGGTCAGCATCCTCAATAATCAGGGTATTGGCATTCGGAAGATCAACACCCGTTTCCACAATGGTGGTGCAAACAAGCACATCAATCTCGCCGTTCACCATCTCCTGCCAGATGTCCTCAAGCTCTTCCTTCTCCATTTTGCCGTGTGCAAAAACCACACGCGCCTCGGGACAGCCCTTTGCAATCCGCGCCGCCACCGTATCAATCGAGCCTGTGCGGTTATAAAGGTAAAGAACCTGACCGCCCCGCGATATTTCGCGGTGAATTGCCTCCGCAATCACGCCGTCATGATGCTCGAGTACATAGGTCTGCACAGGATAGCGGTCGCCCGGTGCTTCATCAAGCACCGACATATCGCGAATCCCACTCATCGCCATATTCAGCGTGCGGGGAATCGGGGTGGCAGTCAAGGTCAGAACATCGACATTTTGCGCCATACTCTTAATGCGTTCCTTCTGTGCAACGCCGAATCTCTGCTCCTCATCCACAATCAGAAGCCCAAGATCCTTGAATTCAACCTGCTTGCCAAGCAGACTGTGTGTGCCGATGATGATGTCAATATCCCCGCGCTTCAGTCGGCGCAAAATCTCCGCCTGCTCCTTCGGCCGCCGAAAACGCGACAGCATCTCGATGCTGACCGCATAGCCACGCATACGCGAGAGGCAGGTCTGATAATGCTGAAGTGCCAGAATGGTGGTCGGCACCAGAATGGCAACCTGCTTGCCACCCACCACCGCCTTGAAGGCGGCGCGAAGCGCAACCTCAGTCTTGCCATAGCCGACATCTCCGCAAAGTAAGCGATCCATCGGCACAGGGCGCATCATATCCGCCTTGATTTCGGCAATGGAGACAAGCTGGGCGTCCGTCTCCTCATAGGAAAAGGCATCGTCAAATTCACTTTCAAGAGAGGTATCGGGCGGAAACGCAAAGCCGCGCTTGCGCTGTCTTAGGGCATAAAGGGCAATCAGATCCTTGGCAATATCCTTTGCCGCACTCTTGGCGCGTTGCTTCGCCTTCTGCCAGTCATTGCCGCCAAGCTTCGATAGCTTGACCGTGCCGTCCTCGGCGGTACTGCCAATATAGCGCGAAACCGTCTCAATCCGCTCGGCAGGCAGAAACAGCTTGTCAGTCCCCGCATAGCGAATGGTCACATATTCACGAAGCGCACCGTCCGTGCGGAGTGTTTCCATCCCCACAAACTGACCGATACCGTGCGCGTCATGCACCACATAATCGCCCGGGCGAAGCTCGGCATAGGAAAGAATGCGCTCACCTGCATCCTTGCGCTTGACCGCGCGTCTCGTGTGACGGCGCACCGATACGCGCTCATCCTCGTCATTCGGAAGCAATAAAACCGCCCGCGGTGCGAGCAGCTCAAAGCCACCCGAAAAGTCACCCTCGCCGATATAGACAACCGAGGGCGCAAGCGATGAAAAGTCAGTTTCCTTCTCCCTATCGAGCCGCGCGACAGTAAAGCCACCGTCGGTAAGAGCACCTTCAATGCTCTCCGCCGCCGCCGCGTTTTCGGCAAGAATCAGTATGCGATAGGCAGTCTCCGTAAACGCACGCAAATCCTCTGTCAGCAATGGGAGATTGCCCGCATAGCGCACGCCACGCCGACACCTGAATCCGAAAAGACCTGCCAGACGCGTCTGTCCAAGACCGCCCGCAAAGGGATTCAGGTGAATGACGGTATTTCTGTCGCAAAACGCCTTGAAGGTGCTGTCATCCCATTCGTATTCCGCAAGCTCACCTGCAATCAACCCCCGTTCAAGAAGCGCCCCCACCGCCTCATTCTGCATGGTGCGGTATGCCAAAAGCTGCTCGCTCGTTGCCGAGGTCCCCATCAAAAGCATCGGTGTGCGCGCACCCTTGTTGCGCCCGACCGACGAAAAATAGCTCAAAAGATTGTGTGCATCCTTATAAATCGTGCGGATGTATTTGTCGGCATTCTCAAGCGTGCGTCCCCCCTCAAGTGCGGCAAGCTCCGCACTTAAAATCGCAGAGGATTCCTCGCTCATGCTCTTTTTGAGCATACGGCGGATACGCGCCATGATGTCCGCCTTCGCCTCGTCGTCGGGAATCACCTCAAGGGCAGGCAGAAGAAGCACGCGCTCACACGGCTCCTCAATACGCTGTGAGTAGAGGTCGAAATAGCCCATGCGGTCAATTTCATCACCGAAAAATTCCATGCGGACAGGCTTTTCCGTCCCGCAGACAAAAATATCCAGAATCCCGCCTCGCCTTGAAAACTGTCCCGCCCCCTCAACCGCATCGGCGGCGGCATAGCCAAGCGACACAAGGCGCAGGCAGAGCGCATCAAGCTCACAGACATCGCCCGCTGCAAGTGAGAGCGAGGATGCGGCGAGCTTTTCGGGCGGCAGGGTGTACTGCAAGGCGGCGGACGGCGTTGCAAGCACCACATCCGCCTCTCCGTGCGAGAGGGCATACAAGACCGAAAGCCTCTCACGGTCATGCTCATGAGAGGCGGTAACAGGATACATCACAAAATCGCGGTAGGGATAGACAAGCGCCCTCATGCCTGCCTCGCCAAAAAGGCGGGTAAGCCGACGGCACTCACGCTCATTCTCGGCAAGGCACAAAAGCGTTTTTTTGTGTACCCCCTGAAGCTCGGCGACAATTTCAAGGGCGGCGGCGTCAAGCGCACCGCCTGACAGCCCGTTTGCCGCAATCGGCAGTGATTTCGGCGCATTGAGCTGCTCACCAAGCACTTGAAGCAGATGCAAAAATTCGCGGTCAAGCCGAAGTGCCGAGGATACGGTACGAATATTCACGAATATTCCTCCTTCGGATTCTCGACAACCGCGTGTAAGGCATCGTCAAATTTGCCCTCTACGGCAAATCGGCAGGCAGAAACAATGGACGGCACACGCGCACGGAGAGTCGCGCGGTCGGCATCGGGGAACTTGCCAAGCACCCAGTCAGCCAAATCATAATCGGGGTGCGGCTTCTGCCCTACACCGATTTTCAAGCGCATGAAATTGTCCGAGCCTAATTTTTCAATGATACTCTTCAAGCCGTTGTGTCCGCCCGCCGAGCCCTTGCGGCGAAAGCGCATCCGCCCGACAGAAAAGCTGATATCGTCACACAGCACAAGGATTCTTTCGGGTGGAATCTTGTAAAAGGAGGCCGCCTCGGCAACTGCCACACCCGACGAATTCATAAAGGTCTCGGGCATCATAAAAAGGACACGCGCAGAGCCGAGCATTCCGTCACAAACAAGCGCATGAAAGCGCGCGGTGTTCGGGCGCACCCCCGCACTCTCCGAAACGGCAAGCAAGGCATCGAAGCCGACATTGTGACGCGTACCCTCATACTGCTTGCCGGGATTTCCAAGCCCGACTATCATATAAGAAATGGGACAAGCGCCCGTACCCGCAGTACCGGCGCCTTTTTCTTCAATTGACCGAAATAAATCAAAAATATTCGCCATCAGGAGTCCTTCTGTCCGTCATGAATCAGAATCAGCTCGCGCGCATAGGGCAGAGAGCGAATCCAATCGCAAAGCTGATGCCATTCGGCGAGCTTGTGGTTTTTGCGTGCATCGTAAATATGAATGAGCACCTCATAATTCAGTGTCACTGTCCGCATCTGCATATAAGAGGAAGGCAAAAGCTGAATGATGTTGTGCCAATGACTGCGGTCATTCGTCGCGACGAAGGCAAGCCTCTCCTCTTCAAGATAGGCAATCAGCGCATCAAGCTGTGCAAGTGCCGCGTCTGTCATACGGTCATGGCTGAAATCGTCGCGCGTAAAGGGCGACGCGTGAATTTTGTGCATGGTGCTTGTCGAATTGGCAACCGTGCCAACCTTGTAGGTGTCAAATTCCTTCCACCAGTAGAGAGGCGCCGTTATATCCACCGATACAAAAATCTGACGAAGGAATTTGCGGTGGTCACTGCCCGCGACTGCAAGCTTGCGCGCCAAACTCATGTCATTCTCGCCAAATGTAAAATTGCCGTCCTGCTCGGTTATACTATCCATGCGCGCCCAGCTGTTCATCGGATTGCGCGCGCCGCGGATGGCATTTTCAAAGTTCATCACGGCAGTATTCGTTGTCTTTAACATTGCTTGACTACCCATCCTTTATACAGAGTCAAATTCTCTTTTCTCTATTATACTCTCTTTCATACAAAAAGTCAAGGAAAATCTATCCCTTTCAAAACAAGATACACGGCACCCTTTGCCACTCCTTGACAAATGTCGAATTTTGTGCTATAATGCTACCCATAGAAAGACCACTCGCAAATCAAAAATTCAAGGAGAAAGAAAATGAAAAGAAGTACCAAGTTTTTCGCATTTCTCATGGCGTGCCTCATGCTCGTGACCGCCTGCCTCACGGCGTGCAATGCCCCCGAGGATAAGCCCACAGAGCAGACGCCCACCAATCCTCCCGAAAATGCAGATACCTATAACATCATTTTCGCACTCGCAACCATTCCCCCCGTTCTCGCGGCTCTTGATGCTATTGATAACGGCTACGAAACCTACGCCATCATCGAGCGCGGCAAGACCTATAACGGCATTCAATATACCGATGAAAGCGGAGCCGTCGTCGAACGCATCGAAGGCTTCCACAACGCAGGCTTTGACCCGAACAACAATTTAAGCACAGGCTTCACCAAGACCGAGTTCGATGCCATGGTCGCCAAGGTCAAGGAATTGAATGACAAGAAGGGCGACGCCTTCTTCAACTTCTATTTGCAGGACGGTACCGCCCTGCTCGGTGCGGCAATTGCCGCCAATGCAGGCCTCACGACCGAGCAGTTCCATGTCTATATGTGCGAGGACGGCACAGGTGCCTATACCGCCCTCAATAATGTCTATGTCAAGAACAAAACCGTCAATGCCGATAAGGACGAGGTTTATGAAACCTATCAGGCAAAGGCAGAGTCGGCAAAGGCTGAATTTGAAGCTGTCATGGCGAAAAATGACAATAAGCACACCGATTCTCCCTTCCACTATAATATCGGTAAGGCATACGCCCTCGCCTCTCTCCCCAACTTCACCTATTATATTCAGGACGAGGCAACCGTCATCAGCATCCTTGAAAGCACGGGCGACACCAAAACCAAGCTTCTCTCCGCTTTTGGCGCAGAGGGCTATAACGCCAATGTCAACTGCAAGCTCAACCTGAAATATCAGAAGATTTCAGCCGCCGTCGATAAATTGACCGCAGAGGAAAAGGAAAACTATCTCACCTTGATGTACGGTCAGTATTTCGAGGACACCTATGCCGCACTCACCAGAACCGAAAGAGCAGACGAGACGGCTCCCGCACAGAAGCTCGTCTATATCGGCACAAGACACAGCGACTATCCCAAGCTCGCATCGGGTGCCGCTTACGGCATCGGCGGTCTTGCCGCTGGTTCAACGCTTCCCGCCACCTATGCAGAGCTTGATTCCAAGTATAAAACCCCGCTTCTCTTCGAAAATGAGGCTGACTATCTCGCCTTCCTTGATGTCCTCGCAGATGAAGAAAATTATACAGAAGCACTTGACGCTGCCGCAAAGGAAAAGGTCAAGGTCGCTTGCTTCAATCTCTATATCGACTATATTTTCAATCTCAAACTGACCTATTTGCTCTACGGCGCAGATTACGACATCATCATGAAGGGACATCCCCGTGAGGTTATTGGCGAATATACCCAGTGGGGTAATCGCTATAAGGTCGAATACGGCACAGAGGACAATAAGTCCACCTACTGCTACGACAAATTGCTTGATAATGCCCTGCTCGCCTTCCACAAAAACGATAGCGTCGGCAAATTCATCGGTATGGTTCCCTACGGCACCGCTGCAGAAAACCTCGCCTACCTCGGCGCCAATATCTCCTTGACAGGTCTTCCCTCCTCCACCTATCAGGGCTATGATACCTCGGTCGATGTCCTCTCCATCTTCGAACTCTCCAATCAGGATATCGCAGGCACAGGCAGCGCAACCGCCGATTCCCAGGTTGCTGAAAGATACGGAAAGGGCGACCTAATCTATACCGACAAGGACGGGAATAAGCAGACAACCAAGTTCTATAACCTCGGCAATATGTATAAGGCGATTATTGAGCTTTATACAGAAAATGGAGATGCCACCTCCGCCGCAACCTATGAAGCTCTCTTTGCATCATGGCTCGCCGCAAACCACCCGGGTGCGACCGACATCGACGCACAGGGCTTCCCCGTCATCCCCTCGGCTGAATAAAACAAAAGACAAGGCGTTGCTTTACGGCAACGCCTTTCCTTTTCCAATCAGCCCTTGACAAACGCACTTCCATCTGCTATAATAAGATGTTGAATTCATTTTGTTTGCAAAGACAGGAAAAGAGGCTTCAATGAAGGATAAAATTTCTCTTGCAGGCGACCTCGGAAGCGGCAAAAGCACCGTCTCCCGCATTCTGACAGACCTGCTCGGACTTGAATATTTTTCGACGGGCGCGATTGCACGCGCCATTGCCGCCGAGCGCGGTATGACGGTTGTCGAGCTGAATGAATATATGGAAAAGCATCCCGAAATGGACCGCGAGATTGACGACCGCCTGGTCGCCCTCTCGGACGATCCGCGCGGACTCATCATTGACTCGCGCATGGCATTTCACTTCGTGCGCGATACCTTCCGCGTCTATTTCACAACCGATATCGAAACAAGCGCCGCGCGCATCATGGGCGACCATCGCGCCGAGGAAAGCTTTGCCACACTTGAAGAAACTGCCATGAATATCCGTCGCCGCAAGGCAAGCGAGCGCAAGCGTTATGGCGACTTCTACGGTGTCGACTGCAAGGATCTTCGCAACTATTCGCTCATTGTCGATACCACCTATGCAACCCCCGCACAAATTGCCGAGAAAACCGCCGAATGCTTTGCCCTCTGGCAGAAAAACCGCGACTACCGCGCCTGCTTCCTCTCGCCCTGCCGCCCCCTCTACCCCGAGGAAATTGATATGGAAAAGGCATCTGCTCTCGCTTCAAAAATCGAAGCAGGCGAGGCGCTTAACCCTGTCGGCGTCTATGAAGAGGACGGCACCTTCTATATCGCAAAAGAGGACGCGGAGGCGGCACTCGCCTACTCACTCACAAGCGAGACCTTCATTCCCTGCCGCCTGCTTGAAGGCAAAAAGCCCGATGGCGACTATGTGCCGATGGCAAACTCACTCTGATTCATAACTGAAAGGATAGATTGCATACCATGCTGAAATTCAAAATGCAAGCCGCCACCCTCATCGAAGAAGCGGTCAGGGCAAGCTTCCCCGATGCCGCCCTCACCAAAGAGGGAATCGGCGAAATGCTCGAATATCCGCCCGACGCCTCAATGGGCGATTTGGCACTGCCCTGCTTCAAGCTCAGCCGCACTCTGCGCTCCGCACCCGTCAAAATTGCCGATACGCTGGCAAACGCCCTGCAATCACCGCTTTTCTCGCGTGTGCAGGCAGTCAACGGCTACCTCAACTTTTCTTTGAATGCCACAACCTTCGTCGCGCGCGTCCTCGCGGATATTGACGAGGCAGGCGAGCTTTACGGCTCCCCGAAAAGCGGCGGCGGCAAAACCGTCGTGCTCGACTATTCATCCCCCAATGTCGCCAAGCCCTTCCACATCGGGCATCTCGGCACAACCGTCATCGGTCATTCCCTGAAGCTTTTGCACGAGTTTGCAGGCTACAAATGTGTCGGCATCAACCACCTCGGTGACTGGGGTACACAGTTCGGTAAGCTCATCGTTGCCTATCGCCTCTGGGGCTCAAAGCAAGCCGTTGAGGAGGGCGAAATTGACGAGCTGGTACGGCTCTATGTCCGCTTTCACAGCGAAGCCGAGCAGGACGAATCCTTAAATGACCGCGCACGCGCCGAATTTGCAAAGCTTGAAGCGCATGACGAGGAAAACCTCGCGCTCTGGCGCTGGTTCGTCGAAATCAGCCTGCGCGAATATAAGAAAACCTACCGCCTGCTCGATATTGAATTTGACAGCTATTGCGGCGAGAGCTTCTATACTGACAAAATGCCCGCCGAAATTGCGCGTATGCGTGAAAAGAATCTGCTTCAGATTGATGACGGTGCCTCTGTTGTCAATTTGGAGGAATGGAATATGCCACCCTGCCTGATTCTCAAGCGCGACGGCTCGACGCTCTACCCGACACGCGACATTTCCGCCGCTGTCTATCGCAAAAATACCTACGATTTTGAAAAATGCATCTATGTCACAAGTGCAGGTCAGTCGCTCCACTTCGCCCAATGGTTCAAGGTGCTTGAATTGATGGGCGACGAATGGTCGCACGACCTTGTTCATGTCCCCTACGGCACGGTCAGCATCAACGGCGAAAAGCTCGCCACACGCACAGGTAATGTTGTACTGCTCAAGGACCTCTTTGCACAGGCAATTGAAAAGGCACGCGCCATCACCGAGGAGAAGAACCCCGCCCTGCGTGGCAGAGAGGATGTCGCCGAGGCTGTGGGCGTCGGCGCGATTGTGTTCCACTACCTCTCCAATAACCGTATGCGCGACATCAACTTCATTTTGGAGGATGCCCTCTCCTTTGACGGCAATACAGGCCCCTACGCGCAGTACACCTACGCGCGTACCTGCAGTATTCTTGAAAAGGCGGCATCGCTCCCCTCTCTGAACACCCCCGTCCCCGACAGTGTGGCGGATGACGAGCTTGCGCTTGTCAAGACACTTGCCCTCTTCCCCGAGCGCGTCAAGGCAGCCATTGCGGAATACGAGCCCTCCCTCATTACCCGCTATATTCTCGACCTCTGTGCCGCCTTCACCCGCTTCTACCACAACTGCCAGATTCTCTCGGCAGAGGATGAAGCACTGCGTGCCTTCCGCGTAGCCCTGACTTTCGCCACCAACCGCGTGCTCGGCCGCGCCCTCTCGCTCATCTGCATGAAAAAGCCCGAAAAGATTTAAGTATAGAAAGCAAGGAGAACCACCATGTCCGGACATAGCAAATGGAACAATATCAAGCATAAAAAAGAAAAAACCGATGCACAAAGAGCCAAGGTCTTTACCAAAATCGGTAAGGAAATGGCAATTGCCATCCGTGCAGGCGGCCCCGACCCGAGCATCAACAGCAAGCTCCGTGACCTGATTTCCAAGGCAAAATCCCTCAATGTCCCGAACGATAATATCGACCGCGTCATCAAGAAGTTTTCTGCCAACAACGACATCGTCTACGAGGAAATCACCTATGAGGGCTACGGCCCGTCAGGCGTTGCCGTCATTGTGGAAACCGCCACCGATAACCGCAACAGAACAGCAGGCAATATTCGCTCGTACTTCTCCAAGTACCACGGCAATATGGGACAGAGTGGCTGTGTCTCCTTCATGTTTGAGGAAAAGGGCGTTATCTATGTGACCGACGGCGACAGCATCATCGACGAGGATGCACTCATGGATGCCGCACTCGAAGCAGGCGCCGCCGATGTCATCTCCGAGGAGGAGGGTTGCTTTGAGGTCTATACCGAGCCCTCTGACCTTGAAGCCGTCCGCGACGCACTCACCGCCAAAGGCTTCCCCATCGACTCCGCAGAGGTCGAAAAAATCCCCTCCACCTATACAACACTCACATCCGAGGACGATATCAAGATGATGGAGCTTCTCCTTGAAAAGCTTGACGACGATGACGATGTGCAGAATGTCTATCACAACTGGGAAAACTGATTCTTATGAAAAGAAGCCCTTGGCTGCTATGTAGCCAAGGGCTTTTTTCATAAGAGACACCGTTCAAAAAAACGGTGCCTATTTTTTCGCTTATGCCTGAATGCGACGACCTCTTTTTCGTCATTTGAGCGGCGGCTCGGATAGCAGCCGCCTCCTCTCCAAATGGTCAGGCAAGACCGCCGCCACCGCGCGATGAAAGTCAGGGCCGTGATTCTTGTGCTTGATATGCGCAAGCTCATGCACCACCACATAATCAATGGCTTTTTCGGGATAGCGCATGAGGTATAGGGAAAAGCAAAGCCTGTTCTTCGGACTGCAGCTGCCAAACCGCGTTTTCGCCGCCGTGATGCGTACACCGCAGGGTGTCACCCCCATCACGCGCGCATACTTGGCAACCCTTATCGGCAGAAGCTGCTCGGCTTTCTCTCGCAAAGTGCGGATTCCTTCGTCTGTCGGCTCGGCGACCGAGTGCCGCCACTCGAAGCGCGCCATCGCCCTCGCAAGCCACGCCCGATGGCTCTCGACGAACTCCGCAATCACATCTGCATGCACACGGAGGGGCGCGCGCACAAGCGGCCGTCCCTCGCGGTCAAGTGTCAGGGCAAGCGTCCGCCGCCCGCTTCGGATAACCGTATAGCCCGCGTGCTTTTCAGTCAATGCCACACCCTTCTTCATCATTCAAGAGGCAAAGCCGTCAGTGCAGCGCACCGTATAGAAAACCGTACTGTCAAAGGATGAAGCAAATTTATCAATCTGCGCCCACTCGTCACAGCTGCCGTCAAAGACAAGCTCTGCAAGAGAAGTGCAGCCAAGGAACGCCTCTGCACCAATCGAGGTGATGCTTGACGGAATCTCCATGCGGGTAATCGGTGTCATACCGTAAAATGCCTGTCTGCCAATTCTCACGACAGAGCCGTCATCGGCAATGACCGTGCTCTGACAGCCCTGCACCAAGGTCTTGCTCGCAATCTCAATCACCGCATCCCCAATCGATATATAGCACTCGTTGCCCTCTTGAATCGAAAGCGAGATGAGTGCCGTACAGCCAAGGAATATGCCATCCCCGATTTTTTCCACCTTGCTCGGAATAGTCGCAGACACAAGTGCTATGCAGTCACCAAAGGCGTGTGCGCCGATTCCACGAAGCATACTTCCCTCTTCAAAGACAAGAGCAGAGAGCGATATGCAACCTGCAAACGCACTCTCGCCAATCACCGTCACACTGCACGGTACCGAAAGCGTCGCAAGCGCAAGACAGCCCTCAAATGCACTGCCGTTAATCGAGGCAAGCGTGCTTGGCAGTTCAAGCTCGCAAAGCGAAGAACAGCCGCCAAACGCCGCAAAGCCAATTGTCTTAACTCCGTCTGGAACCTGCACACTCTGCAAGCCCGTACAGCCGTAAAAGGCATAGGGCGCAATGCGGACAAGTCCCATGTCCTGCGGAATCACACTATCCGAAAAGCCCTTCAGAAGCTCCTTCTTTTGCTTGTCAATCAGACAACCGCCGACCGCACAGTAGACAGCATTGTCAGCATCCACCGTAATTGCAGTCAAAGCCGCGCATTGCAAAAAGGCATAATTGCCTATTTTTTCAACAGTTTTCGGAATGTTCAGAACGGTTATACCCGCGCATCCCATGAATGCGAAATCGCCAATCTCATAAACACCGTCAAGCAGGATAATATCACGCAAACCGGCACACTCATAGAACGCCGATGCGCCGAGCCTGCCACCGCAAATCGTGACGCGGCAGAGATTTTCGGGAATGAATGCCGCCTGCTCCAAATAGCTCGTAGCACCAAAAAGCGCGCCAAAATGCGAAAGCGCCGCCCCTTGCGTTGTGAAGGCAAAGGGAATAGTCAGCTCACGAAGCGCACTGCAACCGCTAAACGCTCCAAAGCCAAGCTCGCACATATCGGACGGAAGTGTCAATGCCTCAAGGCTCGTGCATTCGGCAAAGGCGTTGCAGCCGAGCGTTTGAAGAAGACTCGCCGCACCAAAAGAAACGCGCGCAAGCGAAGCGCACTTGGCAAAGGCATTCTGATAGATAACGCGCACGCTGTCAGGTACCGTAAATTCGGTCAGATTTCTGTCCTTCACGCCCATGAGTACCGTCAATGCACCCGCATCATCGGTTAAGTAATAAGCGCCCTCGCTCTCTGTGTGCAAAAGCTTGTCACAGCCCTTAAAAGCATCGGTACCAAGCGAGCGCACCGATTTCGGAATCGAGAGGCTTTCAAGCATAGAACAGCCTGTAAATGCACCTGTGCCAATCACCTCAAGCGCGCTGTCGGCAGGAATTGAAACGCTCACAAGCTGACGGCAGTTGCGGAATACCTGTCCGCCAAGCACCTTGACGCCGCGTGGCAGGGTAATTTCCCTTAATGAGCTACAGCCTGCAAAGGCATTCTGACCAATGAATATCACTTGGCTCTCTCCCTCAAAGGTGAGGCTTGTCAGCTTGGAGCAGCTACCAAATGCCGACTGATCAATAAGACGCGTTTCCGCGTGTACCTGACACGAGGTCAGCGTCACCGATTCTGCCTTCAGAAGCAGAAGGTAGGGATTTTCCTCATTTCCAAGGTATCTTGCACCGCCATAGCTCGTGACGGCAAGACGGTTGCATCCCTCAAACGCGCGACCGCCAATGCTTGTCAAGGTTGAGGGCAGGTCAATTGTCTGCAAGGAATAACAGCCTGCAAACGCGCTCTCGCCAATCGTCTCCACTCTGCTTTCATGACCGAAGCGCACGCTCTCAAGCTGGCTACACGCCTTAAAAGCCCCCTCTGCAATCGCAAGGACAGGCAAGCCGTTATGCTCTGTCGGTATCACGGTATCTGCCATCAGGAATTCATAGCCGACAAGGATATAGCCATCACCCGCCTGATTCAATTCAAAGCGCAAAACGCTTTCAGTCGGTACGGGCTTTGCGCTTTCACTTTCACTCTCGCTCTCACCTTCACTCTCCGATGCCGATTCGCTCTCGCTTTCACTTTCGGAGGGGTAGGATGATGTATCGGACGGCGCACCTTCACTCGCACTTTCCCTCTCCTCGCCGTCACACGCGGCAAGCACGAGGGCAAAAAGGCAAGCAAAGAGAAGAGCCGTCAGTATGCATTGCTTTTTCATATGAATCCTCATTCTGTCGCCCTTGGGCGACTACAAATTCAGCGTGAAATGCGCCATAAAGGAGTTATGCTTTGCCATCTTCACGCAACTGTTCAATGCCTTTTGCAAAAAAGACTGCATTCACTCAAAAAGCAAGCAAATACAGTCTTTTTGCGGCAAAATCAAAGGTCAATTTTGCTGAAAACGCTTCAAAAATTGGCGTGTGCGCTCCTCGCGCGGATTGTCAAAAATCTGCTCGGGCGTACCGCTTTCCAAAATGATACCGTCACTCATAAAGAGGACGCGGTCGGATATATTGCGCGCAAAGCTCATTTCGTGCGTGACAATTACCATCGTCATGCCTTCCTTTGCAAGCTGTGCAATCAGCTCCAGAACCTCGCCCACCATTTCAGGATCGAGCGCAGAGGTCGGCTCGTCAAAGAGCATGACCTTGGGATTCATGGCAAGCGCGCGGACAATCGCGACGCGCTGCTTCTGACCGCCCGACAAGGTTGACGGATAAGCGTGCGCCTTATCGGCAAGCCCTACCCTCTCAAGAAGCTCCATGGCACGCGCCTCGGCAGCGGCACGGGACATTCCCAAGAGCTTGGTCGGGCCAATTGTCATATTACGCAAAATCGTCAGATGCGGAAAGAGATTGAAGTGCTGAAACACCATCCCCATCTCGCGACGGTAGAGGTCAATTTTTGCCTTTCGCGCCGTAATCTCACGGCCGTCAAAAAGAATTGTTCCCTCGGTCGGCACTTCAAGCAGATTCAGGCAACGAAGAAAGGTGCTCTTGCCACTTCCCGACTGCCCGATAACCGATACAACCTCGCCGCGCCGCACAGTCTCATTGACTCCGCGCAAAACATGCAGGTCGCCGAATTTTTTATGAAGATTTTTCACCTCAATAATCGTATCAAGGTCATTTGTTTTCTGTTCAGCGGTCACTCTTACGCAGCCTCCTTTCAAGAAGGGATACCAGGTTCGTCAGTATCACAACCACAACGAGATAAATCAGTGCAACGGCAATCAGGGGGAGAAAATCGCTGTATGTGAGAGAACGAATTTTAAGTCCGCCTTGTGTCAGGTCGGCAACACCGATATAGAAGGCAACCGACGATTCCTTCAAAAGCACAATGAACTCATTGGCAAGCGCAGGCAGGGTGCTCTTGAACGCTTGGGGAATTACAATGAACACCATTGTTTGCACATAGTTGAAGCCAAGGCTTCGTCCCGCCTCGGACTGTCCCTCGTCAACCGCCATGATACCGCCGCGAATAATCTCGGCAACATAAGCACCGCTATTGAAGCCAAAGCAGAGAATTGCCGCCCAGAATTTCGGAATGCCGATTGGCAGAAGCAGAACGAAATAGATAATCAGAAGCTGGACCATAAGTGGCGTTCCGCGAATCACCGTCAGATAAAGGCGGCAAACCAGATCAAGCGGCAAGAGCTTCTTGGTTTTGAGGTAGGTCGCACGGATAACCGCCACAAGAAAGCCGATAACAACACCGAGAAGGATAGCACCTGCTGTCATTTTGAGCGTTGTCCAAAGACCTTCGGTCAAATACTGCCAGCGTGCATCCTTGATGAAATTCTTGTGGAAATCAGCGCAAAACTCATTCCACATCCTCGTGACAGGGCCTGATGTATCGGGCCTTTCGCTGTCATAATTTGCCAAACCGAAAAGACCGATAAAGGCATTGCGGAAATTCGCATAGCGAGAAATATCCACACCGTCTGCGGTGACGGTCGTGTTCTCAATATCCTCGTGAATCGACAGAACCGAGCCAAGACAGGTGTTGACTGTCGCGTCCGAAAGATAAAGACGGAAGCCGTCAACGGTCTGACAGAGCAAAAGCTCAATCTCGCCCCGCTTGACCTCTGCCTCATCCTGCAAATAGCCCATCATCAAGGAACGCAGAGCAAGTGAAATCTTGGTCGATACATCCTTGTCGGTGTACTTGTCTAATATATTTTCCCAAATCTCATCCTTGTGTGCCGAATAGACCGCAAATGCATCAATCGTTTCATAGTCGCACACGAGCGTGATGGTTTTGCCGTGCCCGTAGGACAGCTCCTTAACCGTTACACTCGAATTCTCAATGATGTAGTCATTTGGATATTGAAGCCCTGCAATCACCTGCAAGGGCAGGCTGTCAAATGTCTCGTCAACAAGCGCCTGTGCATCCTCGAGCGTTATGTCATCCGCACGGTCGCCGCCACCCTGTCTGTCATAAATCACAAGTGCGCCGACAAGTGCCGCAAGCACAAGGAAAGTGACAATAATTGTTGTCAGAATTTTCTTCTTATTCATGAAGCCTCCGCAAGACCTTTCGCCTTGCCGTATGATATGCTGTTTTCTGCCTTATGGGCAAAAAAAGGGTTGATGCCATGCAACAACCCTTTGACTTGCAAAAACTTACTTGCTTTCGGCGGGAATGTACTGCTCGATGATTGCCTCAATGGTACCATCAGCAATCAGCTCGGCAATCGCACCGTTCAGCTTGTTCAGAAGCTCTGTGTTGCCCTTCTTCACGCAAGCGGCATACTCTTCAACGATGTAAGCCTCTTCGCCGTCAATCATGCGAAGGTCCTCGTTGTTGTCAACAAAGTTCTGTGCAGGAGCGCTGTCAATCATCACGCAATCAACATCGCCGTTCTTCAAAGCAATAATTGCATCATTGGCAGTGGTGTAGGGTACAACCTGATAGCCGTCCCACTCTGCATAAAGAGCACCTGTCGTACCGAGCTGAACGCCAACCTTGGTTGCCGTGTTGCCCTCGGTGATGTAGTTGCCGTCATCGTCCGCAGGATATGCGACAAGGTCATCAAGAGAAGCAAGCGGGCTGTCCTTCGTGACAACCAGCATCTGACAGCCTGTTGCATAGGAATGGGTAAAGTCAACCTCAAGCTTACGCTCGTCGGTGACGGTCATACCTGCCATAGCAAAGTCAGCCGCACCGCTGTTAACGGTGGTAATCAAAGAGTCAAAGTTGATGGACTCAACCTCAAGCTTGTAGCCAAGCTTTGCGGCAACTGCCTTTGCGATGTCAACATCAATACCAACAATGTCATCACCCTCGAAATATTCATAGGGTGCGAAATAAGCATTGGTCACCATCTTGAGTGTGCCGTTTGTGGCGGTGCCTTCAGATTCGCTCTCGGATTCGGAAGCACTCTCGCTTGCGGATTCAGACTCATCGCCACCGCAGGAAGCAAGGACGAAGGTCATGGTCAGCAGCATTGATACTGCTAAAAGTAAGCTTAAAAGCTTTTTCATTTTGGTCTATCCTCCAGATAATTGATATTCGTTATTGAATTTGAAGTCTGTGACTTCATATGATAACTCTTGTATTATACTACATTTCCGCTCAAATGTCAAGCACTCCAAACGAAAATTGTCATTTTTTCGCCTGACATCTTGAAACCGGCGCCATTTTCGGTTATAATAGACATGAAAAAACCAAAAAACAAGCAGAAAGGACTTACCCGATGACAGTCATCAGCGCATCGGATATCGGCATTGCCTTTGGTGAGCGCCGCATCCTTGAACATATTTCCTTTGCCGTCGGGGAGGGCGAGCGCGTCGGTATCATCGGTGTCAACGGCGCAGGGAAAACCACGCTTTTCCGTATTCTTTGCGGTGAGCTTCAGGCAGACGAAGGCACAGTCTTTGTCGCCTCAGGCTCACGCATCGGTCTTTTGGCACAAAAAACAGGTGGCATTGCACACCATGAGGGCGAGGCTTACCTATTGGAAAACGATACCCTTTTATCCTACGCCGAGCGCGCCTTCTCTCCCCTTATCGCACTTGAAAAATCCATTGAGCAATGCGAAAAAGAAATTTCTCTCAACCATGGCAAAGCATCGGGCGACGATCTTATGCGCCTCTCGTCAAAGCTCGCCTCTATGCGCGAACAATGGTCGCAAGGCGGTGGCGCAGAATTTCGCGCACGCACACGCAGTATGCTGATTGGTATGGGCTTCGCGGAGGAGCGCCTGCATGACCGCGTCACTCTTCTTTCGGGCGGTGAGCAAACCCGCCTTTCTCTCGCCCGCCTCCTTCTTGAAGAACCTGATATTCTCCTGCTCGACGAGCCGACAAACCACCTTGACCTTGACGCGCTTCTCTGGCTTGAGGACTTCCTTGCCGCCTACCGCAAAACCGTCCTCGTCATCTCCCATGACCGCTACTTCCTTGACCGCGTCACCACCCGCACGCTGTCGCTTGAATACGGCAGAGCCACTATGTATGAGGGTGGCTATTCCGCCTGCAAGGCAAAGCGCGAGGCCGACGATGCGGCGCTTTTGCATCGTTACAAGGAACAACAAAAGGAAATCGCGCGCATTCAGAAGAATATTGAATTTCAGCGCCGTTGCGGACAGGAGCATAACTTCGTGACCATCCGCGCCAAGCAAAAGCAGCTTGCACGCATGGAGAAAATCTCCCTGCCACCTCCGCCACCCAAAGATATCCGCATCAGATTTACAAGCAAGGATGCCGTCGCCAATGATGTCTTAAAGGTCAAAAACCTCACCTTTGGCTACCGCGCCGATAATCCCCTGATTGACAAGCTGTCCTTTCTCATCAAAAGCGGTGAGCGCGTCATGCTTCTCGGCGCAAACGGCGCAGGAAAATCCACCCTCATGAAGCTTCTGACAGGCGAGCTTGCCGCTACTCACGGAAGCACAGAGCTTGGCTACGGCATCGTCGTCGGTTACTACGACCAAGAAAACAAAAGTTTACACAATGATATGACGGTTTTTGAGGAAATGCGTGCCGCACATCCGCAAAAAACCGACTTTGAATTGCGCAGTACACTCGCCCTCTTCCTTTTCGGTGCAGAGGACATCGACAAAAAGGTCGGGCTTTTGAGTGGCGGCGAGCGCGCAAGGCTCTCGCTTGCCAAGCTCATTCTCCGCAAGGTCAATCTGCTTTTGCTTGACGAACCAACGAACCACCTCGATATCGGCTCACGCGAGGCACTTGAAGCCGCGCTTGATGCCTTTGACGGTACGGTTATCGCCGTCTCACATGACCGCTACTTCATTGACCTGCTCGCCACCCGTATTATTGAGCTTGATAAAACCGCCGAAAACGGTTGCATCAATTATCCGCTTGAAACCTACGAGGGTGCTTACGATACCTACCTCAAATTGCGTGAGGCGGCACGGCTGCAAAAAGAGTCTGCAAAGGAAAAAACGCCCGACGAGGATGAAGCACGCTCTCGCTATGAGGAGCGCAAGCGCGCCATTGCAGATGAACGCAACGCCAAAAAGAAGCTTGAACGCGCCGAAAAGCGTGTCGGAGAGCTTGAAGCCGCCATCGCCAAAATTGATGAGGAGCTATTTGGCGATGCCGCATCAGACTACCTGCGCGCCGCCGAGCTTCAGGCAAAAAAAGAAGAAATGGAAGCCGAGCTTCTCGCCTGCTACGAGCTTTTGATGTAAACTTTAATAATCATATTCAAGTTCAGACATTCAAGGAGCAAACCCTTTGCTTCATTTTCTCTTTATATCTCTTTATATCAAAGAAGCCAATGCAAATTGCATTGGCTTCTTTGATATTTATTGATGATATCATTTATGATATCATTTATGATACCGTTTCCCTGCCAGAATCGTGAATGAACGATAAACCGCTTCTGTCAGTATCAGCCTCATGAGCTGATGCGGAAAGGTCAGGGGGGAAAAGGAGAGCCGAAAGTCAGCCGAACGCTTGACACTCTCGGACAGTCCGTGCGAGCTGCCGATGATGAAGCAGATTTTGCCCGAACGGTCAATTGCCTCGGAAAGCAGACCCGCAAGCGCGGGCGAATCGAGTGACTTTCCCTCCACGCATAGCACAACGGTATAAGCCCCCTTCGGCACAGCGGCAAGCAGACGCTCACCCTCGGCATTGAGTGCTGCCTCTATCTCCTGACGGTTGTCCTCGTCACGAATGCGCTCCTCCCTGCATTCACGGATGTCACATTCGGCATAAGCGAATATTCTCTTGCAGTATTCGGCAATGCCCTCGCGAAGATAGCCTTCCTTGAGTGTGCCGACCGTCAGAATCGTGACCGATGCCATCAGCCCTCCGCGCGAATGCGCCTTGCTTCAAGATAGTACCGCTTGTCCCACGCTTCACCCATCGAAAAGGTCTTGCGCGGCAAGGGGCCGTCCTTCGCAACAGACGGGAAAAGCTCGCTCTTTTCCATACCGTCAAACAGGAAACCAACCGCACCGTCCTCTTTTGCAAGCGAGCGCAGAGAATCAGTTCCATGAATATAATCGACCTCAACTGACGGATGACGGCGAATGTAATCATCAAGAAAAATCTGCAAGCTGCCGACTGTCAGCGAGTGCGAGCCATGTGCAAACAAAACATCACATTCGCCATCCTTTGTGACGCAGTGGATGCTTTGTGCGCCGTTTTCCTTGCAGCTTTCATCAGAAGCGCACCTATCGGCATATGCGCGAAGCTCGGTCAGAATTGACTTATCAGCGCCGAACACCACGCGGTAAATCGGCTCAAATTCAAGTGCCGCATCATGAATGTTGACAAGCTCCACCAGCGCATAGCGTGCAGGATGCGTCGCGACCTTTTCCGCGCCAAGTTCCTTTTTCAATGCCTCATAATGCGCCTTTGCCGATGCAAGCGAGTGGTTGCCGTCACCGACAGCAAACAAAAACGGATTATCGCCGCCTGCCGCCATCAAGTCTTGAAGCGCAGAGAGAACGCGCGCAATTTCCGCATCTGACAGGAAATAGGCATCCACCTCGCCGCCCCCCATCATGAGTGAAAAGGAATACGCCTTTTGAAAATCCTTCTTTTTGTCGGTAAGCGACTCAATCACGCGCCCGCCGGCATCATCAAGAAGAAGCATCACATGCGGCATTTCAAGCTCGGCATCACGGCGCACCTCCACGCGAGGCGGAATGCGCGAAATAACCGTTCCCTCGGTGGCACGAATGAGGGACTTGGCATCAGGCTCATAGCTATATGCATCAAGGTCAATTTGCCCGACAAGTCCGTGTCTGACAACACCGCTTCTGCACTTTCTTTCAAGATAAATCAGCGTGTTTTTGTAGGTTTTGAAAATGCCCTTCGCAAGATAATCGCGCATGGTTTGATTAATCTCGCACACACGCTCTTCGCGGCGGTCATTCAAATAAAGCTCGGGTAAAATCATGCGGTAGGTCGAGGGCGCATCCCCCACCTTGTCAGCAACCTCCTGCCAATATGCAGGCTCGCTCGTATATTGGTCACAGGCAATGACTGCCCATTTTTCACCGTCGGTCACGGAAAAATCGGGAAGCATCATATCGGCTGTGCCGAAGGGCAACTGTTTCATTTGAATATTCCTTTCTGTCACTGTTTTTACTGTTTTCTTTCAGCGCATCCGCGCAAGTGTCCTGATACCGTCGGCAAGAGCCGCACAAAAAATGTCAATTTCCTCTTCGGTATTATGTGAAGAAAAGCTCACACGAATACTGCTGTCAGCCTGCCTTTCGTCAAGACCGTAGGCAAGCAAGGGATGCGCGCCGTGTCTGCCGTGAGACGAGCAGGCAGAGCCACTTGATACGCAAATACCGCGCCCCGACAGATAATGAAGCATGACCTCGCTCTTAATCGCAGGAAGCCCGATATTCACAATGTGGGGCGCCGCGCACCTTGGGGTAAGCGGTTTTGCCTCCTTCAATGCATCCGATGCAAGAGATGTCAACAAATGTTGTCGAAGCGATGCCATTTCAGACGAGCGCGCATCAAGCGTTGCAAGTCCGTCGGAAACCGCCTGACCGAACGCGGCAATCGCAGGCAGATTCTCTGTGCCTGCGCGCATACCGTTTTCCTGACCGCCGCCAAGCAAGTGCGGACGCAATCCCTTGTTCTTCAGAATAGCATCGGATACCCAAAGCGCACCCACGCCCTTTGGCCCTTCAACCTTATGCGCGCTGACCGTCACCATATCAGCACCCAGCTTCTTCACCGAAAAAGCAAACTTCAAAAATGCCTGTGTCGCATCGCAATGCAAAACGGCATCGGGGCAGGCGCGCCTCATCATCGAGGAAACCGTCTCCAAATCGTAGACCGCGCCCGTTTCATTATTGACAAGCATCATCGTGACAAGAATTGTATCCTTTGTCAGCTCGGCTTCAAGCCTGTCCATATCAAGCTCGCCATTCAGGGTGGGGATTTCAACAACGGTATAACCCTCCTCGCGAAGCCACGCAAGTGGCATCCCAACCGATGCGTGCTCACCTGCCGTCGTGATGATTTTCTTTTTCATAAAGCGGGGCTTGGAATAGGCTCTGCCGAAAATCGCCAGATTGTTTGCCTCACTGCCGCTTCCTGTGAAAATCACCGTACCACCCGCCGCACCAAGCGCACGGCAAATGCTCTCGCGAACAGGCTTCAGATACCGCTCGGCATCTACACCGCGATGATGAAGCGAGGACGGATTGCCAAAATGCTCACGCGAAATCCGGCAGTAGGTTTCAAGCGCCGCCTCGGAAATTCTCGTGGTTGCACTGTTATCGAAGTAAATTTCTGTTGTCATTTCAAAGCATTACCTTTGCTTAAAGTCAAAAATCAATCAATTTTGACGGCATCGCAGATTTGCTCAATGATAGCCGCGCCGTCACCCGCACCGCTTGGGAACATGAAGGTCATAACATAAAGATGATAGTCCTTCACGACTGCAATTTTTGTGCAAGCGTAGGTGTTGTCGCCTGTCACTAATGTATAGTCGATGCGCTCGCCTCTTCTGCCGTCGAGTGTTACCTCCTCAAAGGCAATATTCTTGCCCGCCTCGGATGCGCCGCCCTCTTCCTCTGCCACACGATACTCAAATTGGCTGTCGGGATACAAAGCAAGCAACTCATTGGCGGTCGCCTTCCAATAGTCATCAAAGGTTTTCATCTCTGTCATTTCAAGCGTCAGGCTGACAGAAGCACCGCTTTCAGCACTTCGCGCAAAGGCAAATGCGCCGTAGCTTTCGTCAATCCAGCCAATCGGGGCATACATTTTGACATTCCAGCCCTTTGTGCCTGTCTGTCCAATACGCACAAGACCGTTTTCTGTGGTTTCAAGCTCCTCGGTCGAGGCATCACCCGACGCTGCATCGACAAAGCTGAAATTGTCAATCACTCTGTATGCGTCCTCAACATAATTGCCATACAGATCCGTACCCGTTGATACATTGGTCTGTGCACTGTAAGTCACAAGGTAGAGCGAGCCGTCCTTCAAGACCATCGCCTGCAAAAAGCGGTAGCTGTCATCACCGAGCTTTCCGCTATAAGAAACGCAAAGCCCCTCAATACCGCCCATTGTATAGGCAGTAGGCTCTTCCTCAATTTTGAAATTCTTATAGATGGCTTCAAGCTCGGCGCGGCTGTCCTGAAAACAGCTCTGCACATCCGCCGCATCACTTTCAAAATGCGAAACGCGAATGCGTACGGGTGTCGAAGAGGAAACCATGCACTCTATATGATTGCCAACACGCTTGTCCTCCCACTGTGCAGGCGTATAAACGAGATAGGGCAGCCCGTCACAGTCAACGCTCTGCATACCCGCTGGCGCTTGGCTTCCATTCGAGCAGGAAGCAAACAAAAGAGTACACAAAACGCAAAGCAGGAAAACACTTACAATTCTTTTCATTTTTCAATCCTTTCTTTGTGCGCTTATTCGTCGCCGTCAAGTGCGGGTAAACCGCGCACGATCGACACAAAGGTATCACCGCGCTCCTCAAAATTGCGGAAAGCATCGAAGCTCGTGCAGGCGGGCGAAAGTAAAACGGTATCTCCGCTTTTTGCCATGTCCGCCGCTGTCAGCACCGCCTCACGAAAATCATAGCGACGCAGGACGGGCAGATTTTCCTCGTCATAAAGCGGATTGCGCAAAAGCTCCTCATAGATGATATCTGCCGTCGCACCCGTCAGCACAACCGCCTTCGCGCGCGAAACAAGCGTTTCTGCAAGCGCTTCAAAGCCAAGTCCCTTGGCAGCACCGCCGCAAATGACAATCGGTCTTTCCATCAGCGCACAAAGCGAAGCGCGCGTTCGGACAGGCGATGAATCAATTGAGCTGTTGTAGTAGGTCACACCGCCGCGCTTGCGTACAAACTCCAGTCTGTGTCTGACGCCCTTGAAGACAGGCGCGAGCGCCCGAAGCACACTGTTGTCAATATAATCGTGTGTCAGAGCCGCCGCCGCCATGTAGTTTTCAACATTGTGCCTGCCGGGAATGCGAATCTCGGCAATATCAAGCAGAGCCTCGGAATGTCCGTCTGCCGATGTATAAATCATATGACCGTTTTGCAAATAAATATAGGTGCCGTCACCGTAACGCGAATGCAAATCCGCATAGGATCTGGTGGACGAAAACAGGCGGGGCTTCTGTACCTCCTGCGCCATTGAAAGTGTCACTTCATTATCGGCGTTCAGAACCGTTACGCCGTCCGAGCCTTCATAAATGTGCTTCTTCGCACCGATGTATTCGTCATAATCCTTGTGCCAATTCAGATGGTTTCTTGTCACATTGGTGACAACCGCGTGCGTCGGCGCATATGTCATGTCCTGCAATTGAAAGCTCGAAAGCTCCACCACCGCAAAATCAGTTGAACGCATTTTGTCCACCTGCGGTAAAAGGGGTGTCCCGATATTACCGCCGCAATAAACCGCAAACGCACCGCCCTGCCTCTCGGCCTCACCGCGCATAAGCTCGTAAACCAAGGTTGTCGTTGTGGTTTTGCCGTCACTGCCTGTAATACCAAGAATGGTCGCAGGACAAAGGTCGAAAAAGAGCTGCATTTCGCTTGTCACGCGCCCTCCGCGTGCGCGCACCGCCATCAGTTCAGGCACATACGGATAAACACCGGGCGAGCGAAAGACGGTCTGCTCGCACAAATTGTCCATATAATGCTCACCGCAAATGAATTTGACACCGCGCTCGGCAAGTGCCTGAACGGCGGGCGGAAGCTTGTCAAAGGGCTTCATATCGCGTGCGGTGATATCTGTCGCACCATGCTCCAGAAGGAAAGTCATGAGAGGCAGATTGGAAATGCCGAGACCGAGTACGGCTATCGGCTGTGAAAGAATGTCCAAAAGCAGCTGTTGATTTCTCAAAACACATTCTCCTTACAGTCTATGGTATCATCTCTCGCCGCGCAGATGCGCGCAAGCGGCCAAAAAAGCTTAACATTATTATTATAGTCGATTTTCGCGTAGGATGCAACAGTATTTTCAAAATTTTCATCTGAAAACCAAAAGATTTCAAATAAAAAGAGGCTGTCACATGAATGCAGAAATTTCTTTTCTTCTGCCTATATGGGACAGCCTCTTGCAATCGGAACTGTAAGCCGTGTTCTGTTCCCGCATGATGCGGGCCACAATCATCTATCTTTGCGTTAAGTTACCGTAACGCTCGGAGGCATATGCCTCGCTGCCACAAGCAGGGGAATGGGGGCGGGCAGCCCCGACAAAAGTCCTCCCCAGGTGTTGCTTCGGATAGGGTTTACATTTGCAGACAGTCGCCTGTACTGCCGGTGAGCTCTTACCTCGCCTTTCCATCCTTACCGCAAAAGCGGCGGTCTATTTCTGTTGCACTTTCCCTAAGGTCACCCTCGGCGGATGTTATCCGTTATCCTGCCCTATGAAGCACGGACTTTCCTCACGGTACGACCTTTCGGCATGATACCGCGCGATTGTGCATTCCGGTTGCCCTTTTATTATAGACCATTCCGTCCCGCTTGTCAAGTTTTTTATTTATGCCCACTTTATTGAAAAAACATTTTCTTTGTGTTATACTAATGATAGTATCAATCCATTTAACCGTTCAGAAGGAGCTTGTCATGAAAACACAGTTCGCCCTTATCGAAAAACTCTGCAAGCAAATCAAAGAGCAAATCTCCTTCACGCCAAAAATCGGCGTGATACTCGGTTCAGGGCTCGGTCGCTTCGCTGACCGCCTGACCGACACCGTTACAGTCGATTACGCATCACTTGAGGGCTTTCCCACCTCAACAGTCAAAGGACATAGCGGCTGCTTCGTCTTCGGCAATCTCGGCGGTACACCGCTTGTCATCATGAAGGGGCGTGTCCACTATTATGAAGGCTACGATATGCAAAAGGTCACTCTACCCGTTCGCCTCATGGCAAAATTGGGTGTTGAAACACTCTGCCTCACCTGTGCGGCAGGTGGCATCGGTGACAATCTGAATGTCGGCTCACTCATGCTCATCCGTGACCATATCTCCAGCTTCGTCCCCTCCCCGCTTCGCGGCGAAAATGACGAAAGAATCGGCACGCGCTTCCCCGACATGAGCGAAGTCTATGATAAAAGACTCCGTGAAATCGCTGGGCAAGCCGCCAAAAAGCTCGGTATTACGCTCGACGAAGGTGTTTATCTGCAAACACGCGGCCCCCAGTACGAAACGCCCGCCGAGGTTCTCATGTACCGCGCGCTCGGTGCCGATGCCGTCGGCATGAGTACCGCGTGCGAGGCAATCACCGCCCGCCACGCAGGAATGGCCGTCATGGGTATCAGCCTGATTACAAATAAAGCGACGGGGTTATCCTCTCTGCATCTCGCACATGAAGAGGTCACCGCCGCCGCAAGTCATGCCGCCCCTCGCTTTGAAGGACTGTTACAGGAAATCCTACTCAATCTAAACCAAGATCATTGAAATCACTTCAAAAAGCGCTCGGTTAAACGAAACCGCGTCATTTGCTGCATCAAAAAGGCAGCAAGTACCGCGCCAAATACACCCTGCACCGCATTCATCGGTATGCCGGGCAACGCCATGCCAATATCTCTGTATAGCAGCAGCTCATAGACAAAATACCCCGCAACCACAAGAAGCTCGGCAAAAAGGCCGATGGCAAGCAGGCTCCAGAACCGTACTCTGCCCTCCGCGCTTTTTCGGCGCGCACGCCCAATCAGTACAGCCGCAACCAAGGCAACCGCCCCCTTGATCACAAAGCTCGCAGGTGCGTACACGGCATAAGATAGCAAAACATCGGCAATCGCCGAGCCAATCCCCGCCGCAAGAAAGGCATATTCCGCCGAAAGCAAAAAGCCACACAAAAGCACAAACGCATCCCCTGCATGAACATACCCCACCAGAGGCAACGGCAAATGCAAAAGCGTTGTCGCACAGACAATCGCCGCCATCATTGCCGCAAAAACCAATTTTTTAACCGAAAATTTCATTTCCAAGTCCCCTTTCTGTACGATGACAACTTATGTTGTCAAATTAAAATTTCAAAAGCAATAAAACACCAAGCGCAATCTGCCACAATACACCGAGAAAATTGACAAAGCCGAAATACCAATGCTTTGTCTTATGGCGGAAAAGAAGCATAGCGAGACTGCCGCCAATGGCACCGCCAAAAAAAGAGAAGGACAATAGAACACTCTCCTTGATTCTGTACGCACCCTTCTTCGCCTTGCGCTTGTCAAGTCCGTACAAAACAAACGCAAGCAGGCTCATCGCCAAAAGAAATAAAATGTAAACCTTCAAATACATACCTTCTCCTTATTTGCAGCATGTTGCCGTTTTTTCAAAAGAAGGCTCACATCCGTGAGCCTTCTTTGCTTTGATTATTCCACGGCCGTCTCTCTTTTCGCAAAAAGGTTGCGAAGAGCGTTGATGGTTGCCGCGTCCTCTTCGGTCAGCTCGTTTGAAGCCTCATAAGAATCGATAGATGAATGAATCAAATCGATGGTTTCGGGCGCAATATCCAGAAGAGCCTGCTCGACATTTTCATTGTCGGCATTCTTTTTCACGCTATCTGCGATAATGGTCGAATCCATAATGGTATTGACAAGGTCATCGGTTTTCTCCTGATTCATCGGAATTGCCGTATTCATGCCGACAGTCAGTACATGATTGAGCGCCGCCGCTTCCTTGTCAACCTCTTCGCTTGTCATACTGCCATTTTCATTCGCATCCGCAAGTGTCGTAAATGCCTCAATCACAATTTCAGACAAAGCAAGCGCAGTGTTCTCTTCCATGCCCGACGATTCCTTCATCACCTCGGGAAGCACCGTGCTGATCGCTTCTACCGATTTCGGCGTCAGAGACTGAATCAGCTCCACCACTTCCGTTGTCTCGGTTTTCTCACCCGTATCAACATCCTGCTTAATGTTCATCATGCAAACATAAGTTGTCTTGATGTTTTCAAGTGTCAGCACAAGCTCACCAAGGTCATCGGAAAATGTTGAGGTGTGCGTGTGTGCCAGATCATCAAGCAAAACCTCAATCGCTCCCTTGAAAATCAGGGTTTTCCCTTCCAGCATCCCAATCAGATTGATGCCGAGATACTCTTCCTCTGCAAGCCATTTTTGCGATGCTGTTGCAAACAGGTCGGTCAGCACGACAAGCACAACCTTGCTGCTGTCCTCATCATCAATGTGCAGAAGAACATCCTTTAACGGCTGAATATCTATTGTCTCAACCGTGTCAAAGGAAATATCCGCCAAGCCGCTTGCACGCGGAAGCAGGCCCACAATGCCCAGAAGCTCCTTTTCAAGACTGGTATGGATGGTTTCATCAAGAATCGAATCATCCTTCTCCACATCAATCGAGGTCAACCCGTCAAAAAGAAGCTCGCCGCCCAAGGCGTACGGAACAGAAACGCCAAGGCTATCGGAGAGTGTATCTGTCAAAGGCTTCAATTCCATAATAGAATCGGTGGTCTCCGCTCCAAAAACCTCGTCATAGTCTGTACGGTTTTCTTCGATATGCTCTACCGTGTGCGTCAAAACCTCGGAATAGCCGCCGACAGGTGCCGAAATAACCGCGAGTGTCACAAAAGCACCCATCACCGAAATCAAAACGCCAATCAGGCGGTGACACGGAATGTTTTTCTCAAGAAGCACTAAAGGCTTCAGCAAAATATTGAGAAGCAGGCAAATGAAAAAGAAAAGCTTATTCAACAGAAAATAGACCGCCATAAAAATCAGCGGTGCCACAAACGCCATAACCAACGCCTCTATGACATGCAAGGTCGCTTCCGACTGCATCATGTCACCGACAACCTCGCCCTCTGCCATGCCCCTCAGAATCTTATCGCCGATTTTTTCCAGCCAAGGCGCCAAAACCTCTTTGACCAGAAAAAAGGCAGATATAGCCGAAATGAACAAGCTGATTGTACGCAATAAAGACTTAAAGATTCCTCGCTTGAGTCCCATCAGAACAGCAAAAAGAATCACCAAAGCAGCAATCACAATAAATACAATTCCGCCGATTGCGCCGATTTTTTCTAACATAAGGTTTCTCCCTTTCATGATGTATTTTTCGTTTTACCATTATATCACAAAAATGCGCAAAAGTCAACACTATGCACCGTAAACGCTCCTGTTATATATCAATGCCTCGCTCATAGTTATCCTTAATTATATAACTGCATCTCCCCCCTCCCATCATCCCTTCTTTTTTCTTCTCTTAAACCGATTCTTAAAAAATTTTTCAACTTTTTTTCAAAAACCTATTGACAAGCCATCTTAATTAGTATATAATCCTATTAGAGAACAGAAACGGAGGTGAGCAAGGACATGACGACAAAAGCGAAAACACAGGAACGCCATACAATTCAAAAGGAGCTTGTGCATGAAACGGTCATGACGATGCATAACCACCCAACTGCACAGGAAATCTTTGAGGAGCTGCACAAGGCACATCCGACAGTCAGTCGCGCTACCGTCTACCGCATTCTTGGCTCACTTGCCGAACAGCATAAAATTCTTAAAATTCCGTCGACGGGCGGTGCCGACTGCTTTGATTTCAATACGAGCGAGCACGCGCATTTCCTCTGCCGTATCTGCAATCGCATTGGTGATATTCAAGCGAGTGCGCCGAGCATCCCCATCCCCCCCGAAACGCACGATTATCAGATAGAGAGCTATTCCCTGCTCTATCATGGTATCTGTGCCGCCTGCCTTGCCGAAGGCTCTCCCTATAAAAATCAAAAAACAAAATAAATCAATGAAGCAAAGGAGATTACCACTATGAAATTTGTATGTCAAGTCTGCGGCTATGTCCACGAAGGCGATGCCGCTCCCGCAGAATGCCCCATCTGCCATGCCCCCGCTTCCAAGTTCACCGCACAAAGCAATGAAAAGGTTTGGGCAGCCGAGCATGTTGTCGGCGTTGCACAAGGTGTTTCCGAGGACATTTTGAAGGACCTTCGCGCCAACTTTGAAGGCGAATGCACCGAGGTTGGTATGTATCTCGCCATGGCGCGCGTCGCTCACCGCGAGGGCTATCCCGAAATCGGTATGTACTGGGAAAAGGCAGCCTTTGAGGAAGCAGAGCACGCTGCGAAATTCGCAGAGCTTCTCGGTGAGGTTGTCACCGCATCCACCAAGAAGAACCTCGAAATGAGAGTCGATGCCGAGAACGGCGCAACAGCAGGCAAGACCGACCTTGCAAAGCGCGCAAAGGCAGCAGGCCTTGATGCCATCCACGACACCGTTCACGAGATGGCGCGCGACGAGGCTCGGCACGGCAAGGCATTTGAGGGACTTCTCGCGAGATACTTCAAGTAATAACTTAATAGCTAATAAAACCAAGACTTTGAAACACATAAGAGCGACCGCAAGGTCGCTCTTTTTTATGCTATTTTTCGATTATTATTTGTTAAAATAAAACTGTAACTTTCCACTTTCCAGAGCATCAAAGCAAGACAAAAACAAAAGTTTTTTAATAGCTCGATGATAAACTGAATCGCTCCTTTTGCAAATTCCAAAAGAAAATTGTTTGCAAAATTTTTGCCATTGCAAAGTGTTATAACATCAAAAAACAGAACTTTTCTTGCCTTTTTCCTTTGGGTGTGATATAATGGTGACAGAACGGAGAAAGGAGTGAGGTGATGAAAAAAGGCGCGAATGTGGTACTCAACAAGAAAAAGAATGAGTTTGAGCTTGACGAGGACTATGTAGTCCATTGGATATCCAACGAGCGACACTGCTCCGAACACACACACTCATATATTGAATTTGTTTATCACGGTTCAGGCTCTGCACTTCATCATGTGAATCGCATTGCATATCCGATGAAAAAAGGCGATCTTCTTTTAATTGACCAAGGTGGCGTACATTCTTTTGAGTCAAAGTCCAATATCAAATATTGCGATATTATGCTCAAACCTTCGTTTTTTGACAAAAACCTTGGCAAAGGAGGAGGACTGGATGCCGTGCTGTCTCTCGAAGAATTCCGCACCTTTCTATCGGAGATTCGCAAAGGGCAACGCTTGATTCATTTTTCGTCGGAAGAGCAGAAGAAGGTAGAGCTTCTTCTGCAAGTGACAATCGAAGAACAGAGAAACGGACAAAACGCCACCGAGCAAATGAAGCGTTCGGCACTCTATATGCTTTTGACGATGATCTTTCGCAAGATGTGCGAGCCCGAGCGCCTTTCGGTCAATCACGAACTCACCGAGTATATTGCGGCACATTTTCACGAAGGACTGACTGCGGGGCTGCTTGCCGAGCGATGCGGATATACGAAGGAGCATTTCTCCCGCAAATTCAAACAATACACGGGAAAGAATTTTTGCGCATATTTGAACACCCTCCGTCTGTCGCGCGCCGAAGAGCTTTTGCTCACCACCGAAAAGAGTGTGGATGAGATTATTGATTTAAGTGGATTTTCAAGCCGTGGAGAATTTTTTCAAAAATTCCAACAGAAGTTCGAGAAAACGCCATTACAATTCCGCAAAAGCAAAAGAAGTCAAAAATCGGTACAGTAAGAAATCAATATTTGCAATTGTTTTGATCTTTTGCTCACGATATAATGAGTAAAAAACCTTTATTTATTAAGGAGTATGGAAATGAAATTCGAAGGATTGATCAACCAAGCGGCAGATTTTGTGCAGAGGAAACAGCTATGCAACCGTGCGCTTTGGGCAAAATTTGTGGATCTATATCGCACAAGGCCCGACGCGGAAAACCAAGGCTGGCGCGGAGAGTTTTGGGGAAAGATGATGCGTGGCGGCGCGCTCGTGTATGAATATACGCGTGACGAGGAGCTTTATTCAGTTCTCACCGAGTCGGTCAAGGATATGATGACGGTTGCCGAGGAGGACGGTCGCGTTTCTACCTATACGCGCGAGACAGAGTTTGACGGCTGGGATCTTTGGAGCCGTAAGTATGTGATTCTCGGTTGCGAATATTATCTTGACATTTGTCGGGATGAAAAATTGAAGGCGGAGATTATCACATTTCTTTGCCGAACCGTTGACTATATCCTCTTGCATATCGGTGCGGACAAAAAGAAAATCACTCGGGCATCGCGCCATTGGTACGGTATGAACTCCGCTTCGATTCTCGAGCCTATCGTTCGTCTTTACCGTCTGACAGGAAATCATAACTATCTGGATTTTGCAACCTACATTGTAGAGGAAGGCGGTGCCTATGGAATCAATATTTTTGAGTTAGCGTTGGAGAACAAGGTTTACCCCTATCAGTACGGTGTTTCCAAGGCGTACGAGATGACCTCTTGCTTTGAGGGGCTTTTGGAATATTACAAGGCGACGGGCATTGAGAAATACAAGACCGCCGTGATCAACTATGCCGAAGCCGTGTTGCGCTCCGAGATTTCGATTATTGGCAGCTGTGGCATTACCAACGAGCTTTTTGACCATACGAGAACCCGTCAGACAGTCCGCCTCGACGATGTGTGTCAGGAGACCTGCGTTACTGTAACATGGATGAAATTCTGTTCAAAGCTTTTAGAGCTTACGGGGGACAGTCAGTATGCCGATGCGATGGAGCAGTCCTTCTATAACGCCTACCTCGGCGCACTCAATACCGAGGAAAAGGAAAGTGACTATGTATTGAAGAAATTTGCGTCGCAAGGTGTGGTTTCTACCGTTCTGCCCTTTGATAGCTATAGCCCCCTGACACCCGCCAAGCGCGGACAAATTGTCGGCGGAAATCAGCTTTTGCCCGACAATAGCTATTATGGCTGTTGCGCTTGTATCGGTTCGGCGGGCGTGGGCGTCTTTGCCAAGAGTGCCATCACCGTCAATGACGCGGGAATTACCGTCAATTTCTTTGAGCAAGGAAGTGCCGAGGTGGAAGTTTTGGGCGTCAAGGTCAAGCTTTCGATGGAAACGAAGTATCCTGTGGACGGAGATGTGAAGATCATCCTTCACGCCGAGCGTCCCGTCGAATTTTCCTTGAAGCTTCGAAATCCCGCTTGGGCAGAGATGCCCAAGGGATACACCGAATATAAAAAGGTCTGGAGTGACGATAGCGTATCAATACACCTCGATATGCCAATTCGACTGCATATGCCGGAGCATTGGACCGAAGATCTCATTTATACTGACTTTTCGCAAAACATACCGGACTATTTTGCGACCGGGCCGATAACCGTATTTCATGAGGAGCGTGACGACCACTGTTTCGCCGTCACGAGAGGCCCTTTGACCTTGGCGGCAGACAGCCGTATGGGCAAGGATGCCGATTCGGTCTTTATGGGCTCTTATGAAGCAACTTCATGCGAACCGAAGATTACCGCTGGCGTTCCGTGTCTTGTCAAGCTTCACTTTACACCGAAGGACGGAGAAGAATACGATCTTGTCGATTACGCCTCGGCAGGTCACGATTGGGAAAACACCATCACAGCATGGTTGCCGACCAAATAAAAATAAATAAAAGTAACAGTATATAAGAAATCAAAAGGAGTTATGTATGATGGACAAGTTGGAAAACAATTTTGATGTTTCCTATGTTCAATTATCAAAAAACAATGTTGATTCCAAAGGACAATTGAAGAATTCTCCATGTGTCAGATTCGAGAATCCGCACGGCAAAGGCTTGCGAGTCATGTTTGTCGGAAACTCAATCACGCTTCACGGTCCGGCACCGAAGATTGGATGGCATGGCGAGTGGGGGATGGCGGCTTCGTCGAAGGAAAACGATTATGTGCATATTCTCGAAAGAGAAATCCGAAATACAGATCCCGAAGCTTCATTTTGTATCTGCCAAGTATCCGATTTTGAAAGAGAGTATTGGAACGGAACCGAAAAATTTCCGCAATTTGAGGCTGCTCATCAATTCGGTGCGGATGTGATTGTTTTGCGTTTTATAGAGAATGTAGCAATCGGTAATTTTGACAAGGATTTGTTTGGGCGGGAGCTTGAGCAGTTGGTACAATTCCTTAATGGAAGCGGAAATGCTAAGATAATTGTGACAACGAGCTTTTGGAAGCATCCCGGCGATCAGGCACTCAGAGATTTCGCTGCTCAAAACGGATACCCCTGTGTAGAGCTTGGAGACCTCGGTGAAGATGATTCTATGAAAGCGATCGGTCTGTTTGAGCATGGCGGCGTAGCACAGCATCCCGGTGATCAGGGAATGAAGGAAATTGCCGAGCGCATCATGAAAGCTTTGTCACCGTTGATTTGATTTTTGTATGAAAACTAAAACCACCGAAGTCAAATGAAAGAGGATTGCGAAATAAAAACAAGAGAAAACAATGGTTGCTTTTTCAAATTTCAAGCACGAATGAAAAATCCAAATTCCCTTGTCGCATACCTGAATCAAAAGATGATCATAATAGGTAAGAGCAAAAAGAAAGCCGATCGTTTGATCGGCTTTCTTTTTGCTCTGTCAAAAACAGAAGATCATTCATGCTCGTTCAAAGGCTTTTTCGCTTGCTTCTTCTTTCAGTGTCCTGCCCTCATTTTAGCAATATCTTTCTTACAATATCGGAAGGGCGCATTTTATAATATTCCCGAAACTTTCGATAAAACAAGGACGGTGAATGAAAGCCTACCAATTCAATCACACAATGGATTGGCTCGCTTGTGTTCTCCAGAAGCGAGTACGCTATTCGCAATCGTACATCTGTAATTCAAAACCCATGATTCAGCGTTTGAATGATAGATCAGGCGAAGGCAACATCACTTCACCTGAAAGGCAAGCGACCGCAACGGTAACCTGCTATAAGCAGGTCAGCTGTTGCGGTCGCTCTTTTTTTTGCGCTTTTTTAAGACTCTTTTTTGCATTCAACTATGGAATTTCGCCGAACCCTTCCACCTTACAAATGTTCCAAATAGCTTTGGAATGAATTTTTCATAAAAACGCAAAGTCAACCGACAAAGCTGACCGAAATATAACCCTTTTTTATCTTTTTTTGTTATTTTTTTGTTCAAAAGATATAAAAAAGCCTTGATAAACACCGAGAAATATTGATATTTCATTGACATTTGCGCCTATATGTGTTATAATATTTATGTATCATTATATCATACGCAGGGCATCATGGAAGAAAACTCGATGCTTTGGAAACAACAGCGCAAGATTATTCCGAAAGCAATCTTGCCGATGAACTCAATTTTGTTGATACTGATGCCGAGGTTATCAATGCAGACCTTGTCATGACAAAAACAACTGCGGAATATACATAACTCCCGACGACACCGAAGAGTTTTGTAGCACTATTCTCTCATGCTACAAAAAGATAGAAGAAATGAAAGGATCGGTAGAACCATAAATGAAGTATTTGTGGATAGGCGTATGCCTTTCGGATGAACAGCGCGAATTTATTTTGAAAGGTGGCGCAAAAATACTTTCAGGCAATGTGTCACAGGATGCATTGCTTGCAGGCCTTGAGCAGAACGGACTCTGCTTTGACAGTATAAACGGTTACAGATTGTCGCATTATCCCCTTTTTCCTCATAAGGTGATACCTGAGTTCAGATGGTCGAGAAACGGTACTTCTTGTGACATAAGCGTAGGCTATAAAAATAAAAAATACATCTCTCACATCTACAAGACAAAGGCCCTTTGCCGTGCGGCAAAAGAGTGGGCGAAGAAAAACAAAGGTGAGGATGTCACTGTTTTTATCTATTCCATGCATTCTCCCTTTATGGCTTGCGCCAAGGAAGTGAAGAAAATAATTCCGAACGCAAGTATCAATCTTATTGTTCCCGATTTGCCTCAGTTTATGGATCTGCATATGTCAAGAATAAAAAAGGTGCTGAAAAAGCTTGACTGGAATAAAATCAAAAAACATATGAAATTTGTAGATAAGTACATTCTCTACAGCAAGCATATGGCAGAGTTTCTTTCTCTTCGTGACGGCACATGGATGGTCATGGAAGGCTCGTTTGATTCTTCCCTTATCGTAGAAGACACGGTCGAAAAGTCTGATGATAAATTACCTGTTATGTATTCGGGCGTGCTTGACACACGATACGGAATACCCGAATTACTTGAAGCGTTTTCTTCACTTGATGACCGCTTTGAATTGTGGTTTACAGGTACAGGAAATGCAGTAAAGCTCATAGACGAGTATGCACAAAAGGATGCCCGTATCCACAATTTTGGTTTTTTGCCTTCCCGCCGAGACCTGCTCTTAAAGCAAAAGCAGGCAGCAATGCTGATAAGCACCCGCCGTCCCGACGAGGCGGCATCCGATTATTGCTTCCCCTCAAAGCTCTTTGAATATATGATATCGGGAAATCCCGTGCTTTCCTGCCGTATCGGCGGAATTCCGGACGAGTATTTTGACTATCTCGTGGAAATGAAAAGCACATCACCCGAAGATATCAAAGAAGCAATATTGAAAGTGGCAGAAATGCCTGAAGACGAACGAAAAACGCGCGGTGCAAAATCAAGAGAGTTTATTCTCGCAGAAAAGAGTCATACATCTCAGGCAAAAAAGATGCTTGATTTTTCGTTGAATTAACTTTTTTTGGAGTATTATAATGTTGAACATGCAACTTAGCAAATTGATGAAAGCAATGTGTATTGTTTGCTTTATTTTATTTGCTGTTGATTTTTTAGGTATTGGCTGGTACATTTTTGGCGTTACTTCTATGTTTGCCGTCGCCTATTATATAATAGCGAAAAAGAATATCATGATAGATGCTCAGTTTATGTGGGTGATTTTTCTTGGAGTGGCGAATTTTGCTATCATGTTTGTTCATTCTGATGCAAGCATCATTATCAAGACCGTAAAATATCTTATGTCACCAATATTCGGATATCTGATTGGCGTGACAGTGGCGTCAGAAAGAAAAAAAGGCGATAGCATTGTCAAGGTGTATATGATTGCCGTTATCCCTTATTTTATACATGGTATACTCAATCTCCTTATTTTCGACGGAGAGATAGGCTGGGAAAGAGAAATACCGGATTTTTGGAATGGAGAATTGTGGAAGGCCACGCTTGCCTGCACCTATTTCGCCATAGCAGCGCCACTTGGGTTTTTGGCACTTGTTTCAAAACGAGTGTGGAAAAAACTCGCGTACCTGTTTTTTACGGTATATGCGATTTACGCCTGCATTATCACTGCTTCCAGATCTGTCATTTACATAACACTTATCGTAATTTTGATGGAATTTGTGCTGTACATGCTTGAGCGCAAGCCTGTACACAGAGCTCCAATGCACAGAAGCACAAATAAAAAGGTAAAGGTGCTTTTGCAGTTCCTTTTGGTTATCGGGCTTGTCATGTTTTTACTTGCTCGGAATATGGACTCTCTTTCGTCTACCGAATTTTTCAGGCGCATGACGAAGCTTGATGCGTCGGATGAACCGAGAATCCATCTGTTCAAAAATATCATATTCAACACGATATATTATCCCTTTGGAGATATGCCTTATCCCTATTCACACAATACCTGGCTTGACTTCCTTCGTGAAAGCGGATGGATAACCTTCATTTGCTTCTCTATCATAACCGTTATAGCTATAAGACACATTATCATGATATACAAGGACAAATTCATGTCGCAGGAGTACAGACTCGCCGTGGTAGCGATGATGACAGCACTTCTCATAGATATGTTTGTTGAACCTATACTGGACGGTGCGGCAATACTGTTCTGCCTGTTCTTCTATTTCCTCGGTGTCAATAAGGTTTATGTCAAAGAAGCACAACGGAGAAAAAAGAATGGCTAAGCTTAGAAATAACATGATATACCAGACCGTGTATAACATTCTGGCGGTTTGTATTCCTTTGCTTACATCCCCTTATCTATCGCGCGTTCTTGGCGCTAAGGGCTTGGGAATATATTCCTACAATTACTCTATAGTCAACTATTTCATGCTTTTTGCTCTTCTGGGTGTTACCACCTACGGCATGAGAGTTATTTCACAGAGCAAGGACAAGACCGAACGAAGCAAGAACTTTTTCAGCATATATTCTTTTCAGCTTATATCCTCGTTTGCGTCCTTGATTGTGTATCTGATATTCGTTGCTATATTCATAAAAGACGAAATCGCTTTGACGATTTCATACATACACGCCCTTTATCTCGTCGGCGAATGCGTCAACATCAACTGGCTCTTCTTCGGACTTGAAAGATACAAGTCGATAGTCATCAGGAACATCATCATCAAACTGCTCACCGTTACGAGCATATTTGCATTTGTTCATAAACCGCAGCATGTCGTTATATATGTTCTCATACTCGCACTCAGCAATGTGCTCAGCAACCTTTCCATCTGGCTGAAGCTCAAGGGTTGCCTTACGAGAGTTAAAATCACATGGGCAGACATAAGGTTACACATCAAGCCGAATTTGCTCCTCTTTATTCCCGTATTGGCGGCAAGTGTGTATCACATCATGGACAAAACCATGCTCGGAATGTTCAGCGATAACGCAAACAGTGGTTATTATTACAATGCTGACAAGCTGCTGAACATACCGCTTGTTGTCGTTACGGGTTGCAGCTCGGTATTCATGACGAGGACCTGCGCTCTCTACAAGGATAATGACATAGAAAATGTGAAAAAGACACAAAACGAGTCGGTGTTTTTTGGTATGTGCATTATTTCCGCCGTTGCATTTGGCATATGCGCTGTCGCGTCCGAATTTGTTCCGTGGTTCTTTGGTGCGGGCTACAATCCATGCATCACTCTCGTGAAGTATTTCGCGATGATAGTCATCTGCAAGACGCTTTCCACTCATACTCGTTCGGTTTTCCTTATCCCCGAAAAGAACGACCGTTCCTATGCCATCGCTATTGTGATTGGCGCACTCATCAATCTGGTTGCAAACTATGTTTTGATAGCATTCTTGAAGCTCGGTGCGTACGGTGCTACCTTGGCTACCTTGATTGCAGAATTTATAGTTGTCATGACGCAAATCATGCTCATGAAAAATCCAAAGTCAAGAGCTTTCTGCATAAAAGGAATTGCGTACAGCATGCTGTATGTGCTCGCGGGAGCTGTCATGATGGTTGTTATCTCTATCGTTCCGTTGAACATAGCGAGCCTTACATTGAGAATGATTGTCAAAGTCGCCATAGGCGTATGCGTATATCTACTTGAATGTATCATCATCTGGCGTGTAAAGCCTTCTCTCATGCCCGACATGATAGGCGAAACTATACAGCAAGTTAAACATAAAGTTTTGAAAAACAAGATGTGAAGACAAAGAACCGCAAGGAAAGGCCTTGCGGTTCTTTGTTTCGTTGATAAAAGTTTACTTACCTTCATACATTCTGACAAGCCGTTTTGCGCTCTCCGCGAGCTTTTTGACACCCTCAAAGGCATTGCTTGCATCATAAGCCGTCAAATACCTGTCGGCTTCAAGCGTGAAATAGCCCTGATAATGAATCTCCTTGAGTGCCTTGACAACCGCCTCAAAATCAATCTGCATCGAAAAAGGAATCTGATGCGAATCATGCCACTTATCGTTGTCATGAATATGAAGTGCCTGCAATCTATGACCGAGCGCATGAATCATCTCTGCCGCGCTTGTACCAACCCCGCGCATTTCGGCATGTCCGATATCAAGACAGGCTACAAAATAGTCATCATTCACCGCGTCAAGATGCGCGTTAAAGTCCTCGGGCGTCGCACAAGCGGCAAACATCGCTTGGTCCTGAACCTTATCCCAAAGCCACATATTTTCAGCTGCTATCCTGACACCGTGCTCCTTCGCAAAGGGCAAAAGGGCGGCATACATCTCGGCATTCTGCTCGGCACTCTTGTCATTATCGGGATGAATAATGCAAATATTGCCACCTGCTTCGGCAGTACATTCAATCGCGCGCTTCATACCGTCAAGACATTCGGGGTGTGTGACAGGAAAGGGCGCGTGCGATTGATTACACACAATCCCATGATCAAGTCCAATTTGCTTCAGTCGCCTGACAAATTTCAGGTAATTTGACTGACTGAGCGGATGCTCCTCCCTGCCCGGTCGGTTGTCATTTTCAAATCGCTTCATGCGAAACATTGAAAAATCCCACGCATCAAAGCCTGCCTTCGCCACCATCTCTACCGCTTTTTCTTCACCAATAAGAGCCGCAATTGATGCAATTTCTGTTGAAATTTTCATTTTTCGCCTTTTCTCCTTATTCATATTATTCATGATGCTTTTTGTGAATTATCTGCAATACCTGTGTTAAAATTTTCATCAGAACCGCCGAGGCAACAACACCGACCGCCAAGGCAGATGCCAACTTTAATGTACTTAATGCTTTGTCTGTAAAAAGATTGCTGTCCCCCTCAAGCGCATAGACCATTGTATAATAGAGAGATGCTTCATCAGTTCTCACGGTTTCTTTTTATGCAAAGAAACATCAATATCCAATATTGGTTTTTGAGTACTTCTCCGGTTGGAAATCTTCTATATTGATTCCCGATGGGGCAATGTCAAGAAGATTACAGATGACAGACAAGACCTTGCCGCCGATTGCCTCTGTACCCGAAGGTGTATAAAAATGAACCCAATCCGAACGATAAGCGCTCGGGAACGAAGCCGTTAACGAATAAAGGTCGTTTATAACGGTATCCGTGTCCATCAGAACGCGCAAGGCTTCCGCATTGTATCTTTGTACGGTCGCATTATGTCTTGTAAACTCAGGCCTACTCATCTCCTCGTTCACATTGGTAGAGGTCGCAAACACCATCTTCGCTTTTGGAAAAAGCATACGCAATCTTTTATCTATTCTGGCTATCGCTTCTCCATAATAGGAAAGTGATGTGAGGGGCGCATCGCCAAAAAGCTCCAGTACATCCCAAAGCCCCGCATTCCAATGGACAAGGTCTATATCGTCGCCCCAATTGCCACTTGCCTTCCATTCATGAGCATAACGCAATACATATTCTGCAAATCTGCAATTCTCTTGCGGATAAAATACCTCTGCGCTCCCGTCCAAAGCATCCTTCACATACTTGTCATAACCCATTCTGATGGAATCACCTATCAATGCAATCTTTTTCATTTTCCACTCTCCGTTCAAGTCACTCAATATCATTTTTCTCAAACTGTCCCCAAGCGTTTTCCTTTGCGGCAATGATGGCGCAATTGGCGAATTTTACTGCACTTTGCAAGTATATCCTTGTATTCTTCCTCGGCTATCATAGCAAGCAATTGTATTTCTTTTTAATCCTGTGGCTTGCGCAAATGTTTCTTGGGTAAAACCGTTATTCTCTCTAAGTCTTTTCAAATTGACAGAAAAATTATGATTCATTTTATTTCTCCTCACTGATTTTCTTTCGCAGTCGTAATAGACTTTACAAGCATACGGCGAATAACTCCGCATTCTTGCAAAAGCCCTTTTGATATTTGTTCACTTATTGCGCTTGAACCAACGAGCATTTCAATCCACTATTCTGTCTCGGCACACTCTTTAAGGGCAATATGAAACTTGTTTATAAAATCGGCTTTGCTTGCGGCATAGTTGGCTTCATGGATATTCGCACCGATAGAGGTCGCGCTCCTTACGATTTGATTAACAAGAACACCTCTGCCTTTGCGAGTGTCAACCTCATCGCATACGGAAATTATATGTAAAGCAAGAGCTTTTGCTCTTGTGCGCAATTCAGAATCTTTCATTGCTTTTCTCCTTTTTAATGAAGTTTTTGCTTCGCAAAAGTAAAGTTACTCGCTTTGCTCGTAGTGAAGTTGTTCGCTTCGCTCACAGTGAAGTTAAGTTCGCCCCAAAGTTGCTTCTCACTTGCGCCGCGCGGCGCAAACCTCACTTCGGCAAAAGCCGAAACTTCACTGCTTGCAACTTCACTCGCCGCAGGCGAACTTAGTTGTCGAAAGTGCGTGTCAGACACACGACACTTTCGACATGCGCCGTGCGGGGAAACAAATCAAAGGGTGTTACCTTGTCTGCCCGATACCCTTCCCCGATTAGCACCGCCATGTCCTCGGCAAGTGTTTTCGGATTGCAGGATATGTAAATAATTCTTGACGGTGCAAGCCGTGCAAGATAGAGCAAAAGCTGTCTGTCACATCCCTTACGCGGCGGGTCCAGAACCACAACATCGGGGCGAATCGGCGCGTCACGCTCCTTTTCCGCATGAGCAAGCAAATCCTCGGCACGCGCCGCATCCCCGACATAAAAGCTTGCGTTTTCAATGCCGTTTCGTCTGGCATTTTCAGTCGCGCAGGTCACTGCTCCCTCGACAACCTCAATGCCAATCACCTCACGCACATCACGCGCCATTGAAAGTCCGATACTGCCGACACCGCAATAAAGGTCAAGCAAAAGCTCGTTCCCCTGCAATTTTGCGCGGTGGCGTGCTTCGTCGTAAAGAAGTGTTGCCATTTCATGATTGACCTGATAAAAGGATTCGGGCGAAAGTGAGAGCGTTACTCCCGCAAGCGTATCGGTTAAGCTCGCCTCTCCCCATAAAAGCCTGTATGTATCTCCGCAAATGACATTTGTCTTTTCCTTCTGAATATTCAAAAGAATACCGACAATTTCAGGATGCGCCTCTCGCACCGCACGCACAAATTCCGCCTCACACGGCAAAGCTTCGCCATTCACAACGACGCAGAGAAGCACATCTCCCTTTTCGCTTCGCCGTAAGTAAATGTGCCGCAAAAGCCCTGTGTGCGTCTCCTCATCATAAACCGACACTGAATATGCATCAAAAAAGCATCCGAGCGTTGACAGTATGCGCTCAAATATCGGGGGCTGTAACAGACAACCCGATGCCTCGACAACACGGTGACTCTTGGGCGCAAAAAAACCGAACATGATTTTCCCGTCCGTGTCGCGCCCGACAGGATACTGCGCCTTATTGCGATAGCCCGTCAGCCTTGCGCCACTGACAACAGGCTCAACGAATATATGCGAAAGTCCTGCATCATGTAAACATTTCTCAACATATCGGTGCTTGACCGACATTTCATAGTCATGCGTCAGGAGGCGATAGGCGCAACCGCCGCACCCCTTGACACAGCAAGCGTCCTCTGCACGATAGGGCGACGGCGTCAAAACACTTTCCGTACGCGCAACGGCATAGCTTTTGGTGACATGAATGAGCTTTGCTTCAACACGCTCACCCTCAACCGCGCCCGAAACAAAAACCACCTGACCGTTATCGGCACGCGCAACACCAAAGCCGAGATTGTTGACCTCGGTGACATCTAATGTCAATTGCTGATTCTTGTGCAGCATTGCTCTCTCCTTCACATTTTTTACAAGCCGCGCCGATTAAAGCAAGACCTGCTCATTGGCAATCAAGCGAAAAGCAAGTCCCAGCCGCTCGGCAGCCTTACGGCAAAGCATCATGCGACCGAGGAAAATCTCAAAATAGTCCATGACCGAGCTGATTTGTGTATCAATTGAAACCGAAAGCGTCACCTGCGTTTTGTCAGCATTGATGGTCAGATTAGAGCTTTGTACAGAATAGTTGACACGGTCATGGATGTCAAAGGTTGACACATCGGTATTGCGTACACGCGACGCGCGGACATCGCTCTTATCCGCAAGGATAAGTGCCGCCGAAACTGCATTCACGGGCACGCCCGTCCCCTCATCATGATTGCCGATAGCTGTGGCAATTGTGGCAATATCCGACGGCTCCATGTGCAGATGGTCAAGAATACGGAACGCCATAACCGCGCCGCTCTGTGAATGGTCAATGCGATTGATAAGATTCCCGATATCGTGCAAATAAGAGGCAATCCGCGCAAGCTCAACGGTATGTGCATCATATCCAAGCTCGGTCAGCAAATCTCCCGACACCTTTGCCACGCGTGTCACATGAGCGAAGCTGTGCTCGGTAAAGCCAAGTGCCGCAAGAGAGGCATCAGCAGAGCGGATATAGGTATTGACCTCTTCATTTTTTGTCAGTTCTTCGTAGGTGAGCATGACAACCTCTTTCCTTTCATACTTTTTCATATTATTCTATCACATTTTACGCCTTTTGTAAAGATGCTTTCACACTTTTTCATCCCTTCGGGCGCATCTTCATGAAACAAAAGATAAAGGCTCGGTGTCGAATGGCACCGAGCCTTTGAGTTTCACTGAAAATTAGTCCATGGAGGCCATCAGGTCATAGCCACGCTGAATACCCTCAAGGCAATCATCCTCGCCCTCATATTCAAGCGAGAAGAAGCCATCGTAGCCCGCACCGCGCAGAATCTCAATGCACTGGCGAACAGGCACATTACCCTCGCCAAGCGCACAGCCGCGCGAATAATTGAACGCGCGTGTTCTGTTATACCAGTACTTGTCGCTGTCAGCAGGCTTACCGTGGTCGTAGCTGTAAATCACCATGTCCTTCAGATGCACATGAGCCGCATAGGGCGCAAGTCTTGACACAGCAAGCGGAATATTATCGTCAACACTGCTGAAATTACCGATATCAATGAGCAGACGGAAGTTTTCATGACCGACTGCATTGAAAAGTCTTTCCATGCGGTCGCTGTCCTGCACAAGTCTGCCATGGTTTTCAACTGTGGTCACAATACCGAGCGATTGACCGTACTCGGTCACGCGACGGCAGTTTTCAGCCATCAGAGGAAGCATCGCATCAAACGAGCGAACAGCACCTGTCTTTGGAATATTGCGGTCGCCGTCATGACGAAAAACCTTTGCACCAAGCTCTGCCGCAACATCAAGCTCTGCCTTCAGACGCGCAACCTCCGCATCGGAGGAATCGGGCTGATAAAGAGCCGCAAAGACAGAATAGCAGGTAATCTTCATGTTGCGCGCCTCGCACTCACGGCGAAGAGCGCGCGCCATTTCCAGTCGCTCCTCCTGTGTCTTGCCCAGCGTATCGACAAACTCAATGCCCTCAAAGCCATAGCGATGAGCCGCCTCGGGCACATCCAAAAGACTCATTTTTCCTTTTTTGACATAGCGTTCAAAGGAGTATGCACTGACTGACTTTTTCATTTGATAATTACCTCGTGGCCGGTAGCGGCAGACTCATAGATAGCATCCAGAATCTTCATAACCCAAATACCGTCCTCTGCAGTTGCACGGCAGGGAGTTCCGTTTGCAACACAGTCAACGAAGTGTGCCATCTCAACGATAAAGTTATTGCTGTTACCGCCCTTCAGGCAGGAAGTATCGGGCGTGACATCGGCAAGATAGCCGTTCATCTCGGTGTAAAGCTTCAGATTGTCACCAAGATAGATACCGCCCTTGTCACCGTAAATCTCACGCTTGGTCACGGGCTCACCGTTCAAAGCATAAGAGGTCTCAAGCAGCATAACAGCACCGTTGTCAAAGCGAATCATTGCAGAGCCGAAGTCCTCAACGGTGAAGGGGTCGCTATCTTTTGCACCGTAGGGCTTCCATGCAACATCGGTCTTGAGGTTTGCACGGTTACCAATCAGGTTAGAGGTGGTCGCATAAACCGAAACAGGCTTCGGGCTACCCATCAGCACACGGGAGTTGTCAATGACATGAACACCAAGGTCAATGACAGGGCCGCCGCCCGAGCGGGACTTATCTGCAAACCAGCCTCCGGGGCTGCCGTGACGGCGGAGATAGGTCGCCTTTGCATAGTAGGGCTTGCCAAGGAAGCCGTTTTCAACAAAGTCCATTGCAACCTTATTGATATTGGAGAAACGAGCGCAGAAGCCAATCATCAGAAGCTTGCCGTTCTTGTCAGCAGCCTCCTTCATGGCTATTGCTTGCTCGGTGTTGAACGCCATCGGCTTCTCGCACAGAACATTCAGTCCTGCATTCAAAGCAGCAATTGTGCAGGATGCGTGACTACAGTTCCAAACGCAAACATCGGCTGCATCTGCATCCTTCGCCTTCTCTGCAAGCATGGTATCAAGGTCGGTGTAGCGAAGCTCCTCGGGAATACCAAAGCGGTTGCAGGTGATATCCATGCGTGTCTTATCGATATCGCAGATACCGACAATCTCTGCCTGCGGAACTCTCTTGTAAGCGTCAAGGTGTGTGTTTGCGATGTTACCCGCACCAATCATCAGGATGCGGACTTTTTTGCCGGTCGCAGCTTGTGTCGCTTCGACTGTCGGCATCTTGGGTTCATGGCTCATAGTCGTTTCTCCTTTGAATCAGATTTTATTTTGTAAAACAGTTCTTGAAGTACTTGACGGCAGTATTCGTATCCGCCGTGAGATTCTCACCGACCTCGCACTCAATCGAAGCCGTGCGGCGTACCGCCTCCTCTGCCAGAAGGCTGAAAATTCAAGAATGACACCAATTGAAATTTTATGTTTGCTCTTTCCTTTCAAAATGTTGCCATATCCTTTTTTCGCGCATTCCGCTTTTTTTTTGCAAATAACTATTGCTTTTCTCTTGATTTCATTGTATAATAATGTTGCTGATATGTCAATGAAGAATCCTGCTAATTTCATCAAAATATTGCTGTTTTTGAAAAAGGTAAAAAAATGAAAAAACAAAAGCAACCGATTAGCAAAACGATATATGAATGGCATACCCATGCCATGACCAACCATCCCGTCATGTTCAGCTACGGGACGATGAAGGCGTCGCCCAACCGCTATACCAATATTCATGAGAATGTAGAGTTTCTCCTTTTTGAGAAGGGCGATGCACGGGTGCGATGTGAAAACCGCTATGTTGAAGCCGAGTGCGGCGATATTGTGTGTGTCAATTCCCATGTTGCACATTGTGTCGAAACCTCCTCCTACTCCTCGCACTACTGCCTGATTGTCGATAGCGATTTCTGTCGCGAAAACAATCTTGACCCGACAGTCATCACCTTTGCCGATAAGGTCCATGATGAAAAGGTCACCGCCCTCTATCTTGCCGTCGGAGAGGCCTACCGCCTGAAATCTCCCTTTGCATCAGCCGCTCTTCGCGGTGCCACCCTTTCCTTCATGTCCTATCTCGCAATGCATTACTGTGCATTAAAAAAGTCGGCGCAATCCAAGCCCGTCCCCCAGAACATTCTCCATACCGTTAACTATATGAAAAGCAATCTTGACACTAATCTCACCCTGGAAACACTTGCAAACGAAAGCGGTCTTTCGCGCTACCACTTCGCCCGCAAATTCAAGAAGGTCACCGACCATTCCCCCCTTGCCTATCTCAATATTCTGCGGATGGAAAAGGCGGCACATCTGCTCCATGAAACCACGCTTTCAGTGGCCGATATTTCGGTCGCCTGCGGCTTTGAGTCCCCTTCCTATTTTGCTCGCTCGTTCCGTTCTTTCACAGGACTGAGCCCGTCAGTATACCGCACTGAGCAATCAAATTACGCGCATCTGTAAGAAAGAGCCGTTCCATGAATCTTCATGGAACGGCTCTTTTTATATTCTCCGCACATCAGAATCAGGCGGCAATTTCCGTACAAAGCGATGCAGAATGTCAAGCGTTTCCGCCTCACTCTCCACCGTAAAGAAAAGCGCACCGCCATCAAGCCCCCGCCTTCGCATCTCGTCCTGCCTGTCAAGCATATAGGTCGGTCTTGAATTCAAAATCACATTGCGATGCCGCCATATGCGCAAAACAGGAAAACAGACACCGCGCCTGTCAGTCAGCGCCGCCTCACCGCATTTTTCACAGCCAAATGCATCTTTTGTGAAGCAACGCTCGGTCAGCATCAGCGGCATTCTCCCATATATCGGCAAAAGCCCGAATTGCATATCACGCGCCTGCGCCATATTCACCTCGGGCGACAAAATGCCGCAAGCACCCCCCATGCGCCGCAAATAGTCACAGGAAAAACGGTTGGTCAGATTCAGCCGCAAGCCGCCGAAAACCGTGAGGGAAGCCTCGTGTGCAAGCCTATATCCACCCACATTGTCCACCATACCGTACTTGACGCCTGCCTTTTGCAGTCGGCAAAGCACCTCTGTAACCTCGTCCCTATCGCTATCGGTCACAACAGGGGGCAGGCAAACGCCGTCAGGCAGAGGCAGACCGTCCTTCACATCAAGCAAGGCATCATAGGAAAGGAAAACAAGCGGCGTGTGCGCGCACGAGTCAAAAAAACGACGCACCGCCAAAAATTGTGCATAGCTCGTCGCGACCACCACAAACGGCGACTTCTCAACCGCATCCGCCTCTCCGACCTTGAAGACAGGCTCTCTTCCCTTGCTCAACGGACGGCGCTCTCTCATCGGCTTCATCAGTAGCGCGCGACAAGCGGCACGGCGCAATTCGTTGAGGGCAGAAACGGGAATAAACAGCCCCTCTCCCACCGAGAAGGTGCTTTCTGCAAGCGAAGCAGTCAAGGGTGTATCACCGAGCTTGCAAAGCTGCCGCATCACACTCTCGGCAGAGGCAGGTGCCTTGGCAGCCCTTTGCGGTACAAACGCGCTTTCAATATGCGCGCTCCCCTGCGCCCCCTCGATTGTCAGACGCAGCGGCTCGCCCTCGATAGCAGAAAAGTGCAGCTTGACCGCCGCCTTTTTTTCGGCAGGCACATATCCCTGCTCTGCATATCGGCTTTTCGTCTTGTCAGCATCGGTACGCACGCCGCCCATCGCTTTGTGATTTTGCTTAAAATAGCCGTCGGTGAACGAGCCGCCCCGTGAAAAGCTCTCGGCAAGTGTACGCATTTCACCGTCATTTGCGGCGCGCCCCTCATCAACAAGCCGCCTGAAAATCCGCGTCGCCGTATAAACATAGTAAGGACTTTTCAGCCGTCCCTCAATCTTGAAGGAATCCACTCCCATCGCCATCAGGCTCGGCACATGAGCGGCAAGCGACAAATCCTTCAAACTGAGCGGGTAGCCCTGTCCGTAGGGCAGTCGGCACGGCTGGGCGCATTCACCGCGATTGCCGCTCCGTCCTCCGACAAGTGAGCTATATAGACATTGTCCCGACACCGACACACAGTGCGCGCCGTGCACAAAGACCTCAATTTCAGTGGGAAGCCCCTCAATTCCGCGCATTAAGCGTGTCAAATCCTGCTCGGAAAGCTCACGCGCCACCACCACGCGCTCGGCGCCAAGCTCTGCCATTTGCCTGACACCGTCCGCCGAATGCACCGTTGCCTGCGTGCTGATGTGAATGGGAAGCTCGGGGCAGGCAGAGCGAAGACGGGTGACAAGCCCGATATCCGCGACAATCAGCGCATCAACCCCCATGTCGCGCAGGGCAATCGCCATCGAAACAGCCTCATCAAGCTCACGGTCATAAAGCAGAGTATTCATCGTCACATACACAGAAACGCCGTGTGCATGACAGTATGCAAGGGCGCGCGGCAAAAGCTCGCCGTCAAAGTTGTCAGCAGAGGCGCGGGCATTGAATTTCTGTGCGCCGAGATAAACGGCATCTGCACCGCCCTCAACGGCGGCAAGTAACGCCTGATAGGAGCCTGCGGGTGCCAGAATCTCGGGCTTTTTGACTTTTTTTCCTTTCAAAGCTTTCTCCATACCGTCAGAGTCGGCATTCAAAGGGCAATGGACTCGCGTCCTGCCGGTCCCTTCAATATGCCGACTCTGCACTTTTTATTGTGATTCGGGTAAATTCTGCCCGATTTCCTGAATTTCTCTCTTGTCGTTCACCTTGGCAGAGAGCGAATCCCCGACCGCAAGGAAGGGCAAATTGTCGTCAAGCTTCACCGATGCCGTATAAATCAGTCCGTCATCAAGCTTGATATAGTAGACGGTATCGCCGTCAACCACCGCTGTCGCAATCGCGGTCACAGTACCGACAACATCGACAAGCGTATCCTCATTGTCATCATCATCGTTCTCCGTGTCACCGACACCCAGCATCTGCAAGTATTTTTTGCGCGCCCCCTCGATAGTCTCATCGACACCGACAATATGATAGCGCGGCACAGACACAAATGCATACATCTTGACAAGCCCCGCATCACCCTTCAGGCTGATGAAATAGGTCGGCTCATCTGCCACATTGATCAGAATCGGGAAGGTCGCATCATAATCCTTTTCCTGCACCTGCTCCTCCGCCGAATCCATCGCCGAATATTCCTCCGCACCGTTGATGGAATAGGTGCGCGCCTCCTTGGTTCTCATGTTGATGAGGATAAATCCGATGTTCGATTCATCCGCAACCACCGAGGTAATGCCCGTATAAAGCCATACATCATCGTCAAGCGCAATATAGTTATAGCCCTCGGTCGTCACCACCACATTTTTCTGGGTAAAGATAGAATTGAAGAAGCCGTTTTTGAGCGTGCCCCAGTTGTCTGCCTGCTCAACAAGCATTTCGGCAGAATACACACGGTCAATCCATTGCGGAATTTTGTCAACAGGGTAATCGGTCATCTCGCCACTCACCGCATCGACAAGAATAATGCCCGCAATATCCTTGCCGCCGAAGATACCGAAGGTGTATTCATAGTAGGACATCACCCAGAAGGGATGCCCCTCGTCGTCAATCTCAAAGGAAAGATTCTCAAACATCTTGGTCGGATACTTGAAGCGGATATGACGGTAAAGGTCACGCGAAAAATACTCGCTCGGCGAATACTTCATGCCCTCTTCAAGCTTAACAAGCTCGGTTTCCATTGTCGCCATGTCAATGGTGACATAGTAAGGAATGCCCTCGCCTTTGTTGGCAAACCATTTGAGAAGACCGTCGTATTCAAGCGGTGTCACGCGATAGGGCTTCTCTTTATAATTGATTTGCGAATAATATTCCGCCACATTGAACTGGGATACAAGCTCCACAACCTCACCGATTTTGCGGTTGCCGAGCCGTTCTGCTGTATCACGGTCAACAATCGGAATCTGCGAAATCGGCAGCTCGGCAATATCCTCGGCAAAATTCCCCTCGGCAACCGACAGCATACGCTGATAGTCAGAGGCGCGTGTCACACGCGAGGAGGTCGCAAAAACCAAAACGAGAAAAAGAGCAAGCACACCGAGTGCCGCAAAGAAAATGATTTTGCCTCTTCCCTGCAGCTTCACCTTTTTCAGGTGTCCGTCTTCAAGCACAAAGGGTGAGCCTGCCGCAGCCGCCAGACGACGAAAGCCGCCGAATACAAGATAGCAGGCAAAATACACAAGTGCCATCATGAACAGCATCACCCAGAAGCCGGGTGCACGCAGATTGATGGCGGGTATGGCAAAATAAAACCAAAGCGCGCCAAATGCAAGTGTAATCACCGGAGATAATATGTGTTTTTTCATAAATGACCGTTCCTTTCTGCCAAACCGCAAGCTTTGCGGCGGTTTCGCGTGCCGAAATGACGATAGATGACCGTCAGGACACAAATTTGCCGCCTGAAAATTGATTTTCAGGCAAGACCTCTTTCGTTAAAAACGACTGTTTCTTCTTAAAAAACCTTTCCCGCATCCGACCGATTGCCGTTTCTTTGAAACGGTGCCTGTGAAGAACGCTGATTCTTGAAAAACTGATAATAATAGCAAGGAATCATGCCGTTATAGAGCTTACGCACCTTGTCGGCACGCCGCCCATACAGTCGCTCAAAGCCCTCATGCGAGGAAATGATATAAATCTGCCAGGGCGCAAGCGTCGCAAAGTGCCGCCCTATCTCACGATAAAGCTTTTCCACCTCTTGCTTTTCAAGCATACGCTCCCCGTAAGGAGGATTGGTCACAATCGTACCCCGCCGTCCTTCTGCGCGAATGGTACGCGCATCAGCCTGAAAGGCACGAACAGTTGAAAGAACCCCTGCACGCTCGGCATTGCGCGCGGTGAGCGCCACGCATTCAGGCTCAATATCCGATGCAAAAACGGTAAAGTCTGACTGAATCCGCCCCTCTCGCGCCTCCTCCCGCGCCGAGCACCAGAGAGAAAGCGGAATCTGCGGATAATTTTCGGCGGCAAAGTGCCGAAACGCACCGGGCGCTACCTTGTTATAGAGCATTGCCGCCTCAATCGCAATCGTGCCGGAGCCGCAGAAGGGGTCCCAGAAAAGCACCTCCCCGCGCGGTCTTGCCATGGTCGCAAGTGCCGCTGCAAGCGTCTCACGGATGGGCGCGGTATTGGACTCGGGACGGTATCCACGCTTATGAAGCGGTGCGCCCGAGGTATCAATCATGAGTGCCGCTTGGTCGCGGAAGATGAAAAATTCAATCTGATACTGTCTCTCGCTTTCGGGAAACCATGTCAGCCCGTACTTTTCGGAGAGGCGCGCGACAATCGCACGCTTGACTATCTTCTGGCAGTCAGGCACCGAAAAGAGTGCACTCTTGATGGCGTGCCCCTTGACGGGAAAAGCATCGTCCCGTGCAAGCCACGCTTCAAACGGCAGTGCGCGGGTGTTTTCAAAAAGCTCGTCAAATGTGCGGGCAGGAAACCGCCCCAGCACAATATACACACGCTCGGCATAGCGAAGAAAGATGTTGGAGAGCGCGACCGCCTCCTCGTCCCCCTCATAATACACGCGGCCGTCAATGGTTTCAATGCGATTGTAGCCCAGTGCATCAATTTCCTCGCCAAGCAAATGCTCAAGACCGAACAGGCAGGTCGCCGCAAGCACTAATTTCATGTTGATACCCGATTAAAATTCCGCATTGCCGACAGTGCGGGGATAAGGAATGACATCGCGGATGTTGGATACACCCGTCAGATACATGATAATGCGCTCAAAGCCCAGTCCAAAGCCTGCGTGCTTTGTACCGCCGAAGCGGCGAAGGTCAAGATACCAGCTATAGCTTTCCTGCTTCAAGCCAAGCTCTTCCATGCGCGCGACAAGCACATCATAACGCTCCTCGCGCTGACTGCCGCCGATAATCTCGCCGACACCGGGTACCAGAAGGTCCATCGCGGCAACCGTCTTGCCGTCGTCATTCAAGCGCATATAGAAGGATTTGATTTCCTTCGGATAGTCGGTCACAAAGACAGGCTTGCCGAAAATTGTCTCGGTGAGATAGCGCTCATGCTCGGTCTGTAAATCACAGCCCCAATAGATAGGGAACTTGAAGTCCGCACCGCTCTTTTCAAGTAGCTCAACCGCCTCGGTGTAGGTGACACGGCAGTAGTCGGAGCTGCGGAGCTTTTCAAGGCGTTCAATAAGACCGTTATCCACAAACTTATTGAGAAATTCAATTTCATCATGGCACACGGTCATGACATGGTTGACAATAAAGCGAAGCATATCCCATGCAAGCTCCATATCATCCACTAAATCGGCAAACGCGATTTCAGGCTCAATCATCCAGAATTCCGCCGCATGACGCGCGGTGTTGGAGTTTTCGGCACGGAAGGTCGGGCCGAAGGTGTAAATGTTGCCAAACGCCATCGCATAGGTTTCGCCTTCAAGCTGTCCCGAAACCGTCAGGTTGACGGGACGCCCGAAGAAGTCCTTGGAATTGTCCACACGGCCATCTTCAAGACGGGGCGGATTTTCAAGGTCAAGCGTCGTCACACGGAACATCTCGCCCGCACCCTCACAGTCGGACGCGGTAATCAGAGGCGTATGCACATAGACAAAGCCGCGGTCATGGAAGAAGCTGTGAATTGCATAGGCAACCTCGCTTCTCATGCGAAAGACCGCCGAATACAGATTGGTACGGGGGCGAAGATGTGCAATCTGACGCAAAAATTCAGGCGAATGACGCTTCTTCTGCAAGGGGTAGTCAGGGGTAGAGGTTCCCTCCACCTCAACCGATGCCGCACGGATTTCAAGAGGCTGCTTTGCCTCGGGTGTCAGAATCACCGTACCGCGAACAATGACCGATGTGCCAACATTGAGAGAGGCAATCTCGTCATAGTTTGCAACCGTATCCCGTGCAAATACCACCTGCACCGAACGAAAGCCACTGCCGTCATACACATCAAGGAAGCCGAACATCTTGCTGTCACGCACCGAGCGAAGCCAGCCGCAAACCGTCACTTCCCTGTCGGCAAAGCTCTCCTTGCTTTCAAATAATTCATGAATCAGTTGTCTTTTCATATCTTTACCGTACCTTTCATCAAGCATCGCCTATGCCATGCTCACTTCATTGACTTTTATTTTAAGGATTGCCAATCAAATCAAATTTAAGCCCCAAACCCTGCCGCGCGGCAAAGTGCGGCATAATGACCGTTTGCCAGAAGCAGCTCCTCATGCGTTCCGCGCTCGCGAATGCCACTCTCATCAATAAAGAGAATTTCATCTGCACGGCGGACAGTTGACAGCCTGTGCGCCACCACAATCACGGTTCTGCCATGACTCAATTCATCAAGACTTTTCTGCACAAGCTGCTCGGTCACATTGTCAAGCGCACTCGTCGCCTCGTCAAGTATCAGAACAGACGGATTTTTCAGAAACGCCCGTGCGATAGACACACGCTGCTTCTGTCCGCCCGACAGCTTCACGCCCCGCTCTCCGACCACCGTATCGTAGCCGTTCGGCATCGCCATGATGTCCTCGTGGATATTGGCGCGCTTCGCCGCCTCCTCAACCGACGCTCTGTCGGCATTCGGCTCACCGTACGCAATGTTCTCATAAACCGTCGCATTAAAGAGAAATACATCCTGCGACACAATACCAATATGGGCGCGGAGCGAGGAAAGCCGTATATCGCGGATATCATGTCCGTCAAGCGTGATACGCCCCTCTCCCTCCTGCAATTCATAAAAGCGCGGAATCAGGTGACAGACCGTTGTCTTTCCGCCGCCGGACGAGCCGACAAGCGCAAGCGTCTTGCCTGCTTTCAAGGTGAAATCAATACCGTGCAAAACCTCTTTTCCCTCATCATAGGCAAAAGAAACCTGCGAGAAGCAAACCTCGCCCTGCACCTTGTCAAGTGTCACAGCATCGGGCTTATCATGTTCAGGCGCCTCGTCCATAATCTCGGCAAAGCGCGCAAAGCCCGTCATGCCGTTCTGATACTGCTCAACAAAGCCGATAATCTTGCGAATGGGCTGTAAAAACACATTGATATACAGAATAAATGCGGCAAAATCACCTGCATCCATTGAACGAAAAATCACGCACAGACCGCCGCCCGCAAACACAACCAGATTGAGAATGTCGGTGAGCAGTCCCATACCCGCCGTAAATTCGCCCATCGTGCGATATGAGGCGCGCCGCGCACGCACGAATCGGCTGTTGGCAATCGCAAACTTTTCCCTTTCAAGCCCGTCTGCCGTGTATGCCTTGCTGACACGGATTCCCGCAATGCTGTTTTCGAGTCCTGCATTGATTTCAGCCGTCTCCTCACGCGATTTCATAAATGCCTGCCGCATCTTGCGTCGCTCATGAATCATGAAAATCACCATCGGCGGCAAAACCGCAAAGACAAGAAGCGTCAGAAGAAGGTCAATCCGCACCATCATCGTAAAAGAGCCGATAAACAGAATCGCCGAGATAAACAGGTCCTCAGGCCCGTGGTGCGCCAGCTCCGATACATCAAACAGGTCATTTGTCAGGCGGGACATCAAAGCACCTGTCTTATGATTATCATAAAAACGGCAGGGCAAGGCTTCAAGATGCGCGAAAAGGTCGCGACGCATATCCGCCTGCATCCGAACACCCACCATATGCCCCGTATAGCTGACAAAATAGTTCATCGCCATCTTCAATAAATAGATGGCAAGCAAAATAGCGGCGAAAACAAGAATCATCTGCCAGTCGCCGCGCGGTGTCAGCTCATTGATGATACTGCGCGTAAACTGCGGATAGACAAGATCACAAAGGGCAAGTATCAGCGCCGCCCCCATATCCAGCAGAAAGAGCTTCATGTAAGGGCGATAATAAGCAATAAACCGACGAATCACGACCTCGCCCCCTTTGCTCTCCGCGCCTTCTTTGAGGCCGAATGCTTCTTTACGGCTGAAAAACCGAATTTGGCAAGCTGACGGCCAAGAGCATAGTAATGCCCATGCGCATAGGCAAGCAAGCCCGCGCGCTCCAGGTGCAGCGTGCCCTTTTCATCAAGCAGTCGCTCGTCCAGCGTCACCGCCGTGATATCGGCAATGAACATATCATGCGAGCCAAGCGGCACGCGCTCACAGACGCGGCATTCAAGGGCAAGCGGGCATTCGGCAATGGTCGGCACCGATACGCTCTCGGAGGGCAGTGTGTGCAGTCCGCATCTTTCAATCTTATGCACCTTCCTGCCTGTATACATCCCACAGAAGTCAACCGTCCTTGCCATTTCTGCTCCGCAAAGATGAATGACGAACTCCCCGTTTTCAAGCAAAAGTCCGTGTGAATGACGCTCGGGGCGCACCGAAATATAGGTCTTGGGCGGTACCGTCGACAAAATACCCGTCCACGCCACCGTCAAGAGATTGGTCTGCTCACCCACACCGCAAGAAACAAGCGCAGGCGGCAAGGGTGCAAGAAGCGCACCGCCACGCCATACAATCCGTCCCATTCTTCACCTCATTGCCACACACATGGCAAACACATTTTGCTTCATCGGTTATCCTTCGCAGAGGAGCTGTCCTTCTGCTTCAGATAGAGAAGAAGCACCGTAATATCGGCAGGATTCACACCGCTCATGCGGGATGCCTGCCCTACCGTCAGGGGCTTGGCTCGGTCGAGCTTTTCAGCCGCCTCCAAGCGCAGTCCCTTGATTTTTTTATAGTCAAGGTCAGGCGGTAACGCCTTTCCCTCTGTCTCTTCCCTTCTCGCAACCTCGGCAAGTTGACGGCGGATATAGCCCTCATACTTGACTTCAAGCTCGGCTGTCAGAGAAACATCGCGCGGAAGATTAGGCCGCGCCTTGTCAATCGTACGCAGATTCTCGTAGGTCAGCTCGGGACGGCGCAAAAGCTCGGATAGCTTAATGCCCGTCAGAAGCGGTGCCGAGCCAAGCGAGACAAGATGCGCGCAGTTTTCGGCTGACGGCGGAATGACCGTCTGCTTCAACCGCTTGATTTCCTCTTCAATCTGTGCCTTGCGGCGAAGAAATGTCGCATAACGCCCGTCTGACAATAGCCCCACCCGATGCCCCTCCTCCGAGAGTCGCAGGTCGGCATTGTCCTGTCTTAAAAGCAATCTGTATTCCGAGCGCGAGGTCATAATGCGATACGGCTCGCGCGTCCCCTTTGTCACAAGGTCGTCAATCATCGTCCCGATATAAGAGGATGCGCGCGTCAGAACGAGCGGCTTCTCACCGCGAAGCGAAAGCACGGCATTCACGCCTGCCACAAGCCCCTGCGCCGCCGCCTCCTCGTAGCCCGAGGTGCCGTTGCACTGTCCCGCACCGTAAAGACCGCCAATCGACACAAATTCCAGTGTCGGACGAAGCTGTGTCGGATTCACACAGTCATATTCAATCGCATAAGCATAGCGCATGATCTCGGCATTCTGAAAGCCGGGCAGAGAGCGCAGCATCCTCCGTTGCACATCAGGCGGCATCGAGGTGCTGAATCCCTGCACATAAAGCTCATCGGTATCAGCGCCTGTCGGCTCAACAAAAAGCTGATGCCGTTCCTTGTCGGCAAAGCGCACCACCTTGTCCTCAATGGACGGACAGTAGCGTGGCCCTGTTCCCGTAATTTTACCGCCGTAAAGTGCGCTTCTATGCAAATTTTCACGAATAATCTCATGTGTTTCGGGTGATGTATAAATCATGTAGCAGGGCATATTCAGCTTCGGCACCGTCGCCCTGTCCGTCTCGGTCGAAAAGGGAATCGGCATCTCTTCCCCGTCCTGCCTCTCCATCACCGAAAGGTCAAGCGAGGCACGCGCCACACGCGCAGGTGTTCCCGTCTTGAAGCGCATCAGCTCAATGCCTGCCTCGGCAAGCGATTCAAAAAGCCCCCTTGAAGCACGCATCCCGTCAGGACCGCCCTCATAGGAAACATCACCGACAAAAATCTGACCGCCGGGATAGGTTCCCGTCGCCAGAATGACACACCGCGCGGCAAATTCCTCGCCAAGATGCGTCCGAACACCCGAAACAACCTGACGGTCTCCCTCTCGCTTGAAGAGAACAGCCGTGACCTCGGCTTGAATCAAACGCAGATTTTCCGTTTCTTCAACGGTCTTTTTCATGAGCGCACGGTACGCCATGCGGTCGGCTTGCACGCGCTTGGAATGAACAGCCGCGCCCTTTCCGAGATTGAGCGTGCGTGACTGAAGCGTCACGCGGTCGGCGGCCTTGCCCATCTCACCGCCAAGCGCATCAATTTCATAGACAAGATGCCCCTTGCCACTGCCGCCAATCGACGGATTGCAGGGCATATTGGCAAGCGCATCAAGGCTCATTGTGAAAAGCACGGTGTCAGCACCCATGCGCGCAGAGGCAAGTGCCGCTTCAATCCCCGCATGACCTGCACCAATGACAATGATATCGGCTTTCAGTTGGTTTTCTTTCATATTTTCAACGGTTTTTTGGAAAACAAGAGTCTTTATTGCACAATTGCATATACTGTAAGCAGTATCTTCTTTGACGCATCTGCTGTCGCTCATAGCCGTCAGCCTGCCTGCCGTCAGACGCTTTTTTCCATCTTCCTCAAATTTAATCTACTATATCACTTTATTTTATCACAATTAAGTGCAGATTGCAAGCCTTTTTCCACCCTCTCACCAATTATTTTTCGCAGATGCCGCCAAAACAATGCGTCGGCACAGCGAAGGAAGCGAGGTTTCTATGCCAATTCCAAAAAACCAAGAGCTATTCGACCTCACCCATACGCAATTTACTCCCCTCCTCGCAGAAAAAAGCTATCCATGGGAGGCGCTTCCGCACATTTCGTCCTTTCTTGTCGCTCTTTTCGATGCCCTGCCAAATACGCTTTATGAAAAGGTGGGCGACGGCATCTATATTGCCAAAAGCGCGCGTGTTGCCAAAACCGCCCTGGTTGAAGGCCCGACCGTCATTGGTGAAAATGCCGAAATTCGCCACGGGGCATATATCCGTGGCTCTGCGCTTATCGGTGCGGACGCGGTGGTCGGCAATTCAAGCGAAATTAAAAACGCCGTCCTCTTTGACGGCGTGCAGGTCCCCCACTATAATTATGTCGGCGATTCCATACTCGGCTACCGCGCGCATATGGGTGCAGGCGCAATTGCATCCAATATGCGCGCCGACCGTCAGAATGTTGTCATCCGCGCCGATGATGAAACGCACGAAACAGGCTTGCGGAAGGTCGGCGCGTTTCTCGGTGACTATGCTGAAATCGGTTGCGGTGCCGTTCTCTGCCCCGGTACTGTTGTCGGACGGCAAAGCACCGTTTATCCCCTCGTGCGTGTTCGTGGCTATGTGCCCGAAAACGCCATCTGCAAAAGCGAAAATCAAATCGTCATCAAAGCAAACAAAAAACCATAAAAGAAAAGAGGAATGATTATGCACGGACTTTTCGGTACAGACGGCGTGCGCGGCATCGCAGGCGAATTTTTAACCTGTGAGCGCGCTCTTGAAATCGGGCGCGCCGTCGCCTCCATTCTCTCAAACGCAAGAGAAGCACACCCACTCGTTCTCATCGGCGAGGATACAAGGCTTTCCTCCCCCATGCTGTCAGCCGCCGTCAGTGCAGGTCTTGCCTCTGTCGGCGCTGATGTCGTCAGACTCGGCATCGTCCCCACGCCCGCCGTTGCCTACCTCGTTGAAAAGTACAAGGCGCACGCAGGCATCATGGTCAGTGCCTCGCATAATTCCTTTGAATTTAACGGCATCAAAATTTTCGACGGTTCAGGCTTCAAATTCCCCGACGAGCTTGAGGAACGCATTGAGTCCATCGTGCTTAACAATACCCCAAGTCCCGCCGCCGCACAAAACGAGAAAATCGGCAGCATTACCTTTTCCGAAAAGGGTGTACGGGATTATATCGCGCATATCCGTGCATCCGTCCCCTATTCGCTCGACGGACTTCATATCGCCATCGACTGCTCAAACGGCGCGGCATCCCGTACCGCAGAGCCCCTCTTTCTCTCGCTCGGCGCGCGGTGCGATGTCCTGTGCGCCACTCCCGACGGCATCAATATCAACAAGGAATGCGGATCAACCCATATTGAAGCGCTATCCCGCTATGTCAAAGCAAATCACCTCGACTGCGGTATCGCCTTTGACGGTGATGCCGACCGTTGCCTTGCCGTTGACGAAAACGGCTGTGAAATCGACGGCGATAAAATCATGGCAATTCTTGCACTCGATATGAAAAAGAGAGGTAAGCTCGCCAAAAACACCGTTGTCGGCACAGTCATGACCAACCTCGGCTTCAGAAAATTCTGTCAGGAAAACGGCATCGAATTTATCGACGCCAAGGTCGGCGACCGCTTCGTGCTTGAACGCATCGAGCTTGACTCACTCTCCTTCGGCGGCGAGCAGTCGGGACACATCATTCTCCGCGACTTCGCCACAACGGGTGACGGCCAGCTCACCGCCGCCCACCTGCTCTCACTTCTCGCACGGCAAAAAATGCCCCTCTCCACACTCGCCTCGGTCATGAAAAAATACCCCCAATGCACCGTCAATATCCCCGCCACACAGGAGCAAAAGCTCGCCTTCTACACCGACTCGTCTATCAAATCCATCGTAGCCGCACTGCAAACGGCAATCGATGGCACAGGCAGAGCCGTCATCCGTCCGTCAGGCACAGAGCCTTTCATCCGCATCATGCTTGAGGGCGAAAGCGAAGCGGAGATTCAGTCACTCGCCGCCAATACCGCCGCCTCAATCCGCACCGCCCTCGCACGCTATGAAAGCTGACAGAATCTCACCGTAACCAATCCCCGCAAAACTAAATAAACCGAAAACACCATACGAAGCAACAACTGAAAATAGCTCTTGACCAAACCAAAAATTATTTTTTTGCAAACACCCCATAACCAAAAGGAGAAGGCAGCCCGTTTTCTGCCTTCTCCTTTTGCCTATCAAGATCAATCCCCCGCACACCTCTCGGCGCATTCGCAGGAAGTGAAAATCAAAGGGCGTCCGGCGGATATAGAAAACCGCACCCTATCAATCTTTAATCATTCAGTAAATTCTCAATAGAAACATGAAATACATCAGCCAAAGCCTTTAGTTCAATATCCGTCACAAAGCGTTGCCCCGATTCAATTCTTTGAATCGCATTTTTATCCACATCAATTCCGCAT
>JAZRPF010000013.1:0-17692 GCA_045649045.1 Eubacteriales bacterium
TAAGATATCCAATAGCGAAAGCTAGAGAGGTCACTTGTAGACTACGAGTTTGATAGGTCGTGGGTGTAAGCACAGTAATGTGTTCAGCTGAACGATACTAATAGACCGATAGCTTGAACTGTTTTCAGTTTACCTTCGTAAACTGATTCTGTTCTACTTGAGATTTCGTTTCTCTGACACTTCCTTATTCGGTTTTCAATGTATGTTTGCCTTTTTGTTTGCAAAAATGCCTTGAAATGCAGACAAAAACCACACCGTTTCGGTGTTTTATATACCTGAGAAGCCCTTTTTGGACTTCTTTTTTCTTTTTTAGCTGAAGACTAAAAATGAGTTTTGTGTTTGCTTATATATTGAAATTTCGAACCGATTTTGATATAATAGAGTCAAATATAACCTTTATTTTATCAATTCAATATCCATCACGGAGAGGTGAGTCAATGTCAACAAATTTATCAAAGCAAAAGCGAGAGTCGCTTGTGCGGCAGGTGCAGGCAATTAAAGAGCATATTGCTTGTGCGGAGCAGAACGAGCAGACGGCTCGCATGATGAGCTATATTGCAGAAATTGAAAAAAGCGTGGTTGAGGAGCAGTACGGGCTTGTATTTGAAAGACATTGCGAGGAAATTGAAGTTTTTTTAGAAAGTCATCTTCCTGTTTTATCAGAAAACATGGAATTGTTTATCAACCGCGGAGGTCAGGTCAACACCTTGATTGAAGGTGAAAACCTTGCCGCATTGCAATTGCTTTTGGAAACACATCAGGGCAAAATCGATGTCATTTATATAGACCCACCTTATAATACGCGCAATAAGGGGGGGAGCTATGATGACGCTTTCGTAGATAAAAAGGACCGTTTTTTGCACAGCAAGTGGCTTTCCTTTATGGAAAAACGGCTTGAAATGGCTCAAAAACTGCTTTCAAACCAAGGATTGATGTTGATTTCAATTGACGACAACGAATACGCTCACTTAAAAATGCTATGTGACAGGTTGTTTTCAGAAGAAAATGTTGAGACAATGATTTGGCAAAAGGTCGGGGACGGCGATGCGGGTGCAGGGCGAATGAAAGCCACTCGCCGTTTTCGCATCGAGCATGAATATATCCTTGTCTGCTATCAAAACAAAAGCAGAACGGCTTTCAAAAAAGTGCTTGAAATGCCGTCCTTCAAAAACAAATACACAAATCCCGACAATGATGCGCGAGGCGCTTACAAGGCGGGGAACATATCCAAGGACGAGCAGAAATCCAATCCAAACGGGAAGAATTATTATGCGGTGACAAGTCCGACGGGAAAGGTGTTCAAGCGACAATGGCATTTTGACAAGGACGAATTTGAAAGACTGAATCAAGACGGCAGAATCTATTGGGGCAAGCATCAGGATGCAGTACCTTCATTAAAAATATTTATAGGTGAGAAGAGGGCAGTTGTACCATCTTCCGTTTTGAAGCAAAGCGGCTCCGCCACCATGGGCAACAAGCTGATGTCCGAACTTTTCGGCAAACCTGTATTCAAAAACTCCAAGCCGGTCAAGCTTCTGACCTATCTGCTTGACCGCATTGATGACAAGGATGTGACTGTACTTGATTTCTTTGCAGGCTCGGGGACAACGGGTCATGCAGTTCTGAAGCTGAACGCCGAAGATGGCGGCACACGCCGCTTTATTCTTTGCACGAGCAATGAAAATCATATCTGTCGCGATGTCGCCTACGAGCGCATCAGGCGCGTCATTGACAGGGAAGGCTATACCGCTTCGCTTCGGTACTTCCGCATTGATTACCGCACATCAAATGCTGACAGTGTTCAAAAATGATTTTGAAGCGCTAAAAACGCAAATATCTTGCACTTTCCCTTGACAAAAAGAGGGAAAAAGAGTATAATATAAGAGTTATGGTGTGTTCCGTTTATTTACGGAATTTTAATCTATGAGGAGAGATTTTTGGAAGTCGGGCTTCTCATGCCCGCGACTTTCGGCTTGAAACATAAAAGAATGAGTTTGAACAAAAAGGTTGCACTTGCAACTCTCGGCTGTAAGGTTTCGCAATATGAGACAGAGGCAATTGCCGAGGCTTTTGAGGCAATTGGCTTTTCGGTTGTTCCGTTTGACACTTCTGCCGATGTTTATGTCATCAATACCTGCACCGTAACTGCTGATGCTGACAGGAAATCAAGACAAATGATTCGCCGCGCGCACAAAAGAAATCCGCTTGCTCTCGTGATGGTAACAGGCTGTTATGCACAGTCTTCACCAAAGGAGCTTGCCGAAATTCCTTTTGTTTCTTATATCGCGGGTAACGAGTCAAAAATGCAAATTCCTTGCCGTGCATTAGAGCTTCTTGAGAGACGCTCTGCCACGCAAATGCCGATACAAGAATGCTTTCAAATTACAGATGCTGTCTTTGAGCCTATGCAAATTACACGCGCACCGCGCACCCGCGCTTATGTCAAAATTGAGGATGGGTGCGAATGCCGATGCTCTTACTGTGCGATTCCCCGTGCGAGAGGTAATGTCCGCTCAAAAAAGCCAGCTGATGTGTTGCGTGAGGTCGAAGCACTTGCAAAGGGTGGGACTCGTGAGGTTGTTCTGACCGGTATTGAAACGGCATCCTACGGCATAGACCTGCATGATATACGCTTGACTGATCTTTTAGAGCAGCTTGACAGGGAAGCCTTTGTACCGCGTCTGCGTCTTGGCTCAATGACACCCGAATTTTTCAAGCCAGACATTATAGAGCGACTTTCAAGGCTGAAAACCCTCACGCCGCATATGCACCTCTCTGTTCAAAGTGGCTCGTCTGATGTTTTGCGCCTGATGCGTCGCCGTTATCTTGCAGATCAGGCAATCGGTGCTGTTCATTCACTTCGCAGGGCAATTCCCGACATCGAGCTGACTGCCGATTTCATTGTTGGATTTCCCGGTGAAAGCGATGCTCATTTTGAAGAGACGCTTTGCTTTGCAGAAGAGGCTGAATTTCTCAATCTTCATGTGTTTGCTTATTCCAAGCGTCAAAATACGCCCGCCGCCACGCTTCCGAATCAAGTGGATGAGCAGGTCAAAAAAGAGAGAAGTCATCGCCTGATTGCACTTGGTGAGGATCTTCGCGCGAAGCGGCTCGCGCGCATTTTGGAGAGTACGCCCACGGTATCGGTTTTGTTTGAAGAGAGAAATGACGGCTTTTTTGTTGGACACACGCCCTCGTTCATTCCTGTCGCTGTCAAGAGTGATGCAGAGCTGCACGGTGAGATTGCGGATGTGCGCCCAACGCATCATGACGGCGTACATCTGTTCGGTGATATAATTAAAATTAAATAAACAGTCATTACTTTTTGAAAGGAAGTTCAAAATGGATAATCAGCAGAAAACCATGGAAAAAATCGTAGCACTCTGCAAGAACAGAGGCTTTATTTACGCAGGCTCCGAAATTTACGGTGGACTTGCAAACTCATGGGATTACGGACCTCTTGGTGTTGAGTTCAAGAATAACATCAAGCGTGCTTGGTGGAAGAAATTTGTGCAGGAGTGCCGCTACAATGTTGGTCTTGACAGTGCCATCATTGTCAATCCGCGTGTATGGGTGGCATCGGGCCATGTCGGTGGCTTCTCAGATCCTTTGATGGACTGCAAGGCGTGCAAGGCGCGTCACCGTGCTGATAAGCTCATTGAAGAATATGTTGCCGCAAACGGCTTGCAGGATAATCCTGCCGGCTGGACACACGAGCAGATGGCAGAGTACATCAAGGAAAAGGGCATCGTTTGCCCCGATTGCGGTAACCGTGAGTTTACCGATATCCGTAAGTTCAATCTGATGTTCAAGACCTATCAGGGTGTTACTGAGGATTCCACCACCGAGCTTTATCTGCGCCCCGAAACCGCGCAGGGCATTTTTGTCAACTTCAAGAATGTGGCGCGTACCACACGCCGCAAGCTCCCCTTTGGTATTGCCCAGATTGGTAAATCCTTCCGTAACGAAATTACGCCCGGCAACTTTGTCTTTCGTACTCGCGAATTTGAGCAGATGGAGCTTGAATTTTTCTGCAAGCCCGGTACCGACCTTGAATGGTTTGCTTATTGGAAGCAGTACTGTGCAGAGTTTTTGTACAATCTCGGCATGAAGGCTGAAAACCTCAAGCTTCGCGACCATGACCCCGAGGAGCTTTGCTTCTATTCCAAGGCAACTACCGATTTTGAGTATCTCTTCCCGTTTGGCTGGGGCGAGCTTTGGGGCATCGCAGACCGTACCGATTATGACCTTACCCAGCACGCAACCCATAGCGGTGAGCCGATGGAATATTTTGACCCCGACACCAATGAAAAATACATCCCCTATGTCATTGAGCCTTCGCTTGGCGCAGACCGCGTGGCACTTGCGTTCCTGGTCGAAGCCTATGACGAAGAAACCGTTGGCGAGGGCGACACCCGCGTTGTGCTTCACCTGCACCCCGCACTTGCACCGATGAAGGCAGCTGTTTTGCCTCTTTCCAAAAAGCTTTCGGAGGGAGCCGGCAAGCTTTATGATGAGCTTTCGGCATACTTCACCGTTGACTATGACGAAGCGGGTTCTATCGGTAAGCGTTATCGCCGTCAGGATGAGATTGGTACACCCTTCTGCATTACTTATGACTTTGAGTCTGTCGAGGACGGTTGTGTGACTGTCCGTGACCGCGATACAATGGAACAGGTGCGTATCCCCATGAATGAGGTTCGCGCTTATATTGAAGCAAAAATTGCATATTGATTAAAAACGGGCTACTACCCAAAAGGTAGTAGCCCGTTTTTTTTGTTGTGTCAGGTTTTTTCTTTGAACATATACTGACTATGAAAAACTTTTAAGTGTTTCCGAAAATTTCCTGATTAAAGCGCTTCCATTTGTGGCAAGAATAAGTATGAAAGAGCAACCGTCTGCCTGATGAAAGCAAGAGGCAGTCGTGGGCATGAATCGGAAAGAAAGGGAAGGCGTTTTGCATGAACATACGGCGCGGAGATATTTATTATGCGGATTTGAGTCCCGTTGTGGGAAGTGAGCAGGGAGGACTTCGTCCTGTTTTGATTGTTCAGAACGATATTGGCAATCGATACAGTCCGACGGTCATTGCCGCGGCAATTACAAGTCGTATGGGCAAGACAAAGCTGCCGACACATATTGATATTTACGCATCCGAGGTTGGTCTTGCCAAGGATTCGGTTGTACTGTTAGAGCAAATTCGAACATTGGATAAACGGCGCTTAAAGGAAAAGATGGGGCATCTCAATGAAAGCGTAATGGGACGGGTTGACGGCGCCATTGCCGTCAGCTTCGGACTTGAAGGCGCGGATGAGATACGCGAGGCCAATCGCCGCGTTTATACAGGACACGACGATGAGGAGCGCCAAGAGGACATGATGCACAAGGCGGAGAGCGTGGAAAATTAAAAAGCAAAACCGTACTCATGCGATTCTTGCGATGTTCTGTGATATAGAACACTTTTCCTCAATCGCAAAAGCAAAATAATTTCATAACTGTAATCCGTAGGTTGTTTCGATGACCTACGGTTTCTTTTCATATTATCAGATATTTGATACAATAATAGCAACCATAAATATATTCATCTGTTTGTGATAAAATAATTAGGCAGAAGGAGGATGATAGAATATGAGAATAATAACAACCGAAATAATAAAATCATTCAATGACTATCTGATTAACGAGGAAAAGGCGGCAACCACCATCAATAAGTATTTGCACGATGTAGGCCAGTTTCAAATATGGCTTGGAGAGCAAGAACTCTGCAAAACTTCGGTTCTTGCCTACAAATCGTACCTATGTGAGCATTACGCCCCTGCAAGTGTCAACGCTACGCTCTCGTCGCTCAACAGTTTCTTCAATTTTATGGAATGGTACGATTTAAGAGTAAAAAATCTGAAAATCCAAAAGCAGATTTTTGCCTCCACAGATAAAGAATTGACGAAAGCCGAGTATGACCGCCTTTTACAAGCGGCGAAACAGAAGAAAAACGAACGTCTTTACCTTTTGATGCAGACGATATGCTCAACAGGTATCCGTGTGTCCGAGGTACGCTACATTACTGTTGAGGCGGTATCTCGCGGTGTTGCCGAGATCAACTGTAAAGGTAAGTGCAGACAGGTGTTCTTACCGAAGCAACTTTGTCAGATCTTGAAGCAGTATATTAAGGAGCAAAAAATAAAATGCGGTGCAGTTTTTATAACGAAAAACGGCAATCCGCTTGACAGATCGAATATTTGGAGTGATATGAAAAAGCTATGCAAGGCGGCGAATGTGTCGGAGAAGAAGGTCTTTCCGCACAACCTTCGTCATCTTTTCGCGCGCACTTATTACAGCTTGCAAAAGGATATCGTGCGTTTGGCTGACATCCTCGGACACAGTAGCGTGAACACGACGAGAATTTACACGATGGAAACAGGTGAGATACACCGCAGACAGATACAGAAATTAGGGCTTTTGCGGTGCTGAATATCGATAAAAAGAAAAACACCACATAATTTGCATTATGCAGTGAACATCAATAATTACATAATGTATTATACCACCAAATATAGCTTTTGTCAAGCCAAAATCCGAGAAAATGTGGCGTAGTTCGCCAAGTTTTTTCAAAAACGGCGCGACAAACAGACCAATGAAAGGCCGATTTTTTCATTGGTCTTATTGAGCGTATGGATTGTCCTACGCTTTTTTTATTTTTAGAAGGACTATACTACATAATGCAAATTATGTAGTAAAAATGTCAGTAGTTAAATTTTCAAGAAAGGAGAAGTAACTATGGGATTCTGGATTGTTTGGGGAATTCTTTTCGTTTGTGTTACCGCTGCATCCGCAAAGACACTTCGCAGAAAGTAATTTGACACACAAAGGCGTGTGGGGCGGCAATAAGCCTCCCCACATTGCCGATTTTAGGAGGAATGATGATTAAAGTTGATAGTTTAACAAAACAATTCGGCAAAAAAAATGCCGTGAACAATATATCATTTTGCGCCGAATCTGGTATAATCACCGGACTTATTGGTAGTAACGGCTCTGGCAAAAGCACAACAATGCGAATGATTGCTACACTCTTAAAGCAAAACAAAGGAACTATATTGATAGATAATATAGATACGGTAAAGCAGCCGCATAAGGCAAGAGAGAAGATCGGGATTTTGCTCGGCGGTGATGTTTCACTATACGAGCGATTAACCGCAAGAGAAAACATACTTTACTTTGCGGATCTGCAAAGTGTGGAGAGAAAAATCGCAGAGCAACGTTTGAATGAGCTTGTTGAGCTTCTTGATATGAATGCTTACATAGATCGACGTGTGGGAGGGTTTTCAAGAGGAATGCGACAGAAGGTAGCTTTTGCACGTTCTATCATCCATTCGCCTGACGTGCTTTTGTTGGATGAGCCATCAACCGGTCTTGACATCAATTCTATTAAGGACGTTCAAAATTTTATTTTATATTGCAAGTCGCAAGGAAAGACGATTTTACTTTCAACACATAATGCGCACGAAATGGAACGCCTGTGCGACAATTTGGTTTTTATCGAAGAAGGAAAAATCGTTGCGCAAGGTGAGAAAAACTTTCTTTTACAAGAAAGCGGTTGTAGTGATACTGCGGATCTCTTCTTCTATTACAGAGAAAGGAGCAAGCAACAATGATAAAGTTTTGGATTGTGTTGAAGAAAGAATTGGTTGATTGCTTTCGAGATAAAAGAAGCCTTGTAATGATGATTTTACCGCTTTTAATTTTTCCTTTACTACTAACCTTTTATAACGAACAGATTGAGTCTGCCAATGAAAGCCTTGCCGAGCAGCTTGTTTTGGCAACCAACGATGAAGCTGGTATTGCAGAGGTTACAGATTTTCTTATTTTTAACGATGTAAATGTAGAAGTCGTCAAAACAGACGATGCCACTACGGATCTTAAGGTTGGAAAAATATCTTTAATTCTTAACAAGGATGAAAATGGTTATCACATCATCTATGACCAAAATTCAATTAAATCAACCAAAGCGGTTAATATCGTAGGTTCGGCTACGGCAGCAATTATCAGTATGCTTTCTTTGAGCGCAAAATCCGTAAAGGAAGGCTCGTTGAGAATCAATCTCTTTACGTTAATCCCCACTGTCATTGGTGGCGCTTCAATGTATATGGAAACTGGAAACATATCTATTGCCACTAATTTTATACCCATTATCAATGTTATTAACGTACTTAAAGCTATATTTATCAATGCAGTAAACACAACGCATTTGTTGATAACGGTGCTGTCAACGGCGGTGTATGGAGTTGTTTTCTTGCTGGTGGGTTACTGGCTTATCAATAGTGAGAAGGTTTTGAATAAATAAATTTTCTTGACAAATTTCCGTTTCTATGTTGTATTAAAATCACTAAGCAATTAAGTTGGCAGACTATGTCAATTTTCAAGACAAAGGTCCATGTTGTAGCCCTATGCCGCAGAGGTGAGAATTTGAACACCTTATTCAAGAGACTATACGAATATAAGGTAACAGGACGCATCACGAGAGAACGCTTTGATATGCGCTTGTCTGAATATGAGGAGGAGCAAAAAGAGGTAAAGATGCGAATTGCCGAGCTTGATGACTTGATTGAGGACGGAGAAACGCAAACGAAGGCGCTGAAACAACTTTTTGTCAAAGTTCGCAAGTACATCGATCTGCACGAGCTTACCCCCGAAATTCTAAATGATTTGGTTGACAAAATAATAGTCCACGCTCCCTATAAGAGCAGTGGACATAGAAAACAAAAGATTGAGATTTACTACAATGCCGTCGGTATCATAAACTACCTATCGCAACAGAGGACGCTTGCATCGCCCTGTGCGGTAGATGCAAGCATAAGAAAAAAGCCGGATAAACGGCAAAAGGCAGTGTGACCGTTTCGGTCACACTGCCTTTTACATAAATACTTCGTTACAGCGCCTCACCATTGAAGTACGGTTTTATCTTTTTAGGACTTGCTTTTTTTCTTCAAAGATGCTACAATAATTTTAATGACACAAATGTACAGAGAGAAAGGACAAGTCGGTGCAGACAAAGATACAGATAAACAAGCAGGCAGTAGGGCCGTCACGCTATGGGTATACGCTGACAGCAGATGCGCATGATGCGGATGCAGACGGTTATTTGCGTCCGTCGTCGATTCTGCGCTATTTGCAGACTGCCGCTAATTTGCAATTGCATACCTATGGTCCCTCGAACGAGGAACTGCGTGAAAAGGGACAGGCATTTGTTCTGACGCGGTTGTCACTTGATTTTATCAAGCCTGTTGCAAGCTATGAGGAGCTTTATGCTGAAACATGGGGGCTTGAAAGCACGGGCGTCAGCTTCGGCCGTTGCTTCTGCTTATCAAGACAGGGGGAGTGCGTGGCACGCGCACAGTCTGTCTGGGCTCTTCTTGATATTAAAAACAAAAGACCGCTTCCTGTTTCTGTGTTTGAAGCGGGCTTCGGTACAGATATATGCTTTGAAAATGCGTTGCCGCTTCGGACGAAAATGCCGCCTGATGCGGAATTTTTGAAGGTTGGCACACATCATGTATCCTATGCCGAGACGGATGCCAATCATCACATGAATAACACCTGCTATCCAGATATGCTGGTGGATTTCTTAAAGCTTGAAGGGCGGCGCGTGCGCTCAATGATTCTGAATTTTCGGCAAGAAGCGCCGAGCGGCAGTGACTTAGAGGTCTATCACTACGAGACAGCCGATGCACATTATTTCCGCACATTAAGAGAGGACGGACAGGTGAATATAGAGGCTGTCCTGCATCTGATTTGACAGGTAAAGAAAAACACCGACCGATTGAATTTTTATCGGGGAGGAATTGATGAAAATTTACGACATTTCGCAAGAGGTTTTGTCTTGCAGTGTTTTTCCGGGCGACCCGTCTCCCAAGGCGGAAAAATTGACTTGTATGGAAAAGGGAGATTTGTATAATCTTTCTGCCTTCAGTATGTGCGCGCACAACGGCACGCACATTGATGCGCCGAGACATTTTATAGTGAACGGCAAGAGCATTGACGCTCTTCCGCTCACACATTTCATCGGCAGGGCATATGTGGCAGAGCATCAAGGCGTTCTGTCTGCAGACGACGCCGAACGCATTTTTTGTCAGGCAAGGGCGTGTGGCGCCGACTGTGAAAAACGAATACTCATTAAGGGCAAAGCCGAGGTCTCGCTTGAGGCTGCCAAACTTTTTTCTTCGAAAAACATTCTTTTGCTTGGTAATGAATCGCAAACGGTAGGCCCTGAAAACGCACCGCGTCTTGTGCATCTTGAGCTTCTTCGGGCGAATATTGCGCTTCTTGAGGGGGTACGCCTTGCGCAAGTACCGGAGGGCAGCTACTTTTTAAGTGCCGCGCCATTGAATTTTGGTGGTTTTGACGGCTCTCCCTGCCGTGCGGTTTTGATTGATGCGTCGGCAAGGTGAGCGATGATGTTTTCGGTAGATTTTTGAGGGAGAAGCTGATGACGGCAGGGGTTGATACGCGAGGTCTCAAGCTTGACAAGGAAACACAAACCTCTGTTTCAGTTGTACTTCTTGATAAAAGCGGAGAGCGTTCCTTCATTGCGTGGGAACAAACGCGCCCTTGTTACTTGATGATATTGATTTTTCAGTCATCGAAGAATGCGATATTGTCTTTTTGACGGCTTTTTTCCGACGGGTTGGGACCTTGCAAAAATGGACGCTTGCTGCGATAAGGGCGTGGCAAGAGAAGCTTTTTGGCACAAGGATTTCACTCCCGTTGCGTGTGAGAATATTGACGGGTTCGACACTTTGATGGGGCATGAAATTGCACAGCAGATCAAGCTGGCCCGTGAGCGCGGCGAAAAGCTGGCGATGATTCTCCCTGTCGGCTCTATGCCGACACTTCCCGGTAAGCTTTTCTATCTGAACGAGATTGGAGGTCCGCTTCATGCAGAGCGTAACTGATTCTATGAATAACGAATTACATCTTTGGGGTAAAAAGGTTCTTCTTGATAAATCCCCTATTATCATGTGCTATCATCCTGCGGAGGACTGGCTTGATTATTGGACGGTTGCTCTTGGAAAATGGGAATACAAGGATGGCTATCTGATTGGAAGTGAACGAAAGAGCTATGCGGCGATGCTTCTCTCAAAGCAACGCTTTGAGGGTGATATCATGTTCTCCTTCAATGTTCAAACCGTTCTTCCTGCTACCCGCGACCTGAATGCGCTTTTCTGTGCAAATTGGGACCTTGAGAAAAACGACCTCGGCGAATCCTATGTCTGCGGTCTGAACGGTTGGTATGAGCACAAGAGCGGTATTGAGCGAAACGGCAAATCCAATCTTTATACGACGACCTCGCTTTATCAATATGTACCGGGTACAGAGGTTCATATGGATGTGGGCGTGATTCACGGCCATTCATTCATGATGGTTGACGGGCAGATGGTGACCGAGCTTGTAGACCCCGAGCCTCTTGTCGGCGGACACGTTGGCTTTTCGGCATACTGTACCATGCTGAAAATCAGAGATATTGAGGTAAGACAGCTTGTATGGGAGCCTTTTCCACAAGAATACGAGCCTGAATTTTAATCTTGAATGAGATTGAAGCGTAAATAATGATGACTACAAAAGAACCGCGTGGGTTTTGTCATCTGCTCGGCTTTATATCCTGCTTTTGTGTCAAATGTAGAGTGATTAGGAGATGATGATATGATAAGCAAAGAGCTTGAAAGAGTCAAGGTCGAAGAATTGAATGCTGAAAACGGCAACGGTCTTTTGGTGCTTGACAAACTTCTGAAAGGACCGAATGCTCCTCAGAAGCTGCGTACCTTTGCAAAGGCGACACTGGAAGCGGGTGCATCGGTCGGTTACCATGTGCATACCGGAGAGAGTGAGTCTTACTACATCCTGTCAGGTGTAGCAGAATATAACGACGACGGCAATTTGTATGAAATTCATGAGGGTACGGTGACCTATACACCATCGGGACACGGACACGGTATCAAAAACATCGGCAAAGAGCCGCTTGTGTTTATTGCTTTGATTATTCTTGATTGATAAAGAATGATGAAAAAATCCCCTCATATGAGGCAATGAATTTTTCGATTGCACTCATTGAAGGGGATTTTTGTTTTATATTGTGAGAAGAACCGGCTCTGCAGTTAGAGCTTTTTCTTTTTCAGCCGATACAGAGCAATATATCCGACGGTGAGCAGCAATACCGCACCGAATAAAACAAAATACATATGTTGCTCGGTGACCTTATTGCCGAAAAAATACAAATTGCAGTCAATGGAATCCTTGATTCCCTCAACCACATCGGCAGGGAATCCTTGGCTTGTCATCTCGGCATAGACACCGCGCATGACATGATTGCGTAGCAGAGCGGTGCCGTATGTTCCGGGAAGGAAGGATATGACCTTCTGCAAGGACTCGGGGAAATTGGAAATCGGCATATATGCTCCGCAGATGAATCCATAGCATGAGCTTACTATCGTGCCAACCGCCGAGCCTTGTCCGTTGGTGGATAGATTGCAGTTAATTATAGAAGAGAGTGCGATGCCAAACAGAACAAGCAGTACAATATCAAAAGCAATCAAAAGAATATCGACAAAGCTGAGGTAAAATCCCGTAAAGGCAAGATAGATAAGTCCTGCACAAAAAGCCACAAAGCAAATAATCAATGTGACAAACGCGCTTGAAACAAAGTAACTGAGGGAAAGCGTGGATGCTTTGACAGGTGTCATTGTGAGGTCGCGGCGCGCGCCGTTCATTTTATCCTGCAGCATCAGCAAATTAGAGCAAAATGCAACCGTGACACACGAGACAGCTAAAAGCGAGGATAAAAGCTGACCGCCGACGGCTCCGTTAATCAGCAGAGCATCGACAGGGATCCCCTCGGGAATCGAGCTTGCAAAGGCATCACGATAAACCTTTGCCAAAAAGGTTGCGTAAAGCACAAGCAAAATAAGAGGAGTAATCAGGGAAGTAAAAAACATACCTTTGTCCTTGAAAAACAGCTTGTTGTTTCTTTTCGTCAGTGACCAAAGTCCAATCATTTTTCTTCACCTCCATGAAGCTTTTTGCCTGTGACGGCTAAGAATACATCGTCCATTTTGCCCTTCGTAATCTCGTAATCGGTAAATAATTCGGGGTGCTTGATTATCATTGCAGTTGCCTCGGCAGTATTCCTGATGGCTATGCGGAAGCCGCCACCCACAGCTGTATAGGGCTTGCCAAGAGTCTTGATTCCTTCTTCATCAAGCCCGTAAAGAGTCAGAAAATCGTCTGTATATGTGTTTTTCAGCATGAGTGGCGTACCCTCGGCGGCAATTTTACCGCCATCGAGAATGATGATATAATCCGCCTCTGCTGCTTCCTCCATATAGTGCGTGGTTAAGAAAACCGTCAAGCCATCCCTTTTGCGAAGGTCGTCGATGACATTCCAAAGTAGTTTTCTTGTCTGCGGGTCAAGACCTGTTGTCGGCTCATCAAGTATCAGAATTTCAGGCTTGTGCAAAAGGGCACGGGCAATATCAATTCTTCTTCGCTGTCCGCCCGAGAGTTTACCGACCGTTCTTTCAAGCAGATTTTCGAAATCGAGCAGATGGGCAAGCTCAGCCAGTCGCTCCTTGAAGCTCGCACCCGCAATTCCATAGAGCGCCGCGCGACTGGCAAGGTTATCCTTGACGGTCAGCGGCATATCCAGTACCGAGCTTTGAAATACAACGCCCAAGCGAGCTGAAAGCGCTTCTTTTGAATTGTCAAGCGATTGACCTGCAATCAAGACCTCGCCGCTATCCCGCGAAAGCTGCCCGCATATAATCGAAATAGTTGTGGTTTTTCCTGCGCCGTTTTCACCGAGAAAAGCGAAAAATTCGCCTTTTTTAACCGAAAAGCTTAAATCCTGTACGGCTTTGACATCGCCGAAGGATTTGTATAAATTTTTAATTTCAATCATGTGTTCCATCGTTTTTCTCCTTTTATCAGCGCTTGCCTTTTATGGAAGCGAGACATATACCGGATATGTTGCCAAGCATTTTGTATGCCGTAGTTTTATCTATCCCCGTGCCACCTGCCAGAATCATCGAGACCAGTCCTTGCGTATATATCAGCATATCTAGCATAAAGCTCTCCGCCTTTTCGGGTGTGCAGTCATAAATCTTTGCAAAAGCAAGCGCTCTTTCATGCATCGTTGCCTTATCAAAGCTTTGGCCAAAACCACCCTCTGCTTGCAGTCTCTTCTCGTCTGAACGGAGAAACCGAATAATGTTCGGTTCATCAAAGGCTAAATCAATATAGGCTGTCCCCACCCTTCCGTATTCTTCAAGCGGATTGTCGGAATCCGAATGCATTTTCCTGTTGGCATATGAAAGCGCATATGTGACTATCTCATTACGAAAGCATCCCATACTCCCAAATGTCCATGAAATCGTTTGTGTTGAGCGGCCAAGCTCCGCCGCAACGGTTTTGATGCTCATTTGCTCATGTCCGTCGCGTATAATCACCTTGAGCGCCGCTTCTAAGACCTGTTTCTTTGTGACTTGCACCTTTGGCATGGCTTCATCTCCTTTGTGTAAAGATGTTTATGTAAATCCGTTTACATTATAACACCTGATTGGGTTTTCTGTCAATAGTTTTTCGTGAATTTTTGAAAAAGCGGTTTGTGCTTGGCACTATCTTTCGCGGCGCAATGCCATGATTGTATCATACTTTCGCAAAGCCTTGTATATCATCTGCAACTTGTTGCGGTATATCATCAATGCGAAGCGTCTATGCCAAGCCTTGGCTTGTTGCCTGCGGCTTGGATAAAAAAATCCGCATTCTTTCGAATGCGGATTTTTTGTATAATGCGGACGAAAAAGATATTTTCCTTTGTTTGATATGGACTTGAACCCGTGTGTTATCAATTACACCGAGGTTATATCCAGCATCACATCAATCCCATAAACCAAATGACGCCAAGTGCTGTTAAGGTTACTAGTGTATCAATGGTAATTCCGTAAAACATTGGGCGTAGTCCCGCCTTTTTAAAGTCGGTAAGGCTCGTTCCAAGACCGATAGCGGCAAGAGATGTCACCATCAGAAATTTACTTGTGTTTTTAATAGTGCCCGAGATTGTCGGAGGAATCCATCCCACACTGTTCAAGATAGCCATCAGCAAAAATCCGCCTATAAACCAAGGAATTATCTTGAACAAATTTACCTTCTGACCCTTATTGGCAGCTGCGAGCTCCTTTCTCTTTAAACGAGTACCGATAAACGCAAAAACCAATACGGTAGGTATAATAGCGATCGTGCGTGTCAGCTTAACCATCGTAGCGAAATCTCCCGCAAATTCGGAAAAGGCATAGCCCGAAGCAACAACGCTTGCCGTATCATTTACAGATGTTCCCGCCCAGATTCCGTAGGCGATATCAGACAACCCCAAAAGCTTTCCCATAATAGGATACAGTGCGACCATAGCCATATCGAAGAGAAACGTGGAGGACATTGCAAAAGCAATATCTTTATCCTCAGCGTCAATTACGGGAGCGACAGCCGCTATGGCAGAGCCACCGCAAATACCTGTTCCGGCAGAAATAAGGTTACTCAACTTCCAATTCAAGCCAAAAAGCTTACGAATAAAAAATCCCCCGCCAAAGCAGACGGCAAACGTAAATATCATAACAAAGAATGTCATCTTGCCAACGGACATAATTGTGTTGATAGACAGAGATGCTCCCAAAAGGATAATCGCAAGCTTCAATATCCTTTTGGAGGTGAATTTGAGAGCAGGCTTCATCCATGCGGGATGAAAAAAGCTGTTTATGACCGTACCCATAAACAATGCGATAATTGATGCCCCGAGCAATCCTCCGGGTATCAGATGCTCTGCTAAAATCGATATTCCGGCTACCGCAAAGCAAATGGCGATACCCAATATAAACAAACATCGTTCTTTTCTTTTTAAACTCATAAAGTCTCTCCTTTTGTTTTTTCTTCGCGGTGTTGATCGACGATATACGCATGACACGAATGCTTGTGCAAGCAGAATCAAGTGTTTTATATTCGTTTTCAGCAATGTAATTTGTTTTATATAGAAGTTCTAACCAATATCCCGTTTCGTTGGCTTCCTTGAGTGTTATTTGAAGTTTGGCAACAAAATCAGTTTTTCCGTGAGCATACTGTGCTTCGCGGATATTTGCTCCAATAGAGGTGCCGCTTCTGCCGATCTGATTGGAAATGATAGATTCTCGTTTTTCTTTAAGCGATTTCACAAGATTTATGATTTGAACTGCAAAATCCATGGATTGAACGGATAACTTGTCGCTTCTCATATAACATCGCCTCTTTGGATATAAGTATATCACAATTTGCTTGTTTTGTCAATGAAGCATCGCCTATGGCGATATGATGTTTTTCGCTTCGCTCAATATGATGTTGCTCGTTTCACTCGCAATGATGCGATGTTTGCCGTCATGTGCCGTCAGGCACACATCATTCGCGAAGCGAACATCATTGGCGTAGCCAACATCACTTGCCGAAGGCAAACATCATTCAAAAAAGCCTAATTTGTCTGATAGACAAATTAGGCTTTTTTGTTGGCAGGGGCGGGAGGATTCCATACTCCGCTTCGCTCCGTAGCAAGTTTGTATTGCGGTCACAGACCGCAATACAAACTTGCCCCGCCAGCCGCAAAGCGGCGGGCGGATTCTCACGACCAAACCACATACGAAACAAAAGAACACCAAGCCGTTGGCTTGGTGTTCTTTTGTTTGTGAATTGGCGATAAAAAAGATATTTTCAAGAGTTTTCGTATGGACTTGAACCAACGTGTATTTTAGAACAAAGTGCATAAAATTAATTCTTCATAAAATATGGGCCGCACATACCTTCGTGTGTTTTTATATATGTCCATGAAAAATCAGAAGCCACAACATACACCTCTACCATTTTATCCAAAGCAACGGCAGTATCCAAATCCCAAGTTATATCGTGTGTTTTCTCGTCTTCAAACCATTCGATATAAATTGCCCCACGTTTATCTATTTCGTTATAAGCAGTCTTGGCTTGATCACCCTCCAAAAACTTGTTGCCATCAAGTAGTTTCCAAGAAAACGTATGCCATATCAAATTTCCGGTTGAAACAACATGTTTTTTTAAGTCCTTTTTTGAAATTCCAACAGCGAAATGCTCTATCCATTTTTCGTAAAATTCATTTTTTGTCATTTTGTATTCTCCTTCGCCGTGTTGATGGAGGCGATCAGCATTCTCTTTATTTCCAAGCAGTCATTCAACAGCGTTTTTCCCATATCTTGGGTTATGTACTCGGACATTGTAAGCAATTTAAGCCAATACTCTGTTTCGGCGGTTTCCTTGAGTGCAATGTGCATCTTTGAAACGAAATCCGCCTTACTCTGACCGTAATTTGCTTCATTGATATTCGCACCAATACTTGTACCGCTACGGACGATTTGTTTTGCAATAATGGTTTCCTTTTTCGTTTTTATTAAGTATTGATAAAGCTTTATAATACGAGAAGCGAAAGCAATCGATTTATCAATCAGTAAATTTTCTTTCATAGCTGCACCTCCGTTCATAAAATTATTATAGCACAAAATCATAAAAATTTCAATATAAAATGCTTTTCACCCGAAAGGGAGAAAAGCTACCTCAATCATTCATTATTCATTAGCGAAGCGACTTCATTATTCATTCTTCATTA
>JAZRPF010000014.1:0-1997 GCA_045649045.1 Eubacteriales bacterium
GGTATCAAGAGCGAGGTCATTATGCATCGGTGCCGTTTGCATCTGCCGATGCACTATGAGGTAGCCGAGGGTGCGCCTGTGGCACAGGGCGTTATTTTTACATTGAACACCGATAGCCGCCGAGTGACCGATGTTGAGAGAATCACATTCTGATAAAAAGGGCAGTCAAGAGAGCCACCCAAAGCGGTGCGTTTTTTAAGTGTCATCAAAATGCCTTTTGTGACAGAGTGCAAAAGCATGTAAGAAAAAGCAATAGCCAATCGCAGAGTTTTTCTGCGATTGCCTCTTTTTTTGGCTTTTGAAAAGCAAAAACAGCCTTGATAGGACAGTTTATGTGTCCTATCAAGGCTGTTTTACAAATCAGAGGGGTGATTAGCGCTGGACTCTTGCGCCGGCGCCGCCCATGATGGCTTCGACCTCTTTTTTGCTTGCCATGGTGGTATCGCCGGGGGTTGTCATGGCAAGTGCGCCGTGTGCCGCGCCGTAGTTGACTGCTCTTTCGGGGTCATCTGTGGTCATCAGACCGTAAATAAGCCCCGATGCAAATGAGTCGCCGCCGCCCACTCTGTCCATGATTTCGAGTCCCTTATAGTCCTTTGCCTTATAAACCTGACCGTCTGCATAGCAGATGGCACTCCAGTCGTTGACGGTTGCGGTTTTAACCTCGCGGAGCGTGGTGGCAATGACCTTGAAGTTCGGGTAGAGTGCCGCCGCCTTCTGAATCATTTTTTTGTAGCCGTCGAGATTCAGGCTCTTTAAGCTTTCGTCGTTGCCTTCGACTTCAAGACCGAGGCAGGCGGTGAAGTCCTCCTCGTTGCCAATCATGACATCGACATATCCGGCGATTTCGCGGTTGACCTCCTGTGCCTTTTGCAGACCGCCGATAGCGCTCCACATAGAAGGACGGTAGTTGAGGTCATAGGAGATGACGGTGCCATACTTCTTGGCTGCCTTGACTGCTGCCAGGACGGTTTCGCAGGACTGTTCGGAGAGAGCGGCATAAATGCCACCGGTATGAAACCAACGGACGCCGAGTGTCCCGAAGATGTATTCAAAATCAAAATCGGCGGGGGTAGCCTTGGAGATGGCGGTATTGGCTCTGTCCGAGCAACCGACCGCGCCGCGAATACCGAAGCCGCGCTCGGTGAAGTTCAGACCGTCTCTGCAAATTCTGCCGATACCGTCTGTTTTCATCCAATGAATCAGCGAGGTATTGACGCCACCCTGCTCAATCAAATCCTCCATCAGATAGCCGACCTCGTTTTCGGCAAAGGCGGTGATGACCGCCGTATCCATGCGGAAGCATTTGTGCAGACCGCGGATGACATTGTACTCGCCGCCGCCCTCCCATGCGCGAAAGGCTCTGGCAGTTCTGATTCTGCCTTCGCCCGGGTCAAGACGAAGCATAACCTCGCCGAGTGAGACTGCGTCAAAGCGACAGCTTTTTTTATCCTTTACTTGCAGATTCATGCGTTTTTACCTGCCTCTCTGATGGTTTTCACAAGCTCTACCGCCTTTTTGGTCATGACGGTAATGGCATCAAATTCGCCGTTTGCAATCATATCGCTCTTGACCATAAAGCTGCCGCCACAGCAAATAATACTCTTGCAGGACAGATATTCGGCGAGATTTTTTTCGGAAATGCCGCCTGTCGGCATAAACTTTACCATGCTATACGGAGCCGCCATTGCCCGAATCATCGCGACACCTCCTGCCTGCTCGGCGGGGAAGAATTTGACAACCTTCAAGCCGCGCTTGACCGCCTGTGCCAGCTCAGAGGGGGTGATACAGCCGGGGAAAATCGGGATTTTCTTTTGAAGGCAATAGTCAACGATTTCGGCATCAAAGCCCGGGGTGACAATGAATTTTGCGCCTGCGTCCACCGCCTTATCGACCTGCTCTGTGGTGAGGACGGTACCTGCGCCGAGCAGCATATCGGGATATTTTTCGCTGATTTGTCTGATGGATTCCTCTGCGGCGTCGGTTCTGAAGGTGAT
>JAZRPF010000015.1:0-5465 GCA_045649045.1 Eubacteriales bacterium
TAATCCACGATTTCAATGCTTGTTGCATACCATATATCATCACGACCGCCGACCATTTTACAGAACTCTTCTATAAGCTCCCAATTATCGTCGTTATCAAATTCATAACTGTGTCCCCAAACATACATCATAAAAAGATAATGACTTTTATTAAGCTCTATAAACTCATTACCAAGCTTTAAAAGATTGTGCTTGTGATGACAAGTGGGCTTCCACAAAATGAAATTATCCGGCATTGCAAAACTATCAGTTGAATCCCCTGTTCTTGCATACTCAATTCCGCAATGAGGGAGTAATTCTACAATTTCAGGCGAAACAGATCTATTTGGATACGATAACCCCCGCACGGTATATCCGCACGCCTTTTCAAGTCTTGACCTATCCATTAGTATCTGCTCTATGACCAAAGCCTGAGGACAGCGCGCAATCGTAGGATGAGTATATGTATGTGCCGAGACCTCATGTCCTCTATAAATCTCCTTGACCTCTTCAAGCGGTATTTTTGAAGATGCGGCAGCAATACCGGAATTCAAGTGAAAACTGCCCCTGATTCCGTACTTATTGAAGATTTCTACAAGCCGTTTGTCACTAAGGTTTCCGTCATCATAACTCATCGTTAACACTTTGAACTTTCCACCCGGGAAACAGGTATATATTGTTTTTAGCATTTTACTCATTAAAACACCTCATTTCATTCTGCTTTTTATTAATGATAATACAGATATTTCACAATTACAATAGGAATATATGCAAATATCATTGTAATTCTTGCAAAATTATGCTATAATTATATCAGTATTTGGAGGCAACAATATAGCCAATTCGTTTGAATATTATATTGTCAGCGGAGATTATCTTTTTCAATATGCCAAAGGGAACCTTCTGTAAAATGCAGAGATTCATCAATATCATGAGTCTGCTAACTTTATCGACGAAACTTCGTACTTTATTTTCAAAAACTATAAGCCAGAAATTCACACAAGGTAGTATTGTCTTAATTTCAGAAGTTAAAATCATCAGCACATACCGCAACAGTTTGCGGTATCCGCCACGGCTTTTCCTTGATTTTTTATTAAAATATGGTTTGATCTTTTCAGAATCAAATGCAACCAAGCTCAAAAGGGTCAAAATGAATTTACCGTTATTTTGCCAGCAGTTGACATCCCGTCCCCTTAAGTCTTTGTATCTGTCTATAAAAATGCACACCATCAGTCAAGCATCCACTCAAATGCCAAATCGACATTTAAGCGGATGCTTTTCTATCGCAGACCTTTTTTCGCAGGATTATTGATGAGCTCGCCCTCTTTCGTAAACCGTGAGCCATGGCACGCGCAGTCCCAACTATGCTCGTAGCGATTCCATTTGAGCGCGCATCCCAAATGCGTGCATCTTTTAGTGGTGGGAATGATGAAATTTTTGAGAGTTTCGCCAATATTGGCAGCCAATTGCGGACGAAGCATCGTTCTTGACGGTGAGAAAACCTGCTCGTAAGCGTTTTTCTTGCCCTGTACCAAATCACACAAAAGCGAGGCCGCCACCATGGAGGATGTCATGCCCCACTTGTTGAAGCCGCTTGCTACAAACAGCCCCTCGGTACGCGCCGAATACTTGCCGATATAAGGGACACCGTCAAGCGTCATGCAATCCTGTGTGGCAAAGGCGTACTTCTCTTTGGCACTTGGGTAATATCTTGCGGCAAATTCCCGCAGCTCCTGCCAACCGCCACCCTGCTTTCCCGTCCGATGTGCGCCACCGCCAATAAGCAATAGCTTCTCATAATTCCGAAAGGACATCCCGCACCGCGCCGCATCTACATACATCCCATCAACATCCTGTGCATTTTCAAGCGCAATCACATAGGAACGGTGCTGATACATTTTGAGAAAATAGCTTCCGTGCTTGTTGATGAAGGGAAAATGCGTCGCCACAATAATTTTGTCCGCCTCTATTTTGCCATGCTTTGTCACGGCAGTCGTGCCGTCAATCCGCTCAACCGCCGTTTCCTCATAAATATTCAACCCACTTGCAACGCGAGACAGAAATTCAAGCGGATGGAACTGTGCTTGCGCCGGATATTTGACCGCACCTGCAATCTGAAAAGGAAGCGATATGCTTGCCGTAATTTCCGCTTGATATCCAAGCTTTTTTAATGCCGCAATTTCTTTATCTATGGCTTTGGAATCGTCAAGCGAATAGACATAGGAATCCTTTTCTTCAAAATGACAGTCAATTCTCTGACACATCTCACGGTATTGCTCCGACGCCACTATTTGTGCATGAAGATAGAGCCGAGCCTTGTCAACGCCAAACTCGCGAATCAGCTTGTCGTATATGAATCCATGCCCGACCGTGATTTTTGCCGTCGTATTTTTGGTAATGCCGCCGCAAATTTTCTTTGCCTCAACAAGTATATAGCGCACGCCGCTTTGATGCAGCATATAGGCGCATAAAATACCGCAAATACCGCCCCCGATAATCAAAACATCGGTCTTTTTATCGCCGTCAAGCAGTGGAAAGCTTGGCAAATCAAGACCTTTTTCCCACAATGAATCCATATCCTTCTCCGACATTTGTTTTTTCTGGTTTTTCACAGATGAAAATAGTTTCTCCTCTTATAGTCAAGATATGTACGGCATACAGTACGGACAAAACATCAAATCTTTTTGATTGTCAATCGCTTGACTTTCATGTCACAATGTGCTATCATAGTAAAAAGTAACGAAATGAGGCCTCACCATGATTGATACTTCGACTATTCCCGCCTATGTCAAAGAAGAAACCGAGCGTGTTGAAAACGAGCTGATTCCCCTGCTTGCCAAAAATCAAATGTTGATTGGCTTCAATACCGACCAGCACCTGTACGCCATCGGCTCACCTCACTATTTGCCCGCTATTTACGGCTTGCATGCCTTGGGCGAAATTGCCGATTTCATCGGACTTGACTTGATTTGTCTTGGCGGCGACGGTTGTGGCTATTCAGAAGAAGACAAGGACAGAACACACATTTTCCGTGATATCTGTGAGATTAACTATGCCGTCAGAAACCACTCAACCCCCGTCATTTCCATGGCAGGCAATCACGATGCAGGACAGAACAACAGAGCAATCACAGGCTATGAGGTGTTTAATGCACATATGAAGCGCTCGCTTTATAACACGAATGCCGTCTTTGCAAACAATCACAGCACCAATTGCTATATGGATTTTGATAATCATCGCATCCGCGTGATTTTTCTTGATACCAATACAAGAAAGGAAAACCCGGTCTATACCGCAGATGACCGCCGTGCCTATCTCGTAAACACCCTCAATGATACTCTCGCAAACAAGAAGGACTATTCCGTCATTGTTTTCTCACATCAGCCCATCAACAATACCCTTTCTCCCGATTGGTTTCAACAGCCGATTGCACTTCAGGACTGCCTGACAGACTTCGTCTCGCGTGGCGGTCATTTGATATGCTCAATTGTAGGTCACAGTCATAACGACGCGTGGGAGGTTAATGACGATATCCTCTACATCGCCACCGCCCAAGCCGCCAGCCATCAAAGCAATAAGTCCATGGATAATATCTCAAACGAAAGAACGCGTGGCACAAGGACAGAAACCGCCTTTGATATCTTTGCCATTGACCAGGAAGAAAAAACCATCACCGCCATCCGCTACGGATGCGGCGAAAACAGAAAATGGTCATACGGCGAAAACAAAGGAAAAATCGCTTTTCACTAATTTTCTCTATATAAAAGCAGGTGCGCCATACATTCTCTGTATGGCGCACCTGCTTTTTGATGATATACTGATTAAATTCAAGTAAGTCTACCCATATTGATTAGTTTTCTTGCAAACGAGCCTTGTCAAGCGCATAATTTCTGCAATAAAGCACCAAATCGGCAGAGACCATCAAAAGGTTCAGTACATAGAAGAAAAGCACATACCATTTGTCCGCAAAGTTTGCCATGTATGCATCATTTACGAGCTTAGAAGCAATCCCCGCTATGTAGCCGAAAAATATGAGGCAAAGGAAGCCAAGACTCTTGCCCTTGGTTGTCCTTGCCTTGTAGGACTTCAACACATTCAAGGGCCAGGACGCACCAAAGCTGACCACCATCAGAATTTCAAAAATTTCAGACATCTTTCTTCTCCTTCATCTATCATTTGAGCCATTTCAAAATCTGTTCTTTAATTTCCGTCATACCCTTGGCGGTCGGATGACCGTTCAGCGTTTCAAATGGTTCAAGGACAACGCAACCGATACCGTAATGCTCTGCCGCTGATTGCATCCCTTCGGCAATTTCGGACTTCAAGCCCGTATTCATCAGACATACAATATTCGCATGGGGCAGCTCGTCCTTGAGTCTCTTAAAGAAAAAGCAGACAGAGGGCAGTACCGAATACAAATCAGCCTTTTCCCATCCTTCATATTGCAGTTGTCCCACAGGCACATTTGCCCAGTTATCATTCGTGCCGCCAAATACAAATACAGTATCAATGCGATTTTCTTTGAAAAAGCCGTCATCCGCGAGCTTGTTCAGCCTGCATATAAACGAAGATGTTTCCGAGCAATCACCGTGATAGCCTGTATAGGATATGGTGGAGCCGGACCAGCTATTGTTCTGAATCAAAGTCGCATCTGTTTCTGTTATCACCTGATACCACCATGTTCCTGATACATCCATCAGATCCGGCGGATTTTCGCGCTTACCCGAATAATAGACAGCGTAACCCTTTGGAATATAACCTTCATAGGTTGAATAGCTGTCGCCGAAAATCAAAACATTGCCAAGATTCATACAAACCATACTTCCTATTTTTGAAATCATATCATGTTCTATATTTTACCACACAACAAGCAGGCTTGTCAAGCGCTTTTGTGCTTTTGGAAAACCTCTCTTTCTGCATAAAAAAAGAAGTGCCATGGCACTTCTTTTTTATGCAGAAGCCTCGATTATTCCTCGGTCTTCTCTTCTTCCTTTGCAGCCTCTTCGGCAGGAGCCGCTTCAGCAGGAGCGCTTGCATTCATCTTTGCAATCAATTTCGGAGCCAGAGCAGAAACTACTGCCAAAACCAAAAGCAACCATGCGCCTGCACCGGGCATATAGCTTACGCCGTCCTGACCGTTCGCGAAACCGAAAATCAAAATCGACACAATTGCAAGAACAGCAGTACCTTGGAATACAACGCTTGCCAAGGACTCGATTTTGCATAGCGGAATGGATGCAGGCAACTGCAAAACCTTCAACTCGCGAAGGATTTTAGCAGCACCAATTAAAAGCAAAGCAATGCTTGCAAAGAACAGAACAAACAATGCAAGTGAGGTGATGTAACCGAAAACGCTTGCCTTCGCACCGTCAAAAGACAGGCTGAAGAAAGCAAAGCCATAGCCATTATCTATGCCACTGCTTGCTGTCTGTCCCCAAAAGCTAACTGTGACAGTCAAGTAGTTAATTGCCAGGAAAATAAGACCA
>JAZRPF010000016.1:0-23317 GCA_045649045.1 Eubacteriales bacterium
CGCGCAGGACAGCCGCCATGTCAATAGGCAATGATTGCAAGAGCCAAAGCGTATGGGCTTCAAGCGAGATTGAAGGGGCGGTCACCGCATTCATGATAACCATGAAGGCAAGCACGCCGCATAGGATGATGGGCAGGATGCTTTCCATACCGGGATAGAGGATAGGCAGAATGTCGCGCAGAGCGTCTGCCTTGATGATTGCCGCAATGGCTGCAACCAGCAAAAAAAGCGAGCCGAGTCCGCAGTTCAGAAGGTAAGCGGGGCGCTTCAAAAAGCCCTCGACCTCTTTTGAGAAAAGTGCGCGGAGAGGCGAGCGCTTTTGCACGGCTTTGGCATGATACTCCCGCCTGACCGTACCGCGATTGGCGGTGGCAATGCGGATAAAGCTGACCGAAAGCACAAAGGTGACAAGTGCCATAGCTGCAAGCGAAAGCAAGGTGAAGATGGCAAGTGCGGTCATACTGCCCGAGGCGGCAAGCCCCATTTGATAATAGGGATAGAGAACCTGCTTCAAGCCTTCGGCAACCGACTCACCGTTTGCAAGGATATAGCCAAGCAGGTCGTACATCTTCGTATAGAGGTAATAATAGGCGAAGATGAAGAGAAGCGTCAGGACAACCGCCATGGTGCCTTGATTCCGCATTTTCGATGCAATCAAGGCAATCAAATAGCCAAAAATGCAGGAAATGGCAAGCGGAAGCAAGGGAAACACCAGAAGCAAAGCGGCAAAATTCAAAAGAAGCAGCAGTGACGGCGACACCGTCTGCATATACACGATAAAGGCAGGCACCAGCACAAGCGCGGAAAAGACAAATGTCTCTGCATACAGAAAAAGCAATCTTGATGCGAGAATCAGAGAGGGCTGAATCGGCATTGAAAGTAAACTTTCGTTGTCCTTTGCCTCGTAAAGCTGCTGCTTGGCGAAAAAGACCGTGCCAAAGACGCCGAGCGTGAGTGCAGCGATACCGAAGATGGCAAAGTAAAGGAAGTCAAGTCCTGCTGAAACAAGTGTCGCACAGAGTGCATCGGCGAGTGAGAAGATAAGATAAAAGGAAACGGAGACGACATACAGGACAAGAAGCGTAATGCCCATGGCAAGCAGAGGCGAGCGGCGCGTTTTCTTCTTTTTCAGGCGGTTGCCTTGCAGTAAAAAAGATGCTGCCTCGCGGCCCTGCTTTTTGAAGAGCGTCCACAGAACGCGGCATTTATGTTGTGAGTGGCACATCATTCGCCCTCCTCTGCCAGCTCAAGAAAGACCTCTTCAAGCGAATCGTCGCCGCGCACCTCGTTCATCGTGCCTGCACGGATAAGCTGACCGTCCTTGATAATGGCAATGCGGTCGCAGAGCTTTTCCGCGACATCGAGGACATGGGTGGAGAAGAAGATAGCACCGCCCTTATCACAGATATCCCGCATGATGCCCTTCAGAATGTGGGTTGCCTTGGGGTCAAGTCCGACAAACGGCTCATCCATGATGACGAGGCTCGGCTCGTGAATCAAGGCGGCAATAATGGCGAGCTTTTGCTTCATGCCGTGTGAATAGGCAGAAATCGGCTGTGCAAGGTCATCGGTGAGCGAGAAAAGCGCGGCATAGCGGGCGATTCGCTCTTCCCTTTCCTGACTGCCAATACCGTAAACATCGGCAATGAAGTGGAGATAGCGGATGCCACTCATAAACTCATAAAGATTGGGATTGTCGGGAATATATGCCATCTTTTGTTTACATTCAAGAGGTGATTGCTTCATGGAGATGCCGTCAATCAGAATATTGCCGTCATCATACTGCAAAATGCCGCACACCGCCTTAATAGTGGTGGTTTTACCTGCACCGTTATGACCGATAAAGCCGTAGATGCACCCCTTTTCGATATGAAGCGAGAGATGATCCACCGCTTTTTTATCGCCGTAGGTTTTGGTTAAATGCTCGATTTTCAGCATGATTGCATTCCTCCTTGATAGGTTAACTCTTTTTCCTTTAATTATTATAGCACGGTACAAGGCTAATTGCAAGAGAAAACAGTAAAAAGAGGCTCGGTATCAGAATACCGAGCCGTTTTTCAGATTTTATTTGCCATATCGGTGCGCAGGCGCGACATGATTTTCTTTTCAAGGCGGGAGATATAAGACTGCGAGATGCCGAGGCTATCCGCGACCTCCTTTTGCGTTTGCTCGCGTCCCCCGCGAAGCCCGAAGCGCAATTCGATGATTTCACGCTCACGCGGCGCGAGTGCGCCGACCGAGTCGCGCACCATCTTGCGCTCCTCGCGCAGCTCTATATCGCGGCAGACGGCATCGGCATCGCTGCCGAGTACATCCGACAGAAGAAGCTCATTCCCGTCACCGTCAACCCGCAAGGGCTCGTCAATGGATACCTCGCGCTTGCGCGAATGGTTTTTCCTGATATACATGAGAATTTCGTTCTCGATACAGCGTGAGGCGTAGGTGGCGAGCTTGATATTGCGGTCGGTGCGGAAGGTATTGATTGCCTTCATGAGTCCGACCGTACCGATGGAAATGAGGTCTTCAATCATAATCCCTGTATTTTCAAATTTGCGTGCAATATAGACGACAAGGCGCAGATTATGCTCGACAAGCACGGCGCGCATACCCGTATCATGTTCAAGTGCGTCAATAATGCGGCTTTCCTCCTCGTGCGACAGCGGGGCGGGCAACACCTGTGCGCCATTGATGTAGTAAATCTGTCCCCACCTTTTCATGCCGAACAGACGGCGGAAGAAGTCGGTGAACCTTGCAAATGTCCTTTGAATCCATCTTTTCAATCTTTTCATGCTCATCCTCTGCCTTTTTGAAAGGCACCTCCTTTATGTATGATTTGATGAAGTGTAAACTTTTGTTTCTACGCAGACAGTCCGACAGGCATGACGGCATCAAAGCCGCCGTACTTGGAAACGCTATCGGTATCAATTGCCAGAATGGCATCGATATGGACGGTATTCAGGTATTGCTTTTTGCCGTTTTCGCGGGATACGGTCATTTTATCGGGGAGAAGTCCGACGAGCAAGCGCGTGCCGCCGATGCTTCTGGCAGGAATCATGCGGATGCGGCGCGCCCATGCCGCATCAATGCCGCGCGGATCGGTTGGATGCTTTTCAAGCATTTCAATCATCTGGGGCGGAAAGAGTGCGCGCACGGCGGCAAGACCGACGACAATCACGCGCCGCCCGCTTAAAGGATCGGTGAGCAGGTTGCCGCTATCGACGAGTGCATCGAAGGTAGCCTTTTTATCGGCAATCCAGACAGACACACGACAATTGTGCATTTTTTCCTCACACGCAAGCCAGCCGCCACATAGCCTGATAAGGATGCCGCCGACCGTGGCGGCAATCAGAAAGACCAGCATACGCCGTCCGCCCCCCTCGTCCTTCAAAAATTCGCCTCTGACATAGCGGTTGAGCAGACTGTATGCGACGGTGATGATAGCGCCGAGCAGGAGTGAAACGGCATAAAAGACGAGAAAGGTGCGGGCAAATTCGCGCTTATTCTGAAAACCGTAGGCAATGCCTGTCAAAAGCAGCGAGACGAGGATGCCGATGATGCTCTGGATTGCCTCGCTTCCCTCAAAAAGCACTGCTAAAACGGCATAGACGGCGCCGATGAAGGCGGCAGTCAGAAGCGGGACGGCGCGCCGCCGCCGTCCGCGCAGCGCACCTGTGATGTAAAGTGCCATATAATCCATACAAAAATTGACAAGAAACAGTATGTCAAGGTATAAGACTCTCATTTTCAGCCATCCTTTTCTCTTTTTTCAGGCACTTTTAGTCATACTCTGGGTGAAAGCACTTCCTTTATGCTTTCATTATACGCGAATGCTCGGTAAAATTATGTCATTTTGTGAAAAAATACCTGTCGGATTTTCTGTTTTTTATTTTCCTTGACTCTGTGCATCTTTTTTTGTAAAGCGTCTTTACAAATTGCGCTTTTTCAGTTATAATGGAAGTGGAAATACGAATCAAAAGGAGATTTGACGATGCCCTACATTCATATGAGATGCACAGAAAGCCTCACTGCCGCACAGATGGAGACAATCAAGGACGAATTTGGCAAGGCAATTGCGATTTTGCCCGGCAAAAGCGAAAGTCATTTGATGGTGGATATCGCGGATGGCGCGCACCTCTGGCTTGCCGGCAAAAAGGACGAACCGCTTGCGATGGTTGAGGTTGAAATACTTGGCAAGTCCACCCCCGATGCCTACCAGAAGCTGACCGCGAGACTGACCGAAATTCTCGGCGAGCGTGCGGGCTTTGCGCCAAGCGGCGTCTTTATCAAGTATGCCGAAAAGACCTACTGGGGACACAACGGCGCGAATTTTTAAGAAAAGCACTTGCGATTTTCGGATTTTTATGCCATAATGACGGCAAAACCACATAACGAAGGAGATTGTACCTATGAAAAAACTGACCGCATTATTACTTGCTCTTTTCTGCGTTTTCTCGCTTTTCTCTATGACTGCTTGTGATGAAGAAGGGGCAAAGGACTTAAAGGCGCTGAACGGCAAGACACCCGAAGAGCTATATGCCTTTTCGCTGGAGAAGCTTGCGAATATCCAAAGCTACGAGATGCAGACCTCGCAGGATATTGCCATTAAGGGTGAAGCCTCTTCAATGACCATGACGACCTCAATTATCGCAAAAGTTGCAGGCGATAACGCTTACAGCAAGATTTCGGCAAATATCTTCGGTCTTCAAACAGATACCGAGACATGGTATGTTGACGGCGTTGTCTACACATCTGCCCTTGACGAAAAGACCAAGGCAACGGTTTCCAAGCAGGAATTTCTGGATGAATACTTCAACACGGATACAGAGGAAAGCTCTCTGCTTGATATTCCAAAGAGCTGGTTCAAGGATATCACCTTCAAACCTGACGGCGACAGCTACTATCTGAACTTCGTTGTGAGTGGCTCGGAATTCAATGAGCTTTTTGATGACGCCGACCTTGAAGAAGCCGATATCAACGGCGATGTTTCCTATAAGGTTTATTTTGACAAGGAAGGCAACCTCTCGAAGATTATCACAACCTTCGATATGATGATAGATACGGGCTTGGGTGCGCCTGTCAACGCATCCTGCGTCAGCACCTCGCATATCAAGCTCGATGACACCATCGTCATTACAGCACCCGAGGATGCCGCTGATTATACAGATATGAGCGATGTCACGGACGACTGGAACGGGGATTTTTCCTTTGATTTTGAATAATCGCGCTGAATCAAAAAAAGGAATCGGCTCAAATGAGCCGATTCCTTTTTTCATTACACAACAAAATCAAATTCAAAGTCGTAGATATTGACGGTATCGCCGTCCTTGATGCCCTTCTCGCGCAAGAGGTCAAAGACGCCCTGCTTTGACAGAACACGCTGGAAGAAGTTGAGCGACTCATAATCATCGACATTGATTTGTCCCATAAGATTATATATCCAATCGCCCTCGACATAGAAGGTATTGTTTTCGCGCCTGACCGTCGTTTCGCGTGTCATGGCGCCGACAGTATTGACAAGGCGCTCCTCTTCGCTGACCTCGCTCTCATAGACGGCAAGCGGCGGCAGGTCGGCAAGTGCCTTTTCGGTCAGGAGAAGCATCTCCTGAAGCCCTTTGCCCGTGGCGGCAGAAACATACACAAGTGTTCTGCCAAGTCCCTTGACATACTCTTCAAATTCAGTAAGGTCTGTGCCGTCCGCTATATCGCACTTATTGGCTACGATGATTTGCGGGCGGGTGGCGAGATGTTCACTATAATTGACAAGCTCGCGGTCGATTGCCTTGATATCCTCAATAGGACTCCGTCCCTCTGTGCCTGACACATCGACGACATGGAGAAGCAGGCGGCAACGGTCAACATGGCGCAGAAATTCGTGGCCAAGTCCAAGTCCCTCGGATGCACCCTCAATCAAGCCAGGGATATCGGCGGCGACGAAGCCGCGCCCCTCGCCGAGTGACACGACACCGAGATTGGGGGAAAGGGTTGTGAAGTGATAGTCGGCGATTTTCGGCTTTGCCGCCGAAATTCTCGACAGAATAGAGGATTTGCCGACATTGGGAAAGCCGACAAGACCGACATCTGCAAGCATTTTCAGTTCAAGTAAAAGCTCCCTCTCCTCGCCCTTTGTGCCGCTTTTGGCAAAGCGGGGGATTTGTCTTGTGGGGGTCGCGAAGTGGCGGTTGCCCCAGCCGCCTCTGCCGCCGCGGCAGACGGTAAATTCGCGGTCGCACGACATATCAAAGATGATTTTGCCGCTTTCCTTCTCACGAAGCAGAGTACCCGGCGGTACCAATATGACAGTATCCTCGCCGTTCTTACCGTGCATCTTGCCGCCCTTACCGTTTTCGCCGTTCTCGGCAATGAATTTGCGTTTATAGCGAAAGGCAAGCAGGGTGTTTGAGCCTTCGTCAACGCGAAAGACGATGTTGCCGCCGTGTCCGCCGTCACCGCCGTCCGGGCCGCCGTTTGGTACATATTTTTCGCGGCGGAAGGAGATGGCGCCGTTACCGCCGTCACCTGCCTTGACATATATTTGAATGTTGTCGATAAACATATGCGGGTTCTCCTTTCGGAAGAATGTGGGAAGGGTTATGCCTTGTTATCATCACCGCGCTGTCTGATGACAATACGGATGGGTGTGCCGCGGAAGCCGAAGGTTTCGCGGATGCAGTTCTCGATATAGCGCTGATAGGAGAAATGGAAAAGCTCGGCATCGTTGCAGAAAATAACGAAGGTGGGGGGTGCGACGCTCGCCTGTGTCATATAGTAAATTTTGAGGCGCTTGCCCTTATCTGACGGAGGCTGATGGCGTTCCATCGCATCGTTCAGCATATCGTTCAGCATACCTGTCGATATGCGGGTTTTTGACTGATTATCCACATAGTTGACGGTCTCATAGAGGTTGGAAACGCGCTGACCTGTGAGTGCCGACACATAGAGAATGGGTGCGTAGGGCATATAGGAGAGTGCGGTTCTGATTTTCTTATCGTACTGGGTGACGGTATGATTATCCTTCTCCACCGTATCCCACTTATTGACAACAATAATTGACGCCTTTCCTGCCTCGTGTGCGATTCCTGCGATGCGCTCGTCCTGTTCGGTCACGCCCTCGGCGGCATCAATCATGATGAGGCAGACATCGGCGCGTTCGACAGCCATATGAGCGCGCAGGACGCTGAATTTCTCGATGCGGTCCTCGACCTTGCTCTGACGGCGGATGCCTGCGGTGTCGATGAAGGTATATTTGCCGTAGCGGTTTTCGACCTCGGTATCAATGGCATCACGCGTTGTGCCTGCAATGCTTGACACAATGAGGCGCTCTGCGCCAACCATGCGGTTGATGATGGAGGATTTGCCTGCGTTTGGCTTGCCGATGACGGCAACGCGGATGCGGTCATCCTCCTCGCCCCCTTCCTCCTCGGGCGGTAATTCTTCAAGAATCGCGTCCAGAAGGTCACCGCTGCCGCTTCCGTGCAGGGATGAGAGTGCAATAGGCTCACGCTCAAAGCCGAGCTCGTAAAATTCATAATAGGCAAGCGGCGGCTCACCGATGCGGTCACTTTTATTGACGCAAAGGATGACGGGCTTGCCGCTTTTTTTCAGCATGACGGCAATTTCGCGGTCATCTGCCACAAGTCCCATCTGCACATCGCAAAGAAAGACAATGACATCTGCCGTATCAATGGCGATTTCCGCCTGCAAGCGCATTTTCTTCAAAATGATATCGTCGTTTTTCGGCTCGATACCGCCCGTGTCAATCAGGTGGAATTTTCTGCCTCCCCATTCGCAATCGCCATAGATGCGGTCGCGCGTGACACCCGGGGTATCCAGAACGATGGAGCGGCGTTCTCCAATCAGCTTATTAAACAAGGTGCTTTTGCCGACATTTGGTCTGCCGACGATGGCAACTGTTGGCTTTCCCATCTTCTTTTCACCCCGCAAATGAGGGGCTTCCTTCTTTCTCTCTGCCATATATTTGCCATATGCCCGCAGAGTAGGCATAGGACATCATCATCTGCCCAAAAGAGCGGAGATGAGGCTATCTCCGTCATTATCGACAAAGACAAGTGGAATATGCAATATGGATGAAAGCTCGTCCGCCGACATTCCGCAGAGGAAGAGGTCACCCTCGCTTCGCAATGTGGTGCGGGGAAGCAGCAGGCATTCGCCAAGCTCCTTATCCTTTAATTGCTCGGCAATATCCTTGCCTGTCAAAAGTCCTGCGACGGTGATATGCTGACCGAAGAAGCGGTTTTCGATGCAGTAGACGCGAACCGAAAGGTGCGGGTACTTCTCTTCTGCCTGCCGTGCGAGCGCCCTCACGGTTTCATATGCCGCCACGCCTGTCGCAAGCGAGACGGTGCGCGGCTTTGCATCTTGCAAGCCGTCTGTATCAAAAAGAGCAAGCTCTGCCTCGTCCATGAGTGAGCGAAGCATACCGACGCCGTTTTCAATCTGGGAATAGTCCTCATAGTAGGCGGCATCGGGTAAAGGAAGCTCTGCTTGCAGATAAAATTCGTCAGCGAGATAGACGGTGCGTGCGCCGTTTTGCTTTTCAAGTGTGTCGCCGAAGCGGTTGACCTGACCGATGATGGCGCGGCATTCCTCCTTTGTGAAGGGGGTTAAGGGGTAAAGGCCGTCGCGGTGGTCGGTGAGTCCCGCAGGGACAACCGAAAGACTGCAAAGCGCGGGGCAAAGCCGCGCGAGGTCGTGAAGTGTACGGTCAAGCTCTTCGCCGTCATTGACGCCGCGGCATAGGACTATCTGGGCGTGAATATCAAGTCCTGCCTCGGCAATCCGCGAAAGGTAGGCAAGCACCTCGCCTGCACGCTTATTCTTCATCATCTGCACGCGGAGGGCGGGGTTTGTGGTATGCACCGACACGCGAACAGGGGAAAAGCGCATTTTGATGATGCGGTCGATATCCTTATCCTTCAGATTGGTGAGGGTGATATAGTTACCGTGCAAAAAGGAGAGGCGTGAATCGTCATCCTTAAAATAAAGCGTCTCGCGCAGTCCGCGCGGAAGCTGGTCAATGAAGCAAAAGATGCAGGCGTTACTGCAACGCCTTTTTTCGTCCATAAGCGGTGTTTCAAAGGCAAGACCGATATCGTCATAGACATCCTTTTGCAGTGTGACCGCATAGCGCTCTCCCTCGCGCTCACAGACGAGCGTAACGCTTTTTTCGGCGAGATAGAAGCGGTAGTCGAGGACATCCTCTATTGCCTCGCCGTTGATAGAGATGAGAGAGTCGCCCGCAAGCACGCCTGCGCGCGCGGCGCGGGAGCGTGGGGCAACCGCGGTAATTTTCACCATATCAGTCGCGGTAGAAACGCTCGATTTGCGTATAGCCCTCTGCTTCCAGACGATCTATCTGGAACTTGGCGTTCTTTTTGAGGGGCTGAACGGTGACGGTCCTGCCGTCGCGGCGGAGCGCATCGGCGCGCGCGAAGATTTCCTGCATTTTAGCGCGGGAAATGCCGTTTTCAAGCAGGAAAGCGATTTTTTGTGTATCGGTATGCCGCGCGTTCTCGGTGAGGACATCCTTCAGAATGGTGATGATGCGCTCAAAGCCGATGGAGAAGCCGCAGGCAGCGACACGCTGACCGCTGAACTTACCAATCATTTCATCATAGCGGCCGCCGCCTGCGACCGAGAAATGATAGTCGTCAAGTGTGATTTCAAAGATTGTGCCTGTATAGTAGGACATACCGCGCACGAGCGTGGGATCAAACATGACGGTGACATCCTCGGCAATATTGGGGCGCGCGCACGCAAGGATGGTTTCAAAGCTGTCGAGGACATCGGGGGCGAGCTTGCCATCCTCGACGATTTTCTGACAGAAGTCACGCACCGAGTCGGTATTGCCATTGAAAAGTGCAAGATAGGTATTGACCGATTCTTCGGCAAAGCCAAGTGCGAGTAAGGATTCACGCACACCGTCAGCGCCGATTTTATCCATCTTATCAAGCTCGATAAAGACAGAGTCGAAGCTCTCTTCGGCAAAGCCTGCGTATGCCGCCATTGCGCGAAGGATGCGACGGTCATTGACATGGAGAGTGAAGCGGGAGATGCCTGCTTCGGCAAAAATGCGTGTGAGAGTGGAGGCGGTGGCGGTCAGAAGCTCGATTTCAGCGAGTGCGCTGTCGTCACCGAGGATATCGATATCACATTGCATGAACTGGCGGAATCTGCCCTTCTGGGGACGGTCTGCACGCCAGACATTGCCGATTTGCAATGCCTTGAAGGGTGAGGGCAGCTCTGCCGAATGGTTGGCATAATAGCGTGAAAGCGGTACGGTGAGGTCATAGCGCATACCGAAATCGGCAAGCTCGCCGTCCTCCTTTTCCATAGCGCGTTCAAGCTCGGCGCCACGCTTCATGACCTTGAAGATGAGCTTTTCGTTTTCGCCGCCCTGCTTGCCTGTGAGGTTTTCAATATGCTCCATGCAGGGTGTTTCAATTTGCGAGAAGCCGTATCTTGCATAGTTGTCCTTAATCAGTGCCAGCACGCGCTCGCGCAGGCGCATATCCTCGGGCAGCATATCGTTCATGCCCTTGACGGGTGTTTTGATAAATTTCATATTGTTCTCCATTCTGTCGCCATTTCAAAGGCGAATGTTCTCGTCGTAACGGCATGAAGGTGATGGCTGAAAAGCCATCACCTTCACATATCAAGCGCGTTCAAGTGTAAGGTCTGCCGAAAAAGCGGCCACCGTCTTACGCACAGTTTCTTCGAGCGCGGTTGTATCCTCTTGCGCATCAATGGTGAGGCGTTCGGTCAGAAAGTTGATCTTCACATTTTCTGCCCCTGTCGCCTCGGCAAGCATCTTTTCAAGCTTGACGGCACAGTTCGGACAATCAAGGCCCGAGAGTGTATATTTGATTTTCATGACAATGAGTTTCCTTTCATCACATCAGGATTTCGGCACCCGAAAGCAGCTCTGCCGATGTCTTACTCAGCTGATTCCAAAGCACCTCGCCGATTTTCCTTTTGGCGCGTGCAACTGCACGCTTGTTGAAGTCAGCGGGCAGATGCAGGTCTGTCCCCAACGCTTGCACGGCGCCTGCCTGAATCCATGCGCGATAGCGTTTGCATGAGCAAAAGCCGAGAAATGCCGAGGTATTGATTTGACCGATGGCACCCATATCGAATAATTTTTCGACTTCGTCAGGCGGATAGCGGTCAACATGAGCAAGCATCACGCGAAGACTACTGTGGCAGAGGCGGCGCACGGTCCGCACAAGGCTGTCATTCCACTTAAAGAATGGCATTTCAAGCAAGAGAATGTTGGTGCCGCTGATGCAAAGGCGATCAAGCCCTTCCATATGGTCAATCCCCTCACTTGCCAGCACCTCTGCGCCAAGGTAGACAGTCGGCGCTTTGTCTGCCTTGCAGGACAAGAGCGCATCTGCACCGAGTGCGCGGCGCGAAAGAAAGCTCTCGACGCTATCGGCATCTGCATAGAAGTGTGGCGTGGCAACAGCATGGGTAACCGACAACTCAAAAAGAAGCTTCATCTGTTCCCTTGCGGTATCGGCATTGGGTGAGCCATGGTCGGCACACGGCAATATGTGCGCATGAAGGTCGTACATCCGTCACCTCACAAGCGGTTATTCGTTTGTCTGATTTTGCTTATTGGTTCCGTTTTTGTCTTCTTTATGTCCGTAGCCGTATCCGTATCCGTAGCCGTATCCGTAGCGGCTGTATTTGCCGTACTTATATTTGCCGTACTTACGGCTGCCTGATGTTTTGAGGTCAACGCCGTTCAGAATGGTTCCGAGGACGGGCGCCTGTACGGTGCTGAGCGAATTCATGGCATCGCGGACATCACGGACATGGCTGACGCCTGCCTGTGCGACAAGCAGAAGGCCGTTCACCTTATCGGCAACAATCAAGGCATCCGAAACTACGCGGACGGGGGGCAGGTCAAGAATGACACAATCGTAATGCGCGCGGAGTGCGGTCAAAAAGTCCTCAAAGCGCGTGCTGTGCAGAAGGCCCGTCGGATCGGGCGCAACATGACCTGCACAAACGAGATAGAGGTTCTCAACGCGGGTTTTATAAACGCGGGGTGCCTGATGAACACCTGCAAGGTATTCGGTGACGCCCTCTGCCTCATCGCCGACACCAAAGATTTCACTCTGCACGCCGCGGCGAAGGTCACAGTCAACGAGGACTGTTTTCTTACCGATCTGGGCAAAGGAGATAGCAAGATTAGAGGCAGTCAGGGACTTGCCCTCGTGCGGAATGGCACTGATGATACCGTAGACGGGAGTGCCGACAATATGGCGGCTGTAAATCAGGTTGGTGCGGAGATGGCGGTAGGATTCAACTGCCGCGAAGGAACGCTTGTGACTGCTTATCAGCTTGGCTGAATGCTCGGATTCATCGGAAGCGCGCTCCTTATCACCGTGGATTTTCGGAATATTGGAAAAAACAGGGAGACCTGTGATGTCGTGAAGCTGCTCTTCATCCACCAGCGCCTGACCGAAAATATTTTTGCAGAAGAAGAATGCGAAGGCAAGGACTGCGGTGATGAGTCCGACAAGGATAGCGCTACGAAGAGCGTTCGGGGCGATCTGTCCCGCCACGCTCGGCTTTTCAAACTCGCTCAAATAGAAATAAGAGAGCTGACTGCGCTGAATGCCGTCCTCGGTCTCGCGGTCGACAACATCCTGCCAGACCTCTGTGAAATGCTCGGTAATGGCGTCTGCGAGCGCGCGGGCAAGCGCGGGGTCATTGGCGCTGACCGAAACATCAATGGCGAAATTGAGGTCCTCATGTACGCTCTTTTTCTGGGTAGCACTGATTTTTGTCGAAGCAAGAAGGGCGCGGGAAACCTGCGGTTTTCCATCCTCACCGTACAAAAGATAGCCCTTCTCGTCAAATTCAAAAACAGAAAACTTGTCTGCGAGCTTGGCAAGCAAGGCCTCGCGTGTCTGGCGCGTTTCAAGCACATGCTCAATGGAATCACTTGCTGCCGCACGGACGGTGATTTCGTTTTTCACATCGCTGAAGCTCGGCTCTGCCTCAATATCATAATTGATCAGATACGAAACGCTTGAAGCGTATCTCTTTTGCACAAAATTGGCAGTGTAGACATACATAAAGCTGCTTAATAAAATGACAGCAAGCAATATGAAAATCCAACTTTTTTTGAAGATTCGCCAAAGGTCACCAAAGGATATTTCTTTTTCTTTTGTTTCCATAACAAAGTCCTTTCCGATGTGCAATAGGTAGCACAAGTTTCATGGTATTTGTCTGTCGACTTCTATGTTGTTTTGTTGAAAAATGAAAAAAATACAATATACATTTTTTATTATAGCACATCTTTTTTCATTAGTCAAGAGCTACAAGAAAAAATGTCGCCGAAGTGCGCGCTTGCACTTCGGCGACGGGAGAATCTGTATCAAAGAAATTCGCGGATATCGGCGGCGAGGTTTTCCTCAAGCTTGATGAGTCTTTTGGCAATATCCTTTGACTTTTCGTCTGCCGCCTCATACTGATTCAGATAGCGTGAGAGCGACTTGACGCCCATATCACAGCCGTCGGTCATGAGACTGGCAATGGTTTTATCACTTTCATTGATGCCGAGCTTGAAATTAGTCTTCATGACGCTCATACCCTTGGCAATAGGGTTGGGCTTTTTTCCCTCATCGTGATAGCTTTCAAGAAGCTCGCCGATTTCACAGTTCAATTTTTCATGTGCCGCCTTGCAGTCGCTCAAATATTTTTCAAGTCTTTTTTCGCGGACATAGGGCAGGACATCCTCAATTGAGGCAATTCCCATTTGCACGCCTGCATCGCATTCGCGAAGTAGCTTGATGGTATCTCCTTCAATCATTCTTTTTTCCTTTCTTCATTTTGATTGTAAGAGCAGTATGCCCAAAGTGCGTCATTTCATAACCGCCCCGCAAATTTTTGACAAAATCCGCTCTTTTTATTTTTTATTCAAAAGGACTTGACAAACAAGTGGAAATCATGTATAATACATGGCGGATGTTCCCATGCATATGAGTCGTCCAAGCAAATTTTTGAACCGCTCCCCAAAGGAGAAGAAGGCCATACGGACAGCCGGGTTCACTGCCGTTGGTGGTTTTTCCACCTTATTGATTGAGTTCAAAGCTCAAATTTTATAAGTTGGTTACTTTATAACCTGAATTGCGTAACTGCGCAAACTTGTGAAACGGTCAATAAGAGTAGTAAAAGTTTTTGCTATATAGACTCTGTATGCCATGCCATCCTTTTTTATTTTTCGACAGCGAGGCGCACCTTGTGCCCGAAAGCGATACATGGTATCGGTATCTGTCGCCTCATAATCAAGCATGGATTCAAGCGCAGGTTGTGCAGTCACAGCTTGCGTTTTTTGTTTTCTTCGGCAAAAGCCGATACCCCACTTCAAAAGGAAAGAGGTCGTCATCAAATGAAGGAAAGAAAGCTTGACCAAAGCCAAGCGCCGATTTATGAAGCACTTGAAGAATTCAGGGATATGCGTGTCGTACCCTTTGATGTCCCGGGACATAAGCGCGGGCGCGGCAATCCCGAGCTGACTGCATTTCTCGGCGAGCAGTGCGTGTCGATTGATGTCAACAGCATGAAGCCGCTTGACAACCTCTGCCATCCGATTTCGGTCATCAGGCGCGCCGAGGAGCTTGCTGCCGATGCCTTTGGTGCGGCGCACGCCTTTCTCATGGTGGGCGGTACGACAAGCTCGGTGCAGACCATGATCCTTTCGACCTGCAAGCGCGGCGATAAAATCATTCTTCCCCGCAATGTGCACAGAAGCGTCATCAATGCGCTTGTGCTTTGCGGTGCGATTCCCGTCTATGTGAATCCCGAGGTTGATGTCAGGCTCGGCATCTCGCTTGGCATGAAGCGCGAGCAGGTGGCGAAGGCGATAGCCGAGAATCCCGATGCCGTTGCCGTGCTTGTCAACAACCCGACCTACTACGGCATTTGCAGCGATTTGAAGGCTATTGTTGACATGGCGCATGGGGCAGGAATGTACTGCCTTGCAGATGAAGCGCACGGCACGCACTTCTATTTCGGGCGCAATATGCCGATATCGGCAATGGAGGCGGGTGCGGATATGGCATCGGTTTCCATGCACAAGAGCGGCGGTAGCCTGACGCAGTCCAGCCTTCTCCTGACAGGTCCCCGCATTCACGAGGGCTATGTCAGACAGATTATCAACCTGACGCAAACAACAAGTGGCAGCTATCTTCTGATGGCGAGCCTTGACATCAGCCGCCGGAATCTTGCCAGACGCGGCAGGGAGATTTTCGCCAAGGTTGTGGAGATGGCAGACTATGCGCGTGATGAAATCAATGCCATCGGCGGCTACTATGCCTTTGGCAAGGAGCTGATTAACGGCGATTCCGTCTACGACTTTGACGAGACAAAATTAAGCGTACATACCCGTGATATCGGTCTTGCGGGCATTGAGGTTTATGACCTTCTGCGTGACGAATACGATATTCAGATTGAGTTTGGCGACATTGGCAATATTCTTGCCTACCTGTCTATTGGCGACAGAATAGGCGAGCTTGAACGGTTAGTCAGCGCGCTTGCGGAAATCAGGCGTCGGCATCAAAGCAGCTCGAGGGGACTTTTGAGTCAGGAATATCTGCCGCCCGAGGTGGTGATGAGTCCCCAGGAGGCATTCTACGCCGAGAAAAAGAGCCTGCCGCTTGCGGAGAGCGTCGGTTATGTATGCAGTGAGTTTATCATGTGCTACCCGCCGGGTATTCCGATTCTGGCACCCGGTGAGCGCGTCACCGAGGAAATCATCCAATATATTGAATACGCGCGTGCGAAGGGCTGCTCCATGACGGGCCCCGAGGATGCCGATATTCAGAACATCAATGTATTGGCTTAACCACGACGGAAAGGACGGTCAAAAAATTGGAGCTTTGGTTCAGTGAATTTCACGCACCCGATGTCAAGCACAGCATTCGTGTGAACAGGCATCTTTACTCACAAAAGAGCAACTATCAGCAGATAGACATTTTCGACACACCCGAATTTGGCCGTGTGCTTGCGCTTGACGGCAATGTCATGCTGACCGAGCGTGACGAGTTCATCTATGACGAAATGATTACCCATGTGCCGATGTCGGTGCATCCCTGCATTCGCGATGTGCTGGTGATTGGTGCAGGGGACGGCGGTGTTGTCAAGGAATTGACGCGCTATGATTGCATTGAGCGCATTGACCTTGTGGAGATGGACAACCAGGTTATTGAGGCCTGCCGTACCTATCTGCCCGAAAACGCCTCGAAGCTTGATGACTACCGCGTGCATATTTATTACGACAATGCCCTGCGCTTTATTCGCAAGCGGCACTGCGCGTACGATTTGATTATTGTTGACTCGACAGACCCGTTCGGGCCGTCCGAGGGCTATTTTACAAGAGAATTTTACGGCATTTGCTACAATGCACTGCGCGATGACGGCATCATGGTGAATCAGCAGGGCAGTCCCTTCTACAAGCACGATGCTGACGCGATGAAGCGCAGCCATCAGCGCATTGTCAACACCTTCCCTATCAGCCGTGTCTATCAGGCGCACATCCCGACCTACGCGGCGGGCTACTGGCTGTTTGGCTTTGCGAGCAAGAAGTACCACCCGATTGACGACTTCAATCCCGAGCGTTTTCTCTCGCTTGGCATTGACACCAAATATTACACAACGAAACTGCACATCGGCTCCTTCTACCTGCCTGCATTTCTTGAAAAGATGCTCAAGGGTGTTGAACTGTAAGGGGAGCGGGAAAGGAACGGCTTTTTTGCCTCTGTACTGATGAAACAAAATATTGAAACCTTTATTGGCTGCGACCGCACTTACGGTGAAGCGGGCATCGTTCTCTACGGCGCGCCCTTTGACAGCACGACCAGCTTTCGACCGGGAGCGCGATTCGGCCCCTCTGCCATCAGGCACGAGAGCTTTGGCATTGAAACATACAGTCCCTATCAGGACAGGGACCTCTGTGACTGTGCCATTTTCGATTACGGCGACCTTGAGCTTTGCTTTGGCTCTGCCGAGCGCGCACTTGACGACATTCATGACTTTGCGGAAAAAGTGCTGTGCGACGGCAAAATGCCGCTTCTGATTGGCGGCGAGCATCTTGTGACTCTCGGCAATTTCCGTGCGGTGCATGAGAAATATCCCGATGTCGAGGTGATTCATTTTGACGCCCATGCCGACCTTCGTGATGACTACCTCGGCGCGCGTTTAAGCCATGCCTGCGTCATGCGCCGCATTCACGAGCTTGTGGGGGACGGGCGCATTCACCAGTTCTGCATTCGGAGTGGCGAGCGTGAGGAATTTGCCTTCGCTTCTGCCCACACCGATATGCATAAGTTTGATTTTTCGGGGCTTGATACGCTTGTATCTGCGCTTGCAGAGTCAAATACCCCCGTCTATTTCACGATTGATTTAGACTGCCTTGACACCTCGCTTTTCCCCGGGACAGGCACACCTGAAGCCGGCGGTGTGAGCTTCACCGCGCTTCTGGCGGCAATGTTGAGCGTTTGCAAGACGCGCGTCGTCGGAGCGGATGTGAACGAGCTTGCGCCCGCCCTTGATGCAAGCGGTGCATCGACTGCCCTTGCCTGCAAGCTCTTGCGTGAGCTTTTGCTTGGCTTACAGAAATAAATCACGACGGCTTTCACAGCCATCAACAAGATATTGGAGGAATTGAAACATGAGCAGAGTATTGATTATCGGTTGCGGCGGCGTTGCATCTGTGGCAATCAGAAAATGCTGTCAGGTGCCCGAGGTCTTTTCGGAGATTTGCATTGCATCAAGAACGGTTGAAAAGTGTGATGCCTTGAAGGCGGCGCTTGAAGGCAAGACCGCGACAAAAATTGAAACGGCGCGGGTGGATGCTGACAATGTGGACGAGGTGATTCGCCTCATTCGCGCCTACAAGCCCGAGCTTGTCATGAATATTGCACTTCCCTATCAGGATTTGACGATTATGGACGCCTGCCTTGCCTGTGGTGTCAACTACATGGACACGGCAAACTACGAGCCTGAAAACACCGACGACAAGGAGTGGCGCGCCGCTTACGAGAAGCGTTGCAAGGAAAAGGGCTTTTCGGCTTATTTTGACTACTCTTACCAGTGGGCATACCGCGAGAAATTCGAGAAGGCAGGCCTCACCGCCCTTCTCGGATGCGGCTTTGACCCCGGTGTGACACAGGCATACTGTGCCTATGCGAAGAAGCATGAGTTTGACGAGATTGACACAATAGACATTCTGGACTGCAATGGCGGCGACCACGGCTATCCCTTTGCCACCAACTTCAATCCCGAGGTCAATCTGCGTGAGGTTTCTGCGCCCGGCAGCTATATTGAAAACGGCAAGTGGGTGGAGATTCCTGCCATGAGCATCAAGCGCGAATACAATTTCGACGCGGTGGGCATGAAGGATATGTATTTATTGCATCACGAGGAGCTGGAATCACTCGCGCTGAACATTCCCGAGGTCAAGCGCATCCGCTTCTTTATGACCTTCGGTCAGAGCTATCTGACGCACATGAGATGCCTTGAAAATGTCGGTATGCTTTCGACCACCCCCATTCAATTTGAGGGGCATGACATTGTGCCTATCAAGTTCTTGAAGGCACTTCTGCCCGACCCTGCCAGCCTCGGCCCGCGCACACGCGGCAAGACCAACATCGGCTGTATCTTTACGGGTAAAAAGGACGGCAAACCGAAAACCTATTATATTTACAACATCTGCGACCACGAGGAATGCTACCGCGAGGTTGAGAGTCAGGCAATCAGCTACACGACGGGTGTTCCCGCCATGTGCGGCGCTATGATGCTTCTGACGGGCAAGTGGAACAAGAAGGGCGTTTATACGGTTGAGGAATTTGATCCCGATCCCTTCCTCGATGCACTTGACAAATACGGGCTTCCGAGAAGCGAATCCCATAACCCCGTGCTTGTTGACTGATGGCGGATTTTATCAACACATCGCCTGTCTTTGCCTCGCTTGACGGCAAGATACCGAGTGCGCTCTTTTCGTCCCTGAAAACCCCCTGCTATGTGATTGACGAGAAGCAGCTTGAAGAGAACGCCCGCATTCTCGGCGCGCTTGCCGAGCGGACGGGCTGTCAAATTCTGCTTGCACAAAAGGCGTTTTCAAACTACAATTTCTATCCCCTGCTTGCCCCCTATTTAGCAGGTACGGAAGCGAGCGGGCTTTATGAGGCGCGGCTTGGGCGCGAGGAGATGGGGGACGGCGAGGTTCATGTTTTTTCCGCCGCCTACCGCGAGGACGAGCTACACGAGCTTCTCCTTTACGCTGACCATGTGATTTTCAATTCAGTCGCCCAGCTTGAGCGCTACGCCCCCACTGTCAAGGCGCACGGCAAAAGCGTCGGGCTTCGTATCAATCCCGAATGCTCAACACAGGAGGGACACGAGATTTACGATCCCTGTGCCGAGGGTAGTCGGCTCGGTGTGACGCGGACGGTTTTCGACCGCGAAATGACGCCCGATTTGCTCGCTCTGCTTGACGGCGTGCATTTCCACACCCTCTGCGAGCAGGATGCCGATGCTCTGCAAAAGACATTTGCCGCGGTTTCGGAGAAGTTCGGGGACATTCTCACACGCGTCAAGTGGCTGAATATGGGCGGCGGTCATCATATCACCAAGCGCGGCTATGACATTTCTCTGCTTGAAAAGGTCATTTTGGAGGCGCGTGCGCGCTATGGGGTGACGGTTTATTTAGAGCCTGGTGAGGCGGTCGCCCTGAATGCAGGCTATCTTGCCGCGCGCGTACTGGATATTGTGGAAAACGGCAGTACACGCATTGCCATTCTTGACGCGAGTGCCGCCTGCCATATGCCCGATGTCATTGAAATGCCCTACACGCCGCCACTTTATGGGGCGTGCGAGGACGGCGCATACACCTACCGTCTTGCAGGCCCGACCTGTCTTTCGGGAGATGTCATTGGCGATTACACGCTTCATGCCCCCCTCTCTGTCGGCGATATGCTTCTCTTTGGCGACATGGCAATTTACACCACCTGCAAAAATAACACCTTCAACGGTATGCCTCTGCCTAATATCTGGCGGCTCTCGCGTGAGCGCACGCTTGAATGTCTGACCGATTTCGGCTATGCCGATTTCAAGATGAGGCTTGGCACGAGGGCTTGACAAACTGCACCTTCTGTGCTATCATATAAAAAATAAATGCTGCCACCGGGTAGCGATGCAAAAGCATCCGCCGCACATCGTTAGGTCTTTGAAGATGTGCCGACGGATGCTTTTTTGAGGTCAATCATGAAAAAACTCTTATCCTATTTCACGCTCGGGGAAAAACTGCTTTGGACGGCTTCCGTCCTTTTGATTACCGTGTCCTTCGTCCTCTTTGACAGAGAAAGCTATCTGACGCTTGCGGCATCGCTCATTGGTGTGACATCGCTTGTTCTCAATGCGAAGGGGAATCCCATAGGACAGCTTTTGATGGTTGTATTCAGCATTCTTTACGGCGTGATTTCCTATGATATGGCGTATTACGGCGAGATGGTCACCTATCTCGGTATGACCGCGCCGATGGCACTTTTCGCCCTGATTGCATGGATTCGGCATCCCTTTGACGAAAGCAAGACAGAGGTAGCGGTGAATCACCTGAGGCCGTCCGAATATCTCCTCATGACGATTCCGGTGGCTTTGGTGACATGGATTTTTTACCGTATTCTTGCTTATTTCGATACGGCTAATATCATTCCAAGCACCCTGTCGGTGACAACCAGCTTCATCCCCGTCTATCTGACTGCAAGGAGAAGCGAATACTACGCACTCGGCTATGCCGCGAACGATGTAGTGCTGATTGTGCTTTGGACTCTGGCATCACTTGAGGACACGCGCTACATTTCGGTGGTTGCCTGCTTTGTTGCCTTTCTCTTCAATGACCTTTACGGCTTTATCGCTTGGTCAAAAATGAAAAAGCGGCAGATGAAAAGCATACAAAAGAGCTTGTCACGAATATCGTGACAAGCTCTTTTGTCATTGGATATAAAGCAATTTGTAGCCGTACGGCTCAATATCGAAGGTGAGCTTCGCCTTGGTGCCGTCAAGCATATCAAGGCTTTCGGTGACATTTTCCTCAAAAGTGACCTGAACGCCCTTGACCTCGGCAGGTGAAATATTGACGACGGCGGCGAGCAGGCTTTCCTTACCGTCAAGCGCCCGATAGCGATAGTAGCTGACCTTGACCTTCGGGTGAGCAGTGTCTGCCTTGTTCTTCCAGTAGGGCATAAATTCCGACTGCTCAATCGGGAAGGAATCGAAGGCGCGCCAGATTTTGCTCATATATTCAAGTGGGAAATCGATATCATTCGGACGAGGAAGGATGCCGTGCAGAATGGCGCAGGCGGTTGCGGTTTCAAAGCGCCAGATGGGGCGGTTTTCGTAGGCAATAAATTCAGCAGGAACGCCCATATTCCGACCGATATATTCGGTGCGGAAATAGTCAAGATTGACATCCTCGGAGTTGCCGTGCATGAGCGTGAACTGCAAATTCTCGCCGAGCCACAGACCGTGGACATAGGGTACAGCGGTGAAATTAAGACAGCTGCTGCAATGCAGGTTGATTTCGCCGCCTCTTGACTCGACAATCTCGTAAAGCCTTCTGAAATGCTCTCTGATGGCAAGAATGGGATAGGTGCCGTGCAAATGACCGTCCTTATCATAGTAGCCGCAACCATGCTCGGTATTTTTGCAGAACTGCGGAAGTGCTGTGCCGTCAAGATAGATGCCGTCGGTATGGCAGGTATCCATGATGCACGCGACGCCCGAAGAATTGCCTCGACGGCGCGCGCCGTCTGATGATATTCGTTTTTATAAAGCATGGCGAGGTTGCGGATAGCCCAGCAGTTTGCGGAAAGTGCCATGGACGCATTCCATGCTTCCTCTGCCGCCTTGATATTGCCGCCTGCATATTCAATCACGCCGATATGAAGTTGGCTGTACCATGTCTGCTCTTCAAGTGCGCGCAAAGCGGCGAGCAGGTCAGGGGGTTGTGTCCCTTGATGCCGACATTAAATTCCACGCCGCCGCTGAACCAAGCGTTGCGTAATGCGAGGTTGCCCGGCTGGAAGACGGGGTTGACATACAAAAGCTCCCTTTTCTGCACCTTATCATATATGCGGCGGAGCCGTCCACCGTAGGCAGGCATGATTTCGGCTCTGACGAGGTTGTTTTCAAGGACAATGACGGTATGCGCCTTCATCTCTCTTGCGCGGTCATAGTTGTCCTGAATTTTATAGGGGAGCATGGTTTCTATCATGCCCTTACCGAGATACCTCTTCTCATCCTCGGTGATGCGGGGTGAGCATTCAAAGCCTGCATGAATATACGCGATATTCTTAATGTCGGGGCAGGGGTTGTCCTCAAAAAAGGAGGCAGAGGGAATCAAAACCTTTTCTACGGTCACCATGTTTTTTGTCCTTTCGAATCAAAGCTGTTTTTTGCTTCATCTTATTTCTACAATGACATGATACAACATTTTTGGCGGTTTGTATTTACCCGATAGTACGAATTATTTATCATTCTTTCCATATCATAGCACAACAAGGAAGAAAAAGTCCACGGAAAATCAAAAAATCATGATAAAATATTTCAGGACATTTTCTTTTGCCTTAACCATGGAGGTGAATTGTCAACAGAAGCGCAATTCACCTTGCACAAAAAAGAGAGGTGCTATATAGCACTTTGCCATATAGCACCTCTTGGCATAAAATTATTTTGCGATGTCCACGAGTCTGCCCATGCGGTCAAAGGGGATGGTTTCAAAACCATCGACCCTCGTGAACACGGAAGAATCGGGTTTCAGGTTGTAGTTACCGTTTTCGGCATCAACGAAGCCGACAGCGGCAACAGTACCAAAGTGTGTGTTGTTTTTCATGGTTATCAATCTCATCGGGTCAGGAATTTGATAACCGTCATTACCGCACTGAACCATGACATTCTTCATGATGACATTGTATGCAGCACCGCGCAGGAACAATTCGCGATTATCCGCTTCATTTGATGTGCTCTTGTTTCCTGCCGGATCATAGAGAGGATTTGCATTACGCTCCTCGATATGCTTTTCCATTTCCTTGCAGTAGAGTGCATACAAGGGGAAGCGGTCAAAGAAAGACTTATGATAACCTGTCATTGTGGTTTTGGGAGACATGGATACCCAACGGTTTGACATACTTCCATATCCTGTCTTAAAACCGTCAACAGAGGTGACATAGTAGTTCAGAGAATTCATAACACCCGCAGTGGCTGCATTGATACCGATATTGTTATA
>JAZRPF010000017.1:0-5972 GCA_045649045.1 Eubacteriales bacterium
AGATAGTTATAGCGAATGTGGTAGCCACGCTTACTGCCGTTACCGGAGCAGTAGATGGGTCCCGAGTCATAAGAGCCCTGGTCACCTCTGAGAAATTCATTATATTCAATGATATTCTCGAAGCCCATGTCGCAATAAATGCTGGAGTTTTCAACGAAATTATGTGAGAAGACGGTACCAACACCCGAAAATGTTGGGCGGCTACCATGGAAGCTGTTATTCTGTATGAAGTTGTGGGACGCTTTCATTTGGTCATAGTTAGAGGTAACGCTGGCGCCATAACCGCCGGTAGCAGTAAAATCGCAATAAATGATGCCGCACTCGGTACCGTTGAGAGAGACACCCCCGTTTGTCATATTATTGGCATTGCAATTCTGCACGATGATATGGTCACTTGCGGTCGCTGTAACAGCAGAGCTCATCGTTCTCTCAAATGTGATGCCATTGATAATGACATTGGAAGCGCTCTTAATTGTCATAAGCTGTATATCAAAGCAGGAGAAAACAATTTCGTCGCTTGCTTCCACAGGTGTGCTCTTATAGAAATAGAGCATATTGGTCTCGGAGTCAATATAAAACTCACCGTCGTTATCAAGTTCTTCGATGACGTTGTAGAAGTACAGATTGTTGTTAGCGCCCTCGATACAGCCCCATCCCGATTCGGTCGCCGTGGTTGCCATATAGTAGCTACCGTTTTCTTCATAAATGTCAATGGAATGGTGAGTGCGATTCCACTCTGCATAGGCTGCCGCATATGTACGCAGGTCGGTATTGGCAAGGTCATAGCGGAGAATGCGATCCTTGTAGCGTGTATTGTCGATACGAACAATCCAACCGCCCTTATCGTTGCTGTGTGCGGCGTACTGCGAGCTTTCCATAACCGTGACCTGTCCTACCTTGACAACATCATCAATCTTGTTATCAAGCGGTGTACCCTTGTCTGTCATGGGAACATTACCGCTTACGATATTCAGCGAGGGGTCATTAACACCCGCGTTCGGCCAGCGTGCAATACTCAAAGTTGTATCATTGACATAAAGCTTCACTGATTGCGGGCTCGTAATTTTGGGGAAAATAGAGGGGTTCAGATAGGTGACATACACATTTTTGCTATTATCCGCATTGAACTCATTGAGTCTGTCCTTGATAGTGGCAGTGATATCGCCGTCAGCCAATGCCTTATCAACTGTTTTGACAGACGAGGGATCGAACTTATATGCAGAGGTCAGAACAACCTCTTCACCCGGATACGCGGTGATATAGGTCGGTGCATACGCCATACCGCTGGCAGCAGAGGTAATCTCAAGCGGTTTTGTCAGCGTATACATACCGCCGCGAATGATGATGGCACCACCGCCCGTATAGTTCAGCTTATCAATGGCGGTCTGGATATTCTTCAGCGGTGCATCAATGGTACCTGCATTTCCGTCATCACCGTCAAGTGAGACATAGTAGGTGTATTCGCTGAGCAGCGGGAATGCGGCAAGCTCCTTCGGCTCAATGCAGTTGATTTCGGAAGGAAGCTCGTTCTTCTTCTGCATGAAGACCTGCAAAACGCCCTCGCCGTCAAAGGAATCTGCCTTGACTGCGGGATAGGAATTACCGTAGTTGAACGCAACGAGAGGAATATACTCTGCGCCTATTGTTGCATTTGCCGCGCGGTCGATGGTGATGCGCTTGGTTCCCTTGCCCTGACAGTAGGTCTTGGCAAAGGTTGCCATTGCCGCTTCGATTGCGCCGTTGTCTGTACCCTCGATCCATACGGCTTCACCTTCTCCGTAGATAGCGAATTGAGAATTTGAGTTACCTGTCAGACCGTCGCTTGTAATACCGAGCATAATTGCCGCTTTCTTTGTATAATCATAGTGCGCGCCAACATACTCGTTATCAATATTGTAGACACCGATTGCCGCACCAAACTGCGAAATCAGAACTCTCTGGAATTTTTCAGCAAGCTCAAGATGCGCGGTATCGGTAATGATGGTGTAGCGGGAAAGTGTTTTGCCGTTGACAAAGATGGTTGCCTTCGAGGAGAAAATCTTGGAGAGTCTTGATGCAAGCGGGTCACTTGTATAGCCACTCAAAACCGTTTCCATGGCTTCCACAACCGTCGTCACGCCCGCAAGATAGCCTTCTACCTCTTCGATCTGAGATAAAAGAAGTGCGGTTGCATCAGATTGAATTTTGGTTGCTTCGTCCTCGGTTGCACCTGCGGCAATAGCGGCATTGTAAACATCTGTTTGTAATTTCTCTGCCGCTTCGCGTGCGCGGACGATATCCTCGGATGCTGTATCGTACTTATCAACACCGATAGTGGCATAAAGAATTGCCTGTGCCTTTGCCGTTGCGGCAGTCGGTGCTGTTTTCATGGCGTCGGTCGGCTTCATACCAATGGTGATGCCACCGCTTGCCGACTGATTGATAGCGCGTGCCGCCAAAGCGCCGTCATGTGCAGACTGAATCAGGCTTGCGGCAAATGAAGCGCTGTCATAAGCGCCGTTTGCAAGAAGAGATGTTTCGGCATTTGCCTTGGCTGCGGCGACTGCGTGAGCACCGCAGAGTGTGCCAAGCACGGGGGAGTCAGCATAACCGCGATAGAGGAAGTATGTTGATGCCTCATTGATTGAAATGCTGTCACCGAAAACATCGGAATCCGCATCTGCGTAAAGCGCGAAGCTACTACCATTGACATCAATGGCGATATAGGCACGCATATGATACTGTGTATTCAGTGCTTCCCCACCGACTGTATAGTCGACTGCGGGAATTTCCGCGGAGAAATAGTTATATTCATCCTGCTTCAAGCCGTAAAGACCTTCAAAAAACTCGCCCTTGCGGTAGAAGGTCCTAACGATTGCGTTCTCGCCATTGGCATAATATTCGCCCGTGGCTTTATCAAGAAGAACCTCAAGTGACGCAAGTGTGCTTGTTTCGGTTTTGGGCATCATGACAATACCCACCTCAACATCTGCGCCAACCTCTTCAAGTAGAGCAAGGTTCTTCATATTCAGCGCAAATTTGGCTCTGGCAGAAGCGTAATCTATAAGGCGTGTCTGAATACCCTCGAAGGTGATGTAATCATCAACCTCAATGACGCCGAGTGCGCCGCCTGTCAGGGCGAAGGAATCGAGAATGCCCTGGAGCTCTTCCTTGGTGGTTTCATTAACACGAACACTACTTAATGTTTCGTAAAGTCTGGTTTTTGTATCAGGGTCAACAATGGATGCAAAGCTCGACACATCGACCTTATGATATGCCATGAGGTTTGCAAAATGGTTCTGCTTCATTTCTGCGGCAGAGAGCGGATGGTCATAAACCAGAACGCCGTACAAATTGACATTCGGGAACATACCAACCTGCAGAGTATTGCCCGGGAGCTTTTCGCCGCAGGTATTCTGATAAGTGGAAACGAGGGTTCTGTTCTGATATGTAGTCAGGCTATAACGCTTACCTGATGAATCCAGTGTTATAACATTTGTAAAGTCAAGGAATGTATGGTAGTCGTACTGGAAGAGGACGGGAGAGTTGCCCGTATCATAGTTAGCCTTCCAGTCAAGAGATTTATTTGCATTCCTCAAGAACAACAGGCTATAATACATACCGCCGGGTACAGAGCCCTCGCTTGGATGCATGAACTTCTGATTGAACTGGCTGGGGCCAATGATATAACTTGGTGTCTGACCTACTGAAGAAGGCAGAAGCACATCTGTGCTTTCATAGAAAATCTGCACGGTATATTCGCTATCATCGGGCAGAACAGCGCCAAAATTCAAGCCTGTGCGTAAACCAAGGTTGACACCGTTGCCAAGCCATGTGGCATTGACGGTCGAGCTACCTAATTGATAGACATTACCGTCAAGGTCAGTGATGGTTGCCGCAAGGTTGCCGACAGGAATCTCATCCGTGATGGACATAGGGCTGACCATCAGTGTCAAGCCGTCCTGCACATAAAGAGCAGTGTATTCGTTCGGCTTGGTTTCGAGGCAGGCATTTGCGACCTCTGCAAGTCTGCTGTCAATTTCCTCGCGGGTTGCTTCGCCGACCCTGATCGAAGAGAGAGCTGTTGCAATGACAGACTTACGGGAATCCTCGGCATCAAGATAGAAGGAGGGATCGAGGCGATAGAACTTGCAAATATCGATGACATGGTTATGCCTGATTTCGTCATCGGAAAGCTTGCGCTCATAGACACGCACAGCATAGATTCGTGTGCCGACATCTTTGGCGAGGACAAGCGAGGTTGAGGGTGCTACTTTCGCAGTACCTGTCGCAGTAGGCGCACTCACTGTAGCGATATCGCGTACAGTAGAGGTGCCGGTCGTATAATTTGTACCATCGAAGGAAACACGGTAGTGGAAATCGAGCAATCTTGTTTGCCCAAATGGCATACGGAAGACCTCAAACGCTTTGTCATTACCGTCATAGTTTGCAATCCAAGCGCCGGGAACCTTCAAAACGGTGAGGGCAATGCGCGAATTGCCGACTTTTTCGAATGCATAATTCATCCACTGGTAGTAGGAATCATACTCGGCAATCAACTTTTTTGTCTGTGCATAATCAAGAATGCCGTCTGTTTCGCCGTAAGCCGCTGCGTGTTCGGGATTCGGCTTAAAGCTGAAGGATGCCTGCAAAGCAGGATTTGCCGTCGCTGCCTGATATTCTGCGGCAATCTTTTTGCAGCTTGCAAGTCCCTCGTCCTTCACATAATATATATTAAAATCTTCGCCGCCGATACGGTAAGAGACTACCGCACCTGAGTAAGGAAGTATGCTTCCGCTGTAGGCGGACGGATAAGTAGTTGTCTGCGGCATGCCCTTATCTACATTACTGAAAAGATACTCAACTGTATATTCCTTGCTCTGACCTCTCGTTTCGGGAAGAGCAAAAAGGTCTTGAATTGTCAACTGCGCGCCTGTTGAAATTTCCAGGTAGCCGTCGCCGTAGGACCATTCGGTCTTGACCTTACTATTGATGGCGGAAAGCGTTAAATGGTTGTTCTTTCCGCTATAATCGGTGAGGGTTGTATTCACCGTATCGCCCGCTTTTTTTGAAAGAGCATCATAAAGCAGAATTGCACCGTCCTTGACATAAAGCGACTCATAATCATAGGTATCGGGGTCAAATGCGGTTTTATCTTCCGCTTCTGAAAAGACCAGAATACCTGTGATTGCGCTGACAAGAAGGGTGAGTGTCAGCAAAAGTGTCAAAACTTTCTTTTTCATAAGAGTTTCCTTTCAATCGAATCATTGGCGCAAACCAATTGTGTCATGTGTTTTCACATATCGGTCTTATTATACATGATTTCAATAAAAAAAGCAAGAGAAAATGAATCGAATGCCACATTTTTGACAGATTGCACAAAAAAGGAGAGGTGCTATATAGCACTTTGCCATATAGCACCTCTTGGCATAAAATTATTTTGCGATGTCCACGAGTCTGCCCATGCGGTCAAAGGGGATGGTTTCAAAGCCGTCGACCTCAGTGAACACAGGAGAATCGGGGTTCAGGTTATAGTTACCGTTTTCGGCATCAACGAAGCCGGCATCGGCAACAGATTTGAAGTAAGCGTTATTATCCACAATTGAGAGTTGGAGCGGGTCGGGAATTTTATAGCCACCGCCAGAACATTGTATCATGACATTTTTCATAACGACATTGTACGCAGATCCACGCAGGAACAGCTCACGCATATCAGCTTCATTCAATGTACTCTTGTCTGCTTTTGGATCATAAAGAAAATTCGCACTGCGCTCCTCGATATGCTTTTCCATTTCTTCACAAAACAAAGCATACAGCGGGAAGCGGTCGAAGAAAGACTTATGATAACGCGCCATTGTGGTTTTGGGAGACATGGATACCCAACGGTTTGACATACTTCCATATCCTGTCTTAAAACCGTCAACAGAGGTGACATAGTAGTTCAGAGAATTCATAACACCCGCAGTGGCTGCATTGATACCGATATTGTTATA
>JAZRPF010000018.1:0-10835 GCA_045649045.1 Eubacteriales bacterium
TGATAACTTAGTCGGTGTTCTCGCATATCCATTATAACACAAATTTTGAATTCTGCGCTATGATTTTTTTGCTTCTGTTCCTTTTTTGCCATAAAAAATATGCACCTCCAAAAGTGTCTAACTTTTGGGGTGCATATCAAACAGCATTGTGCTTTCTTTTTTAATTCTTCTTACAGACAAGTCTTGCGCCTTCGACCGCAACCGCCGTCACGGTATCACCGACAAGAAAAGTCTCATCACCAAGGGCGCGCGCGGCGAAATCAATGCCCTTACAGCGTACAAGACCCGAGCCTGCAATATTCTCTATTTTTTCAATGACACGACATTTTGAGCCGACAATATCCTCCACATTCAAGCCGCCCGATGATAAAGGTGTACCCGAGCGAAGAAAAATGATTCTGATAACAATTAAAACCGCCGAGGCAGAAAGGAAAACGGCAATTTCCATCCACAAAGCACCCGTCAAATACGCGGGAAGCATAGCAAGCACAGCGGCAGGCAGAAAGAAAATCGCGATTTTTGCCCGTGTCAGAAGTTCAGCCGCCAACGCCGATACAGCGATAAGACTCCAAATAAGATAATCCATAATTTTTTCCTTTTATTTCATATTACAGCTCTGACAGGTCGAATGGTGTTCTTTGATAAACAGAATAATTCAACCAGTTTGTAAAGAGCAGATTTGCGTGGCTGCGCCACACATTTTTTGGAGCTTGCTTCGGGTCATCATTCGGGAAATAGTTACGGGGTACTGCGATTTCAAGACCGCGCTCAACATCACGGAAATATTCGCGCGCAAGCGTATCGGCATCGTATTCGGAATGTCCCATGACATACACGCGACGGCAATCGTGAGTTGCGGCAATATAAAGCCCAGCCTCCTCCGACACTGCCAAAACATCGAGTGCCTTGCAGGTAGCAACATCCTCTACGCGCACCTCTGTATGTCTGGAATGAGGTGCTAAAAACTCCTCATCAAAGCCACGAAGAAGCGGATGACGAAGGTCGGTACAACGGTGACGAAAGACACCAAACATCTTTTCGTTGCGCGGATATTTGGAAATACCGTGATGATAGTAAAGTGCCGCCTGCGCCGCCCAGCAAATATGCATAGTGGAATAGACATTATGGCGGCTCCAATCCATAATCATGCACAGTTCATCCCAATAGTCGACATCCTCAAATTTGAGATTTTCAACGGGCGCGCCTGTAATCAAAAGACCGTCAAAGCGGGATTCACGCACCGCTTCAAAGTTTTTATAAAAGCTCTCCATATGCTCGGCAGAGGTGTTTGTCGGGCGATGGCTCGCAGTCTGCAAAAGCGTCAGTTCAATTTGCAGAGGGGTATTCGACAAAAGGCGAATCAACTGTGTTTCGGTGACGATTTTTGTCGGCATCAAATTCAGAATGGCAATTTTGAGTGGACGGATATCCTGCTTCACTGCGCGTTGCTCATCCATAACGAAAATATACTCGTTTTCAAGAATATCCCGTGCAGGCAATCCTGCGGGTATACGAATAGGCATCTGCTGTTTTATCCTTTCATATCAAGCGTTACGCAAAAACTCGACGGCTTCAGCGGGATTCTCTGCACCAAATACAGCAGAGCCTGCAACCAGAATATTGGCTCCCGCCGCAATGACATCATGCGCTGTTTTCATATTGACACCGCCGTCTACCTCAATATCAAGTGCAAGACCTCTTCTGTCAATTTCAGCGCGCAAGGCCTTGATTTTATCAAGAACAGAGGGAATGAGCGCCTGTCCGCCATAGCCGGGCTCGACGGTCATGACTAAAATATAATCGCATTTATCAAGATAAGGTAAGATGCTTTCAAGAGGAGTATTCGGCTTCAGAGAAAGACCGACGCGCTTTCCTCTCAAACGGATGGTATCCAGCGCAACAGTCACATCGGCGCACGCCTCTACATGAACAGTCACCCAATCGGCGCCTGCATCAATAAAGCGTTCGATGTAGCGTTCGGGCTCGACAATCATCAAATGAACATCAAAAGGAATGTTGGAAACACGGCGAAGCGACTCAATCAGAGGAGTTCCAAAGCTGATATTAGGAACAAAAACACCATCCATCACATCAAGATGCAGGGCATCCACACCTGCTTTTGCCATGAGTTCGGCATCCTCTCCCATATGAGCAAAATCGCAAGCAAGCATTGAGGGTGATATCTGTATCATTTTCAAATCCTTTCCGGCATGAACAAAGTCATCTGCCCAAAAAACTGCCTTTGGGCGTAGCAATTTTAATGTTTAACCATATGATAGAATGAGGGAAAACTCGTATGCCTCCGTCACTCCCGAGGTCAAAGCCCCAGGATGTTTCAAGCCTTGAGGACGGTGCATACCCCCCTGCGCGCAAATCGCGCAAGCAGCATTTGGGTGGCTCGCAACAGCGAGTCATCCTTTTTCTATATAGAGCAAGACGACGGCGTGTGCCGCCATTCCTTCCTCGCGGCCTGTAAAGCCTAATTTTTCCTCTGTTGTCGCCTTGATACTAACTGTGTCAGGCGTTGTCATAAGTACGCGGGCAATATTCTCGCGCATTTTTTCGATATAGGGTGCAATCTTCGGTTTTTGCGCGATCAGCGTGGAATCAAGATTGATAAGATGAGCATGATGTTCAGTCATGAGTTTTTGCACATGGGCTAATAGCTCCATGCTGGAAACACCTCTGTACTTTTCATCAGTATCGGGAAAATGCTTGCCGATATCGCCTTCTCCAAGCGCGGAAAGCAAGGCATCCATGATGGCGTGCAAAAGAACATCGGCATCCGAATGTCCGAGAAGCCCCAATTCATGCGGAATCTCCACACCGCCGAGAATCAGCTTGCGCCCCTCGGTCAAGCGGTGGACATCATAGCCGTGTCCGATTCGAAGCGCGGATAGGGTTTCTGTATTCATGAAGCACCGCCCTTCTTCTTATTGACGGTCTCACGCTCCTGCATACGCAAAATTACCTCTGCCATGATAAGATCGGCCTTGGTTGTAATTTTGAAATTATCAGGGCCGCAATCCACAAGCTTCACGCGATGACCGATATGCTCAATCATTGAATTGTCGTCTGTTGCGCGAAAGCCGTCCTTCTCTGCCATATAAATTGCGGCGCGGTAAAGGTCGGCATCAAAAACCTGCGGTGTCTGTGCAAGCCAAAGACGCTCTCTGTCGGGCGTTTCACACACAATGCCGTCTCCGCCCGCCACCTTGACTGTATCGGTCGCGCGGGTTGCAGCGGATGCGGCACGCATATCATAGGCGACTGAAACAACCGAAGAAATCATGGCAGGCGTCACCATACAGCGCGCAACATCATGAATGGCAACAAAGTCGGTCTCCTCACCCAAAGAATCAAAGCCGTTTTTGGCAGATTCCTGCCGTGTCTCGCCACCCTTGACAATAGCTCGCAATTTATGAATCTTCTCTTGCTTCAGAATCAGACGAACTCGCTCAATTTCATCAGCGCGTGCGACAACCACAATATCATCAATATCCGCGCAGTCATCAAAAGCGCGTGCAGTATGAGCAATCACGGGCTTCCCCTTCAACAGCATCAGCTGCTTGGTCTCTCCCTGCTCATTTGCCATACGGGTTCCAATGCCACCCGCCAGAAGAATCGCGGTCGTATGCTTTTTACCCGTAATTGCGCGAATGATACGATTAACCTTGGTTGTAATAGCCATGACGCTTCCTTTCGCTTACAAATCTTTATTTCCGATGATAGACAAAATGCGCAGTATAGGTACGCACCCTGCCCGCTTCCTCTAAATTCGGGGCGGTCAAAACAACACCGTCCCCCGACATCAGCCGCGCGGCATCAAGCTCATCCACATTGGCACGAAAAAGTATTTTTTCGGACGACAGAAGCAAGAATTCACCGTTTCGCACGCTGAGGCACCCACCGCGCCCCACCACAAAATCTTCGCCATCCACGCGTTCGGTCACATAGCGAATTGCCATTCCGTGCAGGGAGGCAGCGCGCTCACGCCGAAACGCTACACTGTCCTCTTTTTTCTTTCCACCAAAAAGTCCTCTTATCCGTGACAAAAGTGCCATGCCCTCTCCTTTCGGTGAAGCGGCAGTCAAAAGCTACCGAAATATATATAATAGTATACCACAAAATTTCACTTTTGTGAAGAGGCATTTTTAATTTTCTTGGTTTTTTTCCTTTTTCTTTGCCTTTTGTCTTTTTTCGTCAAATTGCACAAAAAAAGGTCGAAAAATTTTATATTCGTTTTGCGAAAATTTTTCAAAAACACTTGCGTTTTGATGTTTTTTATTGTATAATAGTATTCAAGGTGGGGGATTTAGGTGCAAAGTGATTCGAAGTGGTACAAAACCCATCAATTTTGAGTCAAAGGAGGTTTCATGATGAATCTGCTTGGTGAATTTCGTCATACGGTTGATGCAAAGAACAGATTGTTCATTCCGGCCAAATACCGTGAAGAAATCGGTGGCGAATTTTTTGTCACAAGAAGAACCGAAACCTGCCTTGCGATTTACCCGCCTGAAAAATGGAAGAACCTGTCGGACAAGCTGAACAGCTTTCCTGATTCACAAGTCGCGCAAATCAAGCGTTTCATATTTTCAAAAAGCGCGGCATTAACCCCTGATTCCCACGGACGCATCATTCTGCCGACCGACCTTCTCAAATATGCACAAATCGAAAAGAATGTCGTCATTGCGGGCATGGGTGATTATGCGGAAATCTGGTCAGATACGCTCTATGACAAAATGGAAAACGAGCTTGATATTTCCGAAATGGATGCTCTTCTCCGCGAGCTTGGTCTATAACGATGGAAGCACCTCATTTTTCACATATCTCGGTTTTGCTTCCCGAATGCATTGAAGCACTGGCAATTCGGGATGGATACACCTATGTTGACTGCACCACAGGCGGTGCAGGACATTCTCTCGAAATTGCACGCCGCATGGGAGAGAAAAGCAGACTTCTCTGCTTTGACCGCGATGCCGATGCACTAAGCGTGGCAAAGGAGCGGCTTGCCCCATTTGGTGACCGCGTGACCTTTATTCATGAAAACTTTTCAGAGCTTGGCTCTGTTCTTGCCGAATACCGCATTGAAAACCTCGGCGGTGTTTTGATGGACCTTGGTTGCTCATCCTATCAATTTGATACAGCCGACCGTGGCTTTTCTTATAAGGCTGATGCACCTCTTGATATGCGTATGGACAGAGAAAGTCCTCTTGATGCTTACGGTGTAGTCAATAATTACAGCGAAGCGGAATTGAAGCGCATACTCTTTGAGTACGGCGAAGAACGATTTGCCCCCCGCATTGCCGCGCGCATTGTACGCGCGCGAGAGGAAAGCCCGATTCGCACAACTGGCGAGCTTGCCGCGCTCATTCGTGAGGCAATGCCTGCCAAAGCAAAAAACGAAGCCCAGCATCCCGCGAAGCGCACCTTTCAAGCCATTCGCATTGAAGTCAACGGTGAGCTTGCGGCAATTCAACCTGCAATTGATGCCGCCATGCGTGCGATGATGCCGAGTGGTCGCATTGCTGTGATTTCCTTTCACTCACTTGAGGATAGAATCGTCAAGCGTTCCTTTGCCGAGCTCGCCTCGGGCTGCGAATGCCCTAAGGATTTCCCTGTCTGCATTTGCGGCAAAAAGCCGATGGCAGAAATTCTGACCAAAAAACCTATCCTCCCCTCTGACGAAGAATTATTGCTCAACCCCCGTTCAAGAAGCGCCAAGCTGCGTGTGGCGGAGCGGTTAGCGGAAGTATAAAACAAAAGGAGTGCCGCCGTGACAAGAACATTTCAATTTGCCACTCAAACGAGTGACAATACCATTAACCCCCTCTTTGTCAAAATGAAAGATAGATTTTTCCAAAACAACCGTGCTGTCGGCGACATTCTCCGTCAGCGTATGGAAAGCATCAATATTGAAACCGAACAGCAAATCACGCCTTCAGAGGAGCGCGATACCGCGGCAGAGCACCGTGTCACGCGTGCAAACTTTCTGCCGAAGGAAAAGGGCGCATCCAACTCACACGCAATGCGTTCCTTTGAAAGCACTGTATTCATGAACCGTCAGTTCCGTACATCGACACTCAAAACCGTACCGAAGAAAAAAACCTTCCCTTTCCGTATGGTCATTCTCGCGTCGGCCTGCGTATTTGTTTTAATGCTTCTTATCTATTCAGGTATGCAAATCAACAGATTAAACCGTGAACTGAACAGCCTGAATGAGCAGCTTGCCGCAAAAGAGGTTGCGGCCGAAAAGCTTCAGAAGGAGGTTGAAGAGCGCATAGACCTCCAGGAAATCGAAAAAGAAGCGCTATACAATCTTGGCATGGTCAGAACGAACACAGTTGACCATGTACCGATTGACATCAATGACGGAGATGCCGTTGATATTTACGGTGCAAAAAGAAACCCCGACCTTCTCCTTAAGGCATTCGAGACGAGTTTCGGAAATTGAGGAATATTACGGTAGTTTTTCCAATAAGATGATAGCGATAACGGACATCCCCACATCCTATGCCCGTTATCGCTTGCGCTGTTTTTTTACACAAGAAAGAAGAAGGTGAGGAGGTCAAGCCGCGCATGAATTCAAGTTCCATTCATGACAAAAAAGACGATGAAAAAGCTTTTGCCCACATACATCGTCCTGCTTTTTTGAACAATCTGACAGGCACCTTTACAAAGCGCTGCATACTGATTCTGCTGATTTTTGCCATGGTGCTGGCCTATCTTATCGGCGTTATTTTCAAGATTCAGATTATTGACTATGATTTTTACCAGCAGGCTGTCATAGACGAACTGACCTACGGCACTACCCTTAAAGCAAAGCGTGGCGACATACTTGATGCAAACGGCAATCTTCTTGCCACAAACAAAACAGTCTTTTTGATTTTCATTTCCCCTGACGATATTCAGGATGCAAAAAAGAAAACAGGCATTCCCTATGATGACATGATTGCAAAAAAGCTCTCGGAGCTTCTCGATGTCGATTATGATACCGTCTATCAGAAAGCAAATAAAACGAATCGAAAATACGAGGAAATCAAGGACGGCGTTGAAGAAAAGGTCAAGGATGAATTGCTTTCCTTCATTGACGAGAACGATCTTGAGCTGATGGTCTATGCGCGCGCACAAACTACTCGCTATTACCCCTACGGTACACTCGCCTCTCACCTGATTGGCTTTACGGGCAGCGATAATCAAGGACTTTTCGGACTTGAATATTCCTACAACACCACACTAAAGGGCGTCGACGGTAAATACATTACAGCGGTTGACGCACACGGCAATGAAATCCCCTATGACTATTCGACCTATATTGACGCATCGGATGGCTTGAATCTTGTCACAACCATTGATGCCTATATCCAAAGAGAGCTTGAATTACAGCTTGCGACAACACTTGAAGAATCAGGTGCAATGGCGCGTGTGGCAGGTATTGTCATGGATGTCAATACGGGTGCCATTCTTGCCATGGCGGTCCTTCCCTCCTTTGATTTGAATGAGCCGTACATCCTCGACGATTTGTCGCTTGATAAGCTCACCGCTTCCAAATTCAAGGAAGGCACAACCGAATATGCCACATACAAAAGCAGCCTGCTCTATCAGATGTGGAACAATAAAACCGTGAGTGAGCTTTACGAGCCCGGCTCGACCTTCAAGGCGGTCACCGCCTCAATGGGTGTTGACCTCGGAATCGTGAAAGGCTCTACACTCGGTTATTCCTGCCCCGGCTATCATATGGTCGGTGGATGGCGGATTGCCTGCCACAAGAGAACAGGACACGGCTCGGGCGCTCCCTTCGGCTATTATCTGCAACAGTCCTGCAACCCTGCGATGATGCAGCTTTCGGAAAAAATCGGCACCGATAATTTCTATAATTATTTCGGTGCATTCGGATACTTTGAAAAAACAGGCATTGACCTGCCAAGTGAAGCAACAGGCATTTTTCACAAGCAGAACAGCTTTGGCACAACCGAATTGGCAACCGCTTCCTTCGGTCAGCGCTTCAAGGTGACCATGATTCAGCATATCACGGCAATCGCCGCAATTGCCAATGGCGGCGAGCTTGTCACACCCTATATCGTAAGCGAAGTCACTGATGACGAGGGGCACACTATCTGGGCGCGCGAAAGCACAACCAAGCGCCGTGTCATCGCCGAGGCGACAGCAAAGGAAATCACAAGAATTCTCGAAGAGGGTGTTTCGGGCGATGGCGGTGCAAAGAATGCCTATGTCAAGGGCTATAAAATTGCCGCAAAAACAGGTACCAGCCAGAAGTTTGACGATGCAACGGGCGCAGATACAGGTAAGCGCGTTGGATCCTGCGTTGGCTATGCTCCCGCCGACAATCCGTCCATTATTGCACTGATTATTGTCGACGAGCCGCAAGGAAGCAGCATATACGGCGGCACGGTTGCCGCGCCCTACATCGCGGCGCTGATGTCCAATGTCCTGCCCTACCTTGGCTATGAGCCGAGCTATTCGGCAGATGAGCAAGCACCGAAAACCGTCGGTAAATATGTCGGCAGCAGTCTTGCAAGCGCACAAAAGTCGCTGAATAACCTTTCTCTCAACTATAAGGTTATCGGTAATGGCAGTACAGTTGTAGCGCAAAGCCCTGCATCAGGTACCCAGCTTCTTGAAAATCTCGGTACAGTTTATCTTTATACAGAGGACACCAAGACGGATGAGGTCGTTGTACCAAGAGTGGTGGGGCTACAGCCTGCCAATGCCAACCAAGCGCTCCTGAATCAAGGCTTGAATATACGAATTGAAGGTGCGCATAATTATGAAGTGGGGGACGGTGCGACAACCGTTGCACAATCTATTCCCGAAGGCACACGAGTGCCGCGCGGTACGGTGATTACCGTCACCTTTCAGCATACGGATATCACCGACTAACCGAAGGAAATTCAAAAAACAGGATGTCAACCAAACAATTAAAATAGCGAGGTATGACATGCTGCTTTCAAACATTCTTTTGGAGGGCGAATACACATCAGCCCATTCCCCCGCGGAAATTGAGTTTTCAAAAATCGTCACCAATACCGCTTTGCTTGAAAAGAACTGTCTTTTTGTTTGCATACAAGGTCAGCACTTCGACACGCATTCCATGGCATCTCTTGCCGTGAGTGCAGGCGCCGCCGTCATCATTGCAGAAGATGCAAAAAAGCTTCATCTGCCTGAAAAGTTTCCCGTTTTTTTCGTCAAGGATACGCGCGCTTCCTTATCGCATCTGGTCAGCCGCTATCACGGCGAAAGATGGAAGAAGGGCAAGCTTATTGCCATTACGGGAACCAACGGCAAAACCTCGACTCTTTATCTTACCGACGCCATTCTGCGTCACGCAGGATACCGTGTCGGCACAGTAGGAACGGTAGACATCACGCTGGATGGCAAGCCGCTTCCGTTAACCGAAGCAGAAGAGTCCGCTGTCAAAACCATGACAACGCCCGACCCGATGATTCTCTTTCCAATCATCTGCCGCATGGCAGATGCAGGAGCGGACTATATTATAATGGAAGCCTCTTCTCATGCGCTTTCACAAAAAAAGCTATCCCCGCTCACCTTTACGCTCGGTCTTTTTACCAATCTTTCTCCCGAGCATCTTGATTTTCATAGCAATATGGAAGAATATCTCCGCGCCAAAGCTCTTCTTTTTCCACATTGCGCGCGCGCTGTTTTGAATGCAGATTCTCCTTACAGCTATGAGATTATGCGTCGGACGGGCGTCAAAAGCCTGCTTGTAGGAAGCGAACCGTCATGTGACTATCATACACATGATGTCGTATCCAAGGGCAGTCATGGCGCATCCTTTTTACTCACCTATGGCAAGCAAACGCTCCAATTCAACACCAATCTTTCGGGCATTTACAATGTAGAAAATACCCGACTTGCTACTGCCGCCACCCTTGCACTCGGTGTTGACGGCGAGGTCATCAGGGAGGCACTTTCTGCATTTAAGGGAATTCCGGGAAGACTTGAAAGGCTGACTGATGCAAGTATGCCCTTCACGGTTTTTATTGATTATGCACATACAGAAACAGCATTGAAGCGGCTTTTGCAGACTGTCTGCGCTTTTCGCGCACCAAACGAACGCATTGTTCTCGTATTTGGATGTGGCGGTGACAGAGACAAAAGCAAGCGTGCGCCAATGGGCATGACAGCGGAGGCATATGCCGACCTCTGTATTGTGACATCGGATAACCCGAGAAGCGAAAACCCCATGGCAATTATCAAAGAAATTTTGAGGGGTATGCCCGACACTGCCAGACGGCGCGTCATTGTTGACCGCGAGCGCGCCATTTGTGAGGCGATACGAGGCGCCAAAGAAGGAGACATCATTCTCCTGTGCGGAAAAGGCCATGAAAATTACGAAATCACAGCCAATGGGATTCACCCCTTTGACGAGCACATGATTGTCAAGCGTGCGCTTTCCCTGCGGCAACAAGACAAATAAAACCATCCGAGGTGACATTCATGCGCACTCAACTTGCAATTCCGTTATCTCTCTATGAAATTGCCCGTGCAGTCGGTGCAGTTCTTCCAAGAAGCGAAGATACTGCAAGCATCAGAATTGAGGCACTCACAACAGACTCGCGTGAAGTTGAAAAGGGCGACCTTTTTATCGCAATTTGCGGTGAGAATACCGACGGCAACCGCTTTCTTTCTTCTGCCTTCAATGCAGGCGCTTGTGCCGCAATTTGTCAAGAAAAAAATGCGGATATTCCTTCCGACGCTTTACTTATTCTGTGCGAGGACAGCATAAAAGCCATTGGCGCACTTGCCGCCTTCTATCAAAAGAAAATACCGCACAAAACCATTGCCGTCACAGG
>JAZRPF010000019.1:0-3319 GCA_045649045.1 Eubacteriales bacterium
TGGCTCACTTATCTGCATAGGCAAGGGGAACGAGGATTGGAACTACTCCGCACCTCACGGAGCAGGACGTCTTATGTCCCGTACCGCTGCATTTGAGAGACTCACTATGGCAGAGTACGAGAAGGAGATGGCAGGTATTTACTCTACCTGCGTTGTTCCTGATACCCTTGACGAGTCGCCTATGGCTTACAAGAGCATGGACGAGATCGTCGAGAACATCGAGCCTACCGCCGAGATCATTTGCAGAATCAAGCCTATTTACAACTTCAAGGCAGCGGAGTAAAAAACGAGTGGCAAGGATGCAATATCCCTGCCACTTTTCTATTCGGCTAAATTTATAATAGTTTTCTTTTTTCTGCGAGCATATTCAAGCGTTTTGTAAGCTCCACCATAGGTATGTGAGACATAAGCTATAACAAGGTCCGCTTCAGAAACCATCCATTCGTTTCTTTTGGTAATTGCATACCGGGGAAGTGCGTTTTCGATAGGTGGATAGACAGTGGAATCATACAACTTAGTATCAATGAGATATTTCATCTTTGCCTGCTGTGAAGGAGTGATATATGGCGTGACAAAGACAACCTCGCTGCATATTTCTTTTTTGAGCTTCCTGCAGATTGATGCACAGTGATTATCAAAATCCCCGTAGCCACCGCAATAAAAGGTAATATTTTCTTTACCTATAATGTTGTCTTTAATAGTAGCAACTATCTTGCTGCTTAAGTTTTCGTCTATATGTAACGTTCCGTGACCAACGAATGTAATTATCATGTTCTGACCTCCATCGTGGAATCCCGATATTAATTATACACCAACACAAGCAATGTGTCAATATCGTGGAACTCCACGAGAAGAAAAAGTTGAATCAACATATAATATTTGTGGAACTCCGTGAAGGAACTCCAGGATAGGGGGCAGATATTATGTTGAACGAAGCGATAATTAGAAGAATAAACGAGGTGTGCAAGGAAAAGGGCATCAATATTTGCGATGCCTGCCTGAAGGGTGGCATGTCACCATCCGCAATTTATGACTTGATAAAGGGTAGAACAAAGTGCTCTAAAGTAATAACTGTAAAACGTTTTTGTGAGGGTGCTGGGATCACGCTCTCGGAGTTTTTTGATAGAGAATACTTCAACGAAATTGAGGAATAAATAGTTATCAGTTTGTTCACTGGACTAACACCGACTTGTATGGTATATTTGTGGCTACAAGGAGGTAAGACTTATGAGCAATATGATAGGAGAACTTTGGCGGGGTAACGTGTGTCCGCAAACTGACAGCAGAAACAATTCACCGGAGATGAAACAATTGATGGAGTACATGGCACGACATCACGACGATCTCAAGAAAACGATGAGCGAAGAGCAGATCGAGATTTTTGAGAAGTTCGATGATTGCTGGAGTGAGTACGCCAGCCTAGCTGAAGAAGCAATATTCAAGTATGCTTTCAAACTTGGCATGAACCTGGCGATTGAAACATTGTCAGAAAGAGAATAACAAAAGGGCGGCACCAACGAAGGTGTCGCCTAATTCTATTTGCACCGATAAATAACAGATAATGCACCGCTTATTTTTGAAAAATGCACCGCTTAAAAAGAATAATAACATTATAAATTAAGTGGCTTTTTGACCCCCAAAATGACCTCAAGATGTAATGAAAAGGTGCATGTCATAAGAATTATAATGTAACGCTCATTTCGGCAGGGAAGTGAAAAAGTATTGATTTTACAAGGGTTTTAAACAAAAAATAAGAACCACCGTTTCAATACTTACCGTATCAAAATAGTAGTTCTTATTTGGTCTGAGTGACAAGACTTGAACTTGCGGCCTCTACCACCCCAAGGTAGCGCGCTACCAGCTGCGCCACACCCAGTTGCCGATTGCGATGCAGAAGCATCATGGCGTTTCTGCTCTCAATCCTTTGGTATTATAGCATAAGGATTTGAAAAAGTCAAGTCTTTTCTGCATTTTTATTTGACTTTTTTTCTAATTATCTCGTGTTTTTATATGGAATCAGTCATATATTGATTGTCGTATCCAAATATAAATTTGCAGCCTGTATGTGAGAAAAGAAAATTCGCAAAAGGATAGGAGATTTGAATATAATTTTGTCATAAACATACATCTCTCGGCACGGCTTAAAACAGTTTTACGGAGTCCGAATGATAAGATTCGGACTCCGTAAAATTCTGGTTGATTTTTATATAGATTTTTGAAATATGAAGGGCAGATGATTGCTGCCCTTCATTTGATCTATGGCTTTTGATCAGACGCCATTCTTTGCACGGCGCAAAGCTTCTGCTTCTGTGCAACCGTTTTCAGCAACATATCCCGGGAGAGGAATAAGCTTTTCATGAATAGCATCAAGAATCCATCCTGCTTGCGGGAAGAAAAATTCGTCAAATTCAAACGGAGGTGTAATCCAGTTGCGTGCGCCAACAACAACAGGCGGTGCATCAAGATTGTCAAAGCAAAGCTCGGTGATGTTCTTGGCGACATCGTTCATAAACGAGCCTCTTGCACAAGCATCTGAAACAAGAACAACGCGTCCCGTCTTATTGACAGATTCAATAATCTTCGTATAATCCAGCGGAACAAGTGAGTGGATGTTGAGGATATCAGCTTCCATTGAATACTTTTCGCTAAGCTGCTTGGCGGCGTCAACAGCGCGGTAGAGAGCCGCACCGATTGTCAGAATTGTGACATCCTTACCGTCACGAACCTTATTGACATCGCCAAATTCAATTTCATAGCGTTCTGCGGGAACACCGCCCTCATGGAACTGCTCACCGACATCATAAATTCTTTGGCTTTCAAAGAATACAACAGGGTCTGTGCCCTTGAGTGCTGTTTCCATAAGTCCCTTCGCTTCCCAAGGTGTTGCAGGGAAGCAAACCTTAAGTCCCGGGATATGCGCACAAAGTGCTGTCCAGTCCTGACTGTGCTGAGCTCCGTATTTAGAGCCGACAGATACTCGAAGCACGACGGGCATTTTGAGAATGCCTGCTGACATTGCCTGCCACTTTGACATCTGGTTGAAGATTTCGTCACCTGCGCAGCCGATAAAGTCAGCGTACATGAGCTCGACCAATGCGCGACCGCCCGATACTGCATATCCAACTGCTGTACCTACGATTGCCGCTTCGGCAATGGGTGAGTTGAACAGGCGAGAGTGCGGGAATGCATCCATCATACCACGGTAAACTGCAAATGCTCCGCCCCAGTCGCGACAATCCTCACCGTAGGCAATCAGTGTCGGATCCTCATAAAATCTATCGTAGATAACTTCGGATAAAGCATCACGAAGATTAAAGAG
>JAZRPF010000020.1:0-36435 GCA_045649045.1 Eubacteriales bacterium
AAGTAAGCGGATTTTCAAGTGCTTCACTATCGGCAGGCAAAAGAATTGTTCCGCTCTCAATCGTCAAGCCCGAAAACTTCACATCGCGAATGGCGTTCTTATCCAATGCAAAGAAGGCACCGATATCGCCGCCCGCATAAACACGGACTGCATAACCCGAGAAGGAAATGCAATTTTCAAGAGATGCCAGGGTGAAATTGCCTTTCATCTCCACATAGCCGTTCAGCTGCTTCTGAAGATGCGCGCCATCGCTATTATAGAGGCGGACAGAAGAAAATGCCTCATGAATTTTTGCGCGCGCCTCGCTGTCAAGTGTGAGATAGCCTGTCAAATCAAGCTTATGATAAGCGGCAATATCAACAAAATGATTCTGCTCACGCTCTGCCTCGGTCAGTGCATCGGCATAGGTACGGATTGCATAAATTTTCAAATTCAGTTGATTGCCAAGCTTGAAGCCCTGTGTCGGCGCATAATAAAGAAATTCCTTAAAAATTGAATTTGACGGTAAATAGATAATCTGAATATCATTACGGTAATAATCAAAGATAACCTTATCACCATTCTTTGTTGCTGTGTTGGTCACCTCGATAATGTGACCCCTATCGGCATCAAAAAGAGAGCCTGCCGAGCCGGTATACATACCAAAATCACAAAGCCACTTAAAATTAGAGATAGCGCCACCTGCACCATCACCGAATTTCGCATATTGATGAACAGTGTTCACGCGGTTGTCTTCGCAGATGACACGGGTATTGACCATGCCGTAAGCAAACACGGAACTGTCAAAGTCGCCGTCAGAAGTCGTGGCAATGTCCTCATAACCAAAGACAAATTCATATGTATAGGAAGTATGATCAAGCTTGTTTCCCTGTGCGTCAGTCAGGTTGACAGTTTGACCCTTATTCAGAAGTGCGCCGCCCTCAAAGGTCGCGTTTGCACCAACCTGAAAGCTGTTACCAAGACTGTCCTTCAAGGTTGTTGATTCGGGTTTGCCATCCTTTATGTCATATGCTGAAAAGGAAATGACCAAATCATCCTTCACATACAAGGAAGAATAGTCAAAATTTTCATCTGCCTGCACAAGCTCGGTGACACTGTCAAGTGCCGTAACCGAAAGCACCATGGGCACAAGTGTTGCAAATGCAAGAATAAGTGCAATCATTCTGTTTTTCATAATTAATCTGACCTTTCATAGATGCAACTCTTTACACTAATTATTATAGTCTATTTTTATTATAAAAGCAATAGTTTTTATAAAAGAACCACCAATACCACAAGCATCCATTATTTCATTTTGTCAGAAAAGTACGCCGCCCGATGTCGCAGTATTTTTCGTCATTTTAACAAAAAAAGAAAAAAAATCAAACAAATTGTTAAAATTAACAATCTGTTTACACTTTCGTTATCAAATACTGCTATAATGAACATGATTTGAAATATTTTACAGAGTATAAATTCATCTATCGATGGGAGGTCAATAGCAATGCTTGATACAAAAATTCTTGTGATTGATGATGATGCGAATATCACAGACTTTTTGAAGCTGCAATTTGAAAGCGAAGGCTACAAAGTCAAAACGGCACCGAACGGTGTTGAAGGAATCAACTATTTTAAGATTTACGAGCCTGATATTGTCATTTTGGATTTAGTGATGCCCAAAAAGGACGGTTGGCAGGTTTGCCGTGAGATTCGTGAGATTTCCTCCAAGCCGATTATCATTCTTTCGGCAAAAAGCGATACCTTTGATAAGGTTCTGGGGCTTGAGCTTGGTGCTGACGATTTTGTCACCAAGCCCTTTGAAATCAAAGAGCTGTCTGCGCGTGTCAAGGCAGTGCTTCGTCGCTCACAGTCGAATACCAAGGTGCAAAAGGACGAGGTTGTCCGCTTTGATAACATGGAAATCAGCCTGCAAAAATATGAGCTTCGCCTTTGTGATAAAACCGTTGATTTACCTCCGAAGGAGCTTGAGCTTCTCTACTTTCTTGCCTCCAATTACAATCGCGTATTTACCCGCGACCAATTACTTGATAAGGTTTGGGGCTTTGACTACTTGGGCGACTCAAGAACCGTTGATGTTCATGTCAAGCGCTTACGCGAAAAGCTTGACGGCGTTTCTCCAAAATGGATGATTAAAACGGTTTGGGGTGTCGGCTATAAATTTGATGTGCTCCAATAAAGGAAGGAACAAGCATCATGGTCAATCTCGGTAATGGGTGGGATGACATTCTCGCAGATGAATTTGAAAAACCGTATTATCTCCAACTGCGAAGATTCTTGAAATTGGAATATTCCACACGCCGTATTTTCCCGAATATGTATGACATTTTCAATGCTTTACGCTATACGCCGCCCGAAAAGGTCAAGGTTGTCATTATTGGTCAGGACCCTTATCACGGTGCAGGACAGGCACACGGACTTGCCTTTTCTGTTCAGCGCGGTGTCCGTCCGCCGCCATCCCTGCAAAACATATTCAAAGAAATTCAAAACGAATTACATCTTCCCTGTCCGTCACACGGTGAGCTGACTTATTGGGCGGAGCAAGGCGTTTTACTCCTGAACGCTGTTCTGACCGTCTTTGAGGGAACACCCAACAGCCACAAAGGAAGAGGATGGGAAAAATTCACCGACCATGTCATTTCCTGTGTCAATCAGTTTGACCGTCCGATTACCTATCTCCTTTGGGGTGCAGGCGCGCGTTCCAAGAAGGTACTGATTGATAACCCGCGCCATTTAGTGCTGGAATCTCCGCACCCAAGTCCACTTTCCGCCTTTAACGGATTTTTCGGTAACGGTCATTTTCTGAAAGCCAACCGTTTTCTTGAAGCAAACGGCTTGACACCGATTGACTGGTCACTGCCGGATTGAAGCCATGAGCAAGCAAGCAGCCCGATGAAGCAATTTGCTTCATCGGGCTATTTTATTGAATTTTTTATCTTTCCTCGCGGAAATAGTTTATGCCGAGTGCTGCAGGAGGTCCGTTGCTTCCCTTCTTGTTTTGAATTGAGGTCACAACAAGCACAATGGCAGTAATGATAAACGGAAGTGCCTGATAAAGCTGTGTCGGGATATCCTTCAGCCAGAACAGTGTGGATGGGAACGCCATCGCCAAGCTGCTTCCCGAGACACGAAGTGTATTGAAGAAGCCAAAGACAAATGTGCCGAGTATCGAAAGTGCGGGATTCCAGTTTGCAAAAATAACAAGTGCCACTGCAATCCAACCGTAGCCGTTAATCCAGCAGTTACTGCTGATGGAGCCTGACATATTCAAGCCCATATAATAGCCGCCAATACCCATAATACCCGAGCCGATGCAAATATGAATATACTTCATACGCTTGACATTGATACCAACCGAGTCGGCTGCCGCGGGATTTTCACCAACGGCACGCAGACGAAGACCGAGCTTCGTATGCTTGAGATACCACCACATTGCAATAGCAATTGCCACGCCCAAATAAATAAAGATGTTATGCTCAAAGAAACCGCGGCCAATGATGGGGATATCCGACAAAAACGGAATCGAAATATCAGCAAAGCCCTCTTGAATATTCTCAAATTCGCTCATGACAGGCCAGCTCTTTGCCGCCTTGACACCGTTGCCGACAAAGAAATAGAAGCCAAGTCCAAAGGTTGTCAAGGTAAGACCTGTAATATTCTGATTAGCCTGCAAGGAAACCGTCAGCAAAGCAAACAGGAACCCAAAAAGCGCGCCCATCAGAAATGCGGAGAAAATACCGACACCGAGACTGTTTGCGTAACAACCGCAAAGATAGCCAAAAATTGCGCCACCCGCCATTGTACCCTCAACGCCAAGATTCAGGCTTCCCGATTTTTCAACCATGATCTCGCCGACCGTGCCGTAAAGAAGCGGGATGTTGAAAACGACAATATTGTGTATAAAGGAAGTGAGAACACCTATTTTATCCATTGTTATCTTCTCCTTTCTTTACACGCACGATGCGGAAGCGGATAAAGAAATCTGCCGCCAGCACCAAAAACAGAATAGCACCCTGAAGCATATTCGCAAAGCTCGAATCGACCTGTGCAAATGTCGTCGCTGCAACCGTAGAGCCATATTGAAGCACGCAAATCAGTGCGGAAACTGCAAAAATCATCGGTGTCGAAAGCTGTGCAAGCCATGCGACAATAATGCCCGTCCAACCGACATCATTAGTAATGGCAGTTGACATGACGCCTGCCGTACCGACCTTAAAAGCAGCAGCAAGACCAATCAAGGCGGCTGACAGAAAGACAGTCCGCAACACAATGCGGTTGACCTTCATGCCTGCGTAATTGGCTGTCCCGCGACTGTCACCAACCACACTGATTTCATAGCCCTGCTTGGTATATTTCAAATAAGCATAAATCAATACGCCAAGCAAAAGCGTCAATATCACACAAATATTCAGCTCAAACCTATCGCCAATGGGAATGTGCCAGAAGGAAGCCCATTTTGAAAAGCTCTTGAATACGGGGCGAATTGATTCCTCTGAAAGAAAGAAATTCCAGTTTGTCTTGGTATCTCCGATAAAATACAAGAGGTAGAGTGCGATGTAGTTCATCATCAAGGTCATCAGCGTTTCATTTGTACCGAACTTTACCTTCAAAGCACCTGCTATCAAGCCGTAAAGTCCCGCAAAGAGCATTGCAGCAAGGCACATGATAACAAGAGTCAGACTCATAGGAAGAAGGGGGCCGAGCTTGATGGCAACTGTACTTGCCGCAATCGCACCGATAATGAACTGCCCTTCACCACCAATATTCCAGAATCGCATTTTGAAGGTCAGCGATAAGGCAACCGCCGTCATGGCAAGTGGCACAAATTCCTTCAGATAATTCATAATGGTCTTATACGCAATTTTATTGCCGACAGTTCCCATCGTAAACATCTGGAAATAATACTCAAACGGGTTGACATCAATGAAAAGCAGAACAACCGCACCGATAATAAGGGCAGTCAATACGGCAACAAGATAAAAGCAACAGCGCTTCCATAGCGGGCAAATATCTCTTTTAACGATATGAAATCCCATCACTTTTCCTCCTTGTCGTTTGTTTCATTGAAAAACGAGTCTCTGGCAATACCAAGAGGCTTGTCCACATTTTTGTCATTGAGGTCAAGCGCTCCCGTCATCATGAGACCGAGCTCTTCCTTTGTTGTTTTGTGTGCGTGCACAACACCCATCAGCTTGCCGTGACAAAGCACCATGATTTTATCGCAAAGCGCAAGCATCACATCAAGGTCCTCGCCGACAAACAATATACCGACACCGTTTAACTTTTGCTCATTCAGAATATGATAGATTGTATAAGCAGAATTGATATCAAGTCCTCTTACAGGGTAAGCGGTGATAATGACATTCGGCCCTGCCTTGATTTCGCGGCCAACAAGTACCTTCTGAACATTTCCGCCCGAAAGACGACGCACGGGCGTTTCGGTAGAGGGTGTGGCAACCGCGAGGCTATTGATGACATATTCGGCATCTGCGCGCCCCCTCTTGCGTGCAACAAACGGACCTTTATTATTCTGATAATTTTTCAGAAGCATATTGTCGGTAATCGACATGGAGGGGGCAAGTCCCATGCCCAGTCTGTCCTCAGGAATGAAGGACATTGAGATGCCCTTATCCAAAATCGCCTTTGGGGGCAGTCCGACAATATTATCACCCTTGTGAATCATCTGGCCCGATTCAATACGCCGCAATCCCGCGATAGCCTCACAAAGCTCCTTCTGACCGCACCCTGCAATGCCAGCAACGCCGAGAATCTCACCGCCGCGGATATAAAAGCTGACATTGTCGATTGCAACTGCATTTTCATCGTTACAAATTGTCAAATTCCGCACTTCAAGTAAAGGTCTGGTCTTTTCAACAAGGGGGCGATCAATGTTCAGGTCAATTTTATGCCCAACCATCCATTCGGTCAGCGCCTGCTCACTGGTTTCTGCGGTGTTCACGGTTGTGATATATTCGCCCTTGCGCAGAATGGCAACGCGGTCGGATATGTCCATCACCTCATTCAGCTTATGGGTAATGATGATAATGGCGTGACCTTGCTCCCTCATCCGACGAAGAACGCCAAAAAGCTTCTGAATTTCCTGTACGGTCAGAACAGCCGTCGGCTCATCGAGAATAATAATCTTTGCACCGTAGTACAGAACCTTGAGAATTTCAAGAGTCTGCTTTTCAGAGACGGACATATTATAGACCTTTTTCTTCGGGTCAATATCAAAGCCGAACTGTGATGCCATCTCCGCTATTTTATCGTATCTTTCTTTGCGAAGAACAGCTCCTGCCTTTCCATAACCCATCCAGATATTATCTGCGGCAGAAAAAATATCGACAAGCTTAAAATGCTGATGCACCATGCCGATACCGAGTTTTTTTGCATCCTCGGGAGAGTCAATTGACACTTCCTTGCCATCAACAAAAATACTGCCGCTATCGGGCTTATAGATTCCCGAAAGCATATTCATCAGCGTGGTTTTTCCCGAGCCGTTTTCACCGAGCAGGGCAAGAATTTCTCCTTGCTTGACCGTCAGACTGACACCCTTATTGGCTACGGTGCTTCCAAAGGTCTTGGTGATACCTCTCATTTCAATGGCATAATCTGCCGCCATATAAAGCTTCCTCCTTGATTGATTCTCATGGATTTTCAAAACACAGGACTGTCAATAACCGTGAAAAGCAAAGCAAAAACAGTATACGCATTCTCTTAAAATAAAACGCAGGATAAAATAGTGCCCTGCGAAATAATGCTTATTGACCGTCCTCTGTATTGAAAAATAAACATCCGAGGCGGGCAGAAGAAGCATCCGCCGCCTCGGATAAATGTTTGAATTAGCCTACAAGCTCAACGCCTGCAACAAAGTAGTTCATTGTACCGGTAATCACGCCATCTGCAACAGATGCGCCGCCGGCAGCAACGATTTCATTGCCTGCATTGTCCATCAAAGGAGCATCGGTCTTGGTCACGACACCGTCTGCACCGACTGTCAGCTTCACGCCGGAGAATACATCCCATTCACCGTCAACCATGAGCTTGCGAACAGCTTCGATTGCCTTATCTGTGCCCTCTACGCAGTTTGCGCTCAAGGGAGAGATGTCAACAAAGTTTTCCTTCAAGCCGCCGTAGTAAGCGGATGAACCCATCGTGGAAACGAACTTATCTGCGGTGCCGCAGTCCATAGCAGCCTTCATTGCGGTTGCGTAGTAAACATCCCAGTGCCAGATAGCAGCAGTCAAGTGTGCGTTCGGTGCATCGGGAGTCATATCGGAGTTGTAGCCGCAACCAAAGATATTCGCGTTCTGAGCAGCAATCTGAGGCTGTGCAGAGTCACAGTGCTGAGAAATGATACCGCAACCGTAAGAGTCGATCAATTCTCTTGCAAAAGCAGACTCATTGACTTCGTCAGCCCAATTACCGAGCTTCTTCACATAAACCTTAGCATCGGGGTTGACAGCCTGAACACCGAGAGCAAAGCCGTTGATACCCGAAGCGGTTTCAGCGTACTCTGTGCCGTAAGCTGCAACATAACCGACATTGTTATTACCTGTCTCAAGGCTCTTGAGACCTGCCGCGATACCTGCAAGGTAACGAGCCTGGTATGCTCTGCCGAAGTAGTTGTTGAAGTTGGTTTCGTTGCTCTTGTAGCCTGTTGCATGAGAGAAGATAACTTCAGGATATTCCTGGGCAGCCTCTTCCATTGCGTCAATGTAGCCGAAAGAAATACCGAAGATGATGTCAACACCCTTACCAACAAGAGTATCAACAGCAGAGAGAACCTGCTCCTTATCCTCGGGAACCTCGTCAACGATGAAAAGCTGCTTGTCCACATCAAGACCAAGGCTCTTCATAGCGGTGACGATACCGTTGTGGTGTGCGTAGGTGTAGCCTGCGGTGTCGTTCTTGCTATTGATATAGATAGCGCCAACCTTCAGGTCAGCCCCCTCCTCATCAGAGCATCCGACCATGCCGAATGCACAGAGGATCATCAAAAGGGCAAGAACAAGTGCGAGAGTTTTCTTCATAGTTGTCCTCCAAATTTTTCAGGTAGAATACCTGTTTTTTACGGAAATAAAAAATCCGTATAATACTCTTTTATTTTACAACATTTTAATAAAAAAAACAATAGATTTTCAAAAAAAAGATGGTTTTTCACCATCTTTTTTTATAATTATTCAATTTTCACTCAAATTTTACTTTGCTTACTGCGCCCTGAACTCAATCTCGCCCGTCAGCGCATCCATTTTCTCAACGATTGCCAAGGACTCAAGCCGATAACCGAGATTCCTGATGCTTCGTCCGCCGTTCTGAAAGCCCTTTTCAATGGCGATACCAATGCCGGCAACAGTAGCCTTCGCGCTATTGACAATGGAAATAAGTCCCTGAAGCGCACAGCCATTCGCGAGAAAATCGTCGATAATCAATACCCGGTCATGCTCATTCAGGAATTTTTTTGATACGATAATCTGATTTTTGCATCTGTGTGTAAAGGATTCAACCTCTGCTGTATAGGTTTCACCGTCAATATTCAAGGTTTTGGATTTTTTAGCGAATACAACAGGCACGCCGAAATGATGCGCCGCCATTACAGCAATACCGATTCCCGATGCTTCAATTGTCAGTATTTTGGTAACACCCTCGGTTTCAAACCGTCTTTTGAATTCCTCGCCCATTCTATCAAGCAGCTCGACATCAATCTGATGATTGAGAAAGCTGTCCACCTTCAAAACATTTCCTTCTTTAACAAGACCGTCCTGCATAATTTTCTCTTCAAAAAAATTCATACCTGCTCCATTCTGTCACCTTAACGATTTTTGCTCCGGTAATGAACTTATTTTACACCAATATTGTTTTTTTGTCAATATTTGAAGAAAGAAAATGTATTTTATCAAATAAAATGTTTTTGTCAGAAAAGACATCAGAATATTTGGAATATATTGAATGAATAAATTATATAAAAGCAAAATTCCAAAAAATCAGAACAATTATTTTCATACCGCATATAAAAAAGCAATCATCCTGTCAAGCAGGATGATTGCTTCTTGTTTGCTTTAATTAAAGGTTAGAATCGCTGTCAGAGCCGCTTCTGTTTTCCTTTTCAGTTTCCGACAGAATTGCCTGACGCTCTGCCTCTCTTCTTTCCGCCTCCTTGCGCTCACGCTCTTCGTTTGCACGCTTGGCGCGTTCGTTTGCCTCGGCACTCTTGATGCGTTTCTCTTCCATCATTGCTTCAAGCTGCTCCATGGTCGCATTATCTTCCATAACGGCAAGGAAGAGGTCATCCTCCATCACCTCATGCTTGACAAGGAATTCCGCAACAAAGTCAAGCTGTTGGCGGTATGCAACCAATATGTCTTCGGCACGGCGATAAGCCTCGTCAATAATCCGCTTGATTTCAGCATCAATCTTCGCGGCTGTCTCCTCGGAATAGTCAACACCCGAATTGAAATCACGGCCGAGGAACACCTCGTCACTGCTATGCTCGCCGCCAAAGCGCACCGCACCGAGCAAATCGCTCATACCGTATTTTGTCACCATATTGCGTGCAATTGCGGTTGCGCGCTGAATATCATTCGAAGCACCGCCTGAAACATCGCCAAAGACAACAGCCTCGGCAACACGGCCGCCGAGCAGCATGGAAATTTGCTCATTAAGCTCGCTCTTATAAACGCTGTACTTATCCTTCGTTGGCGGATTCAAGGTATAACCAAGTGCATTGCCGCTCGGAATAATGGAGATGCGGCGAACGGGATCCTGCGACGGCAGGGCGTGTGCCAGAATGGCGTGACCTGCCTCGTGATAAGCGGTTTTTTTCTTTTCCGCTTCTGTGATACGGAGATTTTTCTTTTCGGTACCCACCATGACCTTGAGCGTTGCATTTTCAATCTCGGTCATACCAATCAGGTGCTTGCCGTCGCGTGCGGCAAGCAGAGCCGCCTCATTCAAAAGATTGGCAAGGTCAGCACCTGTAAAGCCGACAGTTGTCTGTGCGACCTTCTTCAAATCAACATCCCCTTCAAGCGGCTTATTGCGCGCATGAACCTGTAGGATTTCCTCTCTGCCCTTCATATCGGGGTAATTGACGGTAATCTGGCGGTCAAAACGGCCCGGACGCAGAAGCGCAGGGTCCAGAATATCGGGGCGGTTGGTTGCCGCCATGACAATCACGCCCTCATGCTTACCGAAGCCGTCCATCTCGACAAGAAGCTGGTTCAAGGTCTGCTCACGCTCGTCGTGTCCGCCGCCGAGACCTGCGCCTCTATGCCGACCGACAGCATCAATTTCATCAATAAAGATAATACTTGCAGGTGCCTTGCGTGCCGTTTCAAAGAGGTCACGCACACGGGAAGCACCGACACCGACATACATTTCCACAAAGTCAGAGCCTGAAATTGAGAAGAAAGGAACGCCCGCCTCTCCCGCAACAGCCTTTGAAAGAAGAGTTTTACCTGTACCGGGAGGGCCTACAAGCAGAATACCGCGCGGAATTCTTGCGCCGAGACGGGTGAACTTACCCGGCTCCTTCAAGAATTCAACAACCTCTTCAAGCTCCTTCTTTTCCTCGTCAGCACCCGCAACATCGGCAAATTTGACAGGATTTTTCTCGGCAGAACCCATTTTGGCATTGGCACGCGAAAAGCTGTTCATACGGCCACCGCGTCCTGTCGCCTGACGCATCATAATAAACCAGAAGAAGACAAACACTACGAGAATGATGATATAGGGCAGGAACTGAATGTACCATGGCGTTTCGCTGATATCCACCTCATACTTTTCAAGTCTGCCACTTTCCTGAAGTCGCATTGCTTCTTCAAGAACATACTCGACCTGCGCCTCATAGGCAAGACGGCAGGAATACTTCTTCACGATATCCTTACCGCTGCTATCCTTGAGAACAATCGGATTTCCGTTTGCATCAAGAACAGGCTTTCCGTCTTCGATTTTATACTCATAAGCCTTGACGGTAATGGTCGTTCCATCCATCTTAAAGGATTCAACGAGGTCGTTTTTCAAGACGAAAACGAGGTCGCTGTATTCAAAATCCCTTTTGTCTTCCTTGACACCTGTAAGCAGTGTTGCCGCCATCACAAAGACGAGGACAAGTGCCACAAGTGCAATAATACTTTTGAAATTTGCTTTCATGTTCAATAAACCTTTCTAGCCCCTCGGGTGAGGTGTGCTGATATGATTAACGGTAAACCTCGGGGCGAAGAATACCTATGTATGGAAGATTACGGTATTTTTCATCGTAATCAAGACCATAGCCTACAACAAATTCGTCAGGCACAACGGCACCGACATAATCAGGGGCGAAGTCAACCTCGCGTCTTGACGGCTTGTCAAGAAGCGTACAGGTTTTGACAGAGCGCGCACCCTTTAAGCGTAGATAATCCACAAGATAGGATAGCGTGCGTCCGCTGTCAATAATGTCCTCGACAACCAAAATATCGCATTCTTCAATGTCCTTGCGCTGTAAGTCAAGAAGGATATTCACAGAGCCGCTGGAAACAGAGGATTTTCCATAAGAGGAAACCTTCATAAAGTCGATTTCCACAATGCTTGATTCAACATGCTTCATCAAATCGCCCATGAAAACCACAGAGCCTTTCAGAATGCAAAGCAAAATGAGTCTTTTGGACTTCCCTACATAATCGGCATTAATTTGCTTTGCCAGCCGTAAAACCATTTGATTCAGCTCTTTTTCGTCAATCAAAACATCCAGAATATCCTTATTCATTGTTACCTCCGTCCATGAAGAAATATGCATATATTTTTGTCTTTATCGCTTTATCGGTGCTTGTCTCGCGCACCGCAAAGCCAGGCAGCCATAAAATTCCCTGTCCGTCACAGACAAGAATGTGTCGCTTGCGTTCCGTGTCCGATAGCTTTTTATCTGAAAAAAGCTTTTTGACCTTATGCGTCATGCCGCCATAGCGATAGGAGTCACCAGGCTCTCTCTCCCGCACATAAAGCCTGTCACCGTCATAGGCATTTGACAAATCAGCCTGATAAACCGTACGGTATTTTGACTTCAGCTCCTTTTCATACGCCTCGTCCCTTTCGTGAAGAAGCGTGATGCCCACTTTAAGATCCTCTATATCATTTTCACCGAAAGAAAGCATTTGCACACGGAAAGAGTTTTGCGAATGCTTTTGTGACTGTGCTTTTGGCTTAAAATAAATATTTTTTTGTGTCAGATACAGCGTAAGCGAGTCGGGAAAATCGATTCTGCCCGTTTTGCCTGCCATAAGCAAAGCGTAGGCATCACCAAAATGAACCTCACTTGCACCGCTCTTCCCCCCTGCCCTCTGATACATGGCATCAATCACGCGCGTAAAAATCGCTTCATGTAAGGCAGATGCTTGCATTCGCGGGATGCAGCTATTTTGCAAATGCTCTTCAAGAAACCGATTTCTTTCACCTGAAAGAAAATCCTCATCGCACGAAAGATTCCTGCACAGTCTGCCTATCGCACGCTCTGCCCCTCCGTGAATCTGAAGAAAGGCGGGCGTGACGGCATGGCGGATATAATTTCTTTTATACGCATGGTCAAGATTGGTGGAATCAAGCACAAATGCAAGCCCCGCTTCCTGCAAGGCGCGTCGCACAGTCTCGCCGTTCAAGGAAAGAAGCGGACGGATATACCGCTCGCGCTGAACGGGAATACCGCACAGTCCCCGAAGTCCCGTACCGCGTGCCAGACGAAACAGCACGGTTTCCATATTGTCGGTTGCGGTGTGTGCCGTTACAAAATACGCGTAGTCAGGATGAGTGTCAAGGAAGCTTGAAAAGAGCCGATAGCGCTCGCGTCTTGCCGTCTCCTCAAGTGTTCCGCCTGTCTCCTTGACAATAGCGGGAACAGAAATTTTTTCTGTAAAGAAGGGGATGTCTTCCTTTTCGCAAAGTATCCTGCAAAATTCTTCATCGCGGTCGCCCTCGTCACCTCGAATACCGTGATTGACATGAAATGCCGCGATAGGAAATTGGTATTTTGCAGAAATTCGTTTCATAAAATGAAGCAGAAATACCGAATCAGCACCGCCCGATAGCGCGATGACACATCCCTTCTGCATCAAAGCAAGAAGATGATTTTCCTGACAGAAGCGTTCAGCCTCTGCCATTTGCGCCAGAAGGCAAGTGCGGTCAGCGGTAGGAGTCAGCGCCTGGCTCATGCGTTGCCATCCCTTTCATCATCCTCAAGCGTGCAGAATTTTGTATACTGTCCAATCCAGCCCATTTTGATATTGCCCTGTGAGCCGTGTCTGTTTTTCGCCACAATAACCTCGGCTTGATTGGAATTGTTCTGTTCTTTATTGTTCTCGTTCTGGTCCTTATAATACTCATCACGGTAAAGGAAAAGAACAATGTCCGCATCCTGCTCAATAGAGCCTGATTCACGAAGGTCAGAAAGCATCGGCTTTTTGCTGGTTCTGCTTTCAGGGCCACGGGAAAGCTGTGCGCAACAAATAATCGGCACGCCAAGCTCCTTTGCCATAATTTTCAAATTTCTCGAAATATCACCGACCTCTTGGGTTCGGTTTTCGACATGGCGACCGCTCTGCATGAGCTGCAAATAGTCAATCACCACAAGACCGAGGTTCTTGATGCGACGCAATTTGGATTTCATATCGGTGACGGTAATATTCGAAGTGTCATCAATATACATATCACAGCCGCTAAGCTCGGCTGTTGCGACGGCAATACGCTCCCAATCCTCGCGCTTGATATCGCCGCTACGCAAGGCATAGCTATCAACCATTGCCTCGCTTGACAGCATACGGTTGACAAGCTGCTCGCCTGCCATTTCCAGCGAAAATACAGCAACCGACTTTTTGGTTGCCTTGGCAACATTGACGGCGATATTCATGACAAAGCTCGTCTTACCCATACCGGGTCGTGCGCCGACAAGCACAAGGTCGCCCGCACCCATCTGCACAAGCACGCGGTCAAGCCCTGAAAAGCCTGTCCGTGTTCCTGTAATCGCACCCTTGTTTTCAGAAAGCGTCTGCAAGGAAAGATAGACATTGCCGATAATGTCCTTGATATGACGAAATTCCTTGGAATCGCGGTTCTGCGCGATTTCAAAAATGCTTTGAGAGGCACTGTCCAAAATACTTGCCACATCGCCCTTTTCAGTATAAGCATTTTCGCGGATGTCATCACAAGCACCGATTAAGCGACGCAGAATTGCCTTTTCATGCACAATGGTGGCATAGTCCTTGACATTCGCAGCAGACGGCACCATACGCGCAATCATCTGCATATATTCATAGCCCGTATCTTCACTGTAAACGCCCTGTGTGACCAGCGCATTGACAAGCGTGACAGCATCAATGTGCTTACTCGTCAGGAACATATCGCGCATCGAAGCAAATATATGTCGATGCTCCTCGGTATAGAAATCCTCTTCCTGTAAAATTCCCACAACCGAATCAAAGCAATCCGGCTTAATTAAAATTGAGCCGAGAACCGATTGCTCTGCTTCAATGGAAACAGGCATTTTCTGAATAAACTCCTCGTTTGTCATTTTACTTACTCATGCACAACGAGAGTAAATTTCCCGTTGACCTCCGTATGAAGCTTTACCTCAATTGAAAATGTACCGTGTGCCTTAATAGGCTCACTCATATTAATCTTTCTTTTATCAACTGTGATGGCGTGCGTTGCCTCAAGTGTTTCTGCAATATCCTTGGATGTCACCGCACCGTAAAGACGGCCGTCCGCGCCTGCCGTTCTCTGAATTTTAACAGTCACGCCTGCAAGACGGGCGGCAAGCGCTTCCGCCTCCTTGCGAATTTCATCCAGCCTGAACTGCTTGGAATCATTTTTACCTTTAAGCTCCGAGGTTGCCTTGGCATCGGCAATGACAGCCAGCTTTTTGGGAAGAAGAAAGTTTCTGGCATATCCGTCCGAAACATCAACAATCTGGTCCTTTTTTCCGTGTCCCTTGACATCGGCAAGTAAAATTACTTTCATTTGCGTTATATCCTTTCTTTTAAGAGAAGATGAAAAATTTAACGGTCAAGCTGGGTATCAATTGCCGCACGAAGCTGCGCGAGTGCCTCCTGCATGGTCATACCGGAAACCTGTGCGCCTGCCATATCATAATGACCGCCACCCTCTAACTGTTCAAGAATAAGCTGAACATTGATGGTGCCGTTTGAGCGGGCGGAAATGTGAATCCGTCCGTTGATTAAAACAAGTGCAAATGCGGCATCCACACCGCGCAGATTCAAGAGCTTATCTGCCGCCTTTGCCGCAATGACGCGGTAGGATTCATCGGTTTCGCCCTCGCAGGTTGAGAGTACAATACGCTCTCTGTATAAAACAACATTGGTATTAAAGCGCGCTTCTTTCAAAAGGTCATCAAGCTCATTTTTGAAAAACTCGCTTGTATTGCTCAAATTCGCACCTTCATTTCGCAGGAAAGCGGCAACCGAGAAGGTTCTTGAACCTGTATTGCGCGTAAACTGCTTAGTGTCGAGCAAAATACCTGAAAAAAGGCTTTCGGCTTCTGCCTCGCGGAGCGCACCCGACGGCAAATGCTGCTGTATCATCTCCGCCACAAGCTCACTTGCCGAAGAAACAGAGGGCTCAATATATTCAAGAAGCACCTGCTCATCAAATTCGGCGGTTTTTCTGTGGTGGTCGATGACAACAATTTTTTCTGCCTTTGAAGCCACCTCGGGACTTTCCACATGATTGAAATTATTGACATCCACAACGACAAGCAAGGTATCGGGCGTCATCATGTCAAGGCCTTCTGCGGCATCAAGAAAGATTCCCTTATATTCATTCAGCTCGTCCATGCGCTCAAAGCATGATGCAAGGTTCTTATCCCGAAGATTCGCCACAATATGCACATTTGCGCCGCAGTACATAGCAAATCTTGCCATGCCGACTGCCGCACCAAAGGAATCGAAGTCGCCAAAGCGGTGTCCTATAATCAGCACATGGTCTGCACGCACCATATAGGCGGCAAGCTGATTGGCAACCACACGCGCACGAACATTGGCGCGCTTGAAGCCTGTTTTGGTCTTGCCACCGTAGAAATCAACGCCATCGTCGGATTTGTAGGCTGCTTGGTCGCCACCTCGCAGAAGCGCCATATCCAGTGCAACCTGAGCCGCGCGGTCACGCTCGGCAAGTGTTCCCGAAACATCAGAAACACCAAGAGAAATAGTTATCGGCAAGCCGTCTCCCACACGCACAGAACGGACGCGGTCAAGAATATCAAAGCGATTCGCACAGGCATTTCGAAGAGCCTTTGTCGAGAATAGCACCATGTAGCGATTGCGCTCATAGGCGCGAAGAACGCCATTCATTTCGCTTGCCCACTGATGTAAAACATTCTCAACATCCAAAACCTTCGAATGAAATTGCTCGCGGACGGATTGCAGAGTTTCGTCAATGTTGTCAATGGCAATATATGCCAAAGCCTCTCGCTCATCAGAATAAAGCCCATGCCAGTATTCCCTCTCGGTGCAGTCATTCAAGAGAACAAATGTGTATTTCTCACCTTCCATTTCGGCATTCACCGCTTCATAGAGGAAGAAACGGTCACCAAGCTTCAAAATATCTGATGCTTGCTCTGTCTGTCCGTCACCCGCTTCAAGCGTCGTTTGAGGCAAAAGGAGGTCGGGATTCAAAAGAAGCGATATATGACTGCCAATGGGCAACGCCTGCTTGCCATAGACTTCTGTGAGAGCTGTATTTGCCCAGATAATATAACCGTTTTTATCAAGCAGGAAGGCAGGCGAGCGAAGTGAGGTCATCACTGCGCCAAATTCACTTTTGGTCAGCATATCCAGAACGGGTGTCGTATCAACACCGACGCCTGTCCGTCTGAAGCCTGCCCACACAGTGACTACAAGAAGGTAAACGAAGACAATCGGTAATGCACTATAAAGAGGAGGAATATCCGCATACTGAACGAGAAGCGCAAAAAGAAGAGTTGACACGCACGCAAGTGCAATGCAAAAAATCAGATCTCCGCGCGTGGCAATTCGATGGTGGTCGGAATAGGATGACCTTTTTTTCATACAACAAGCCCTCTCTTTATCAGAGTTTCCTTTCAAGAAATCAAACTGTCTTTATAGTTGGGGATGACGGCGGAATGCGAGATAGGTAATGCGAATGGCGGTCACAACCGCGACGATACGGAAAAAAAGGACTGCATAGGTTGAAAAGCAGACAAATACAACAAGAAGCGTAAACAGAAAACGCATAGAAATTCTCGGGAAGAATCGGACAAGCGAGGCAGCAAGCATATTGAGTCCGACAATCGCAATGAAGAAACCAAGCAGCAAGCGCAAATTCAAAAACGATATCCACAGCATCGACTCGCCGTTTGCAAAGAAAAACAGTACGGTGAGAAAGAGATAGAAAACGGCAAAGGGCATACTGACAGAGAGCCGAAAGCTTCTACCCGGCAGTCCGTCCTTCATTTGAAAAAGTCGGCAGAAAATTCTATAAAGCGCGGTTATGGCACAGGAAATCAGAAGGAAAAGAATCGTCAGGAAGGCAGGTAAAACAAGTACCGCTTGGTCAAGAGCTACCTCAAAGTCCGCCATCAAGGCATCGATGTCCATACCGTCAGAAGCACCCGCGCCCATAGCTTCAAACTGGTTGCGCAGGGTGTCAATGATTTCGGTACGCATATCCGCAAACAATTCTCTGATTCCCGTGGCAGAAAGCTTATCAAGCTCAAGCAGTATGAGCAAGAATGCACCGCAAAGCGCAACGATAAATATGGCAGTCATGGCGGCAACCGTCACATTTTTGCCGATATATTTCTTTTGTGCAATTCTGATGATAGTGCCGTCGGCGAAAAAGACAACGGTCAGAATGAGAGCAGGAATGATTCCCACATAGAGAGAAATGATAACAAGTGAAGCGACGGCAGGCACAAAGGCGAGGACGAGCGGCTTTGATAGGCGGTAAATCACGCCCTGCATAGCGGCAATCGCAAGAAAAAGCGGGGGGAAAAACAAAAGCAGTGCAGAGGATGCCAGCATCAAAGCGACGGCAAGAAAATAGCGTCCGCGCGCTTCGGCCATCGAAAATGTTGAATCCTGTTTCATGCTCATTGTCCCTCACACCGTCCTTTGCATCGTTTCTATCCATGAAGAAAAGAATATATTACTTCATTTATATAGTATAACAGAAAAAATGCAGTTTGTAAACACTCTTTTACCAATTAAAGTAAAAAAATTAAAAAGATTCACAAAGATATAAAAAAATCTTGCAAATCTTGACAAAATAGTGTAGAATGATATTAGTGAATTTGCACATTTTGCGGAAAGGAGAGCGGCTTATGGATTCTGCAGGTACAAGCACCCCTGTAACCAACCTCAAGGGTATCGGCCCGAGGCGCGCCGAAGCGCTTGCACAAATGGGCATCACAACCGTTTTGGAGCTTGCCGAATTTTTACCGCGAAGCTATGAAAACCGCGCACATATTCTGTCACTTTCGCGCGGACTTTCCGCCGATAGTGCTGCCTCCTTCATACTGACCGTTGCAACAGCTCCACAGCTTGCACGCATCCGCAAAAACATGAATATTCTGAAGTTCCGTGCCTTTGACGAAAGCGGTAGCATTGATGTGGTATTTTTTAATTGTTCGTTCTTAAAGACGGTCTTTCTCCCCGGTATGCAATTCCGCTTTTACGGAAAGCTGACAGTTTCCAAGACGCGAAAAGTTCAGCTTGTCGCCCCGAAGTTTGAGCGTTATATTGAGGGCGAGCCTTTACCCTCCATCATTCCCCTCTATCGCATTCCCGACGGATTTTCTCAAAAAAGCATTGCCGCCGCTGTCCGCGAGGCCCTGATGCTTGCGCTTCCCTCAATTGTTGATGTCCTGCCACCCGAATTGCGCGAGGCGCATCACCTGCCTGAAAAGCGCAAAGCGTTATTAGCTCTGCATGACCCGACAAGTGAAGAAGCTCTTGCCAAGGCATTACGGCGAACCGTCTTTGAAGAAATCTATTTTTTTGCGCTCGGTCTTTCACTCCTTCGCAAGCAGGAAGAGAGGACTTTGCTTCCGTCCTATACCCCCATCGATCTTGCTCCCTTTCTTTCCAAGCTTCCCTACACCCTGACAGGCACACAAAAGCGGGCTGTCAATGATTTGTTCAGGGATATGTGCAGAGAAAGGCAAGAGCCTATCCCGCCCATGACGCGTATTCTTGTCGGTGATGTCGGAAGCGGTAAAACCGTTGTTGCCGCCACCGCCATGTATCTGACCGCCAAAAACGGCAGACAGTGCGCCCTGATGGTTCCGACCGAAATTCTTGCACAGCAGCACTACGAGGAGCTATCCCCCCTGTTTGCATCGCTTGGTCTGCGTACTGCATTGCTTGTCGGCTCCATGACAAAAAAGCAGAAGGATGCCGTTTACAGCGCGCTTGAAGGTGATGGGGGTATTGACATATTGATTGGCACACACGCCCTTCTGAATGAGCGCGTGAAATTATCGAGGCTTGGACTGACTATCACCGATGAACAACACCGATTCGGCGTGATGCAGAGAGCGGCGCTGAAACAAAAAAGTGTCGCCGCACATCTGCTTGTCATGAGCGCAACGCCGATTCCGAGAACGCTTGCACTCACGATGTACGGCGACCTTGATTTGTCCTTACTTGATGAAATGCCCCCCAACCGTCAGCGTGTCGATACCTTCGTTGTCAACTCAAGCTATCAAGAGCGATTGCGTGCATTCATGCAAAAAGAAGTGGAAAAAGGCGGGCAGGTTTATGTTGTCTGCCCTGCCATTGACGACGGCGACGACGAAGAAAGCCTGCTTCTCTCTGCCACCACCTATGCAAAGGAGCTTGAAAAGGCGCTTCCCTCTCTTCGAATTTCCCTCATGCACGGTCGAATCAAAAACGAAGAACGCGAAAAAATCATGCGACAGTTTGCCTGTGGGGAGATTGATATTTTGGTCTCGACGACAGTCATTGAGGTCGGTGTCAATGTCCCAAACGCCTCCCTCATGGTGATAGAAAACGCTGACCGCTTCGGACTCTCCCAGCTTCATCAACTGCGTGGGCGCGTCGGGCGTGGCACGAGAAAATCCTACTGTGTGCTTGTTTCGGACACATCGGGAGAAGCCGCGCTCGCTCGGCTTGAAACCATCAGAACAACCTATGACGGCTACCGCATTGCAGAGGCTGACCTTGCGCAAAGAGGCCCGGGGGACTTTTTCTCCTCGATGTCTGACGGTGCGATGCGACAAAGTGGCGGGCTTACCCTGAAGAGCGCGCATCTCTGCAACGAGACCGCCTTAATGGAAAGTGCCTTTGCCGCGGCGAAGGAAACTCTCCGCCGCGATCCGACACTCTCATTAACGGAAAACGCGGGCTGTCTCGCGGCGGTCAACAAGCTTTTTGCATTCCGAAGCGATACGCTTTCTTAAAATTCAGATTAAAGGATGAAAAACCTATGGCATATCAACCTCTTGCAGACCGTATGCGTCCCAAAAGCTTTGATGACATGGTGGGGCAATCGCACCTTTTCGGTCCGCGCGGCACTATACGCCGTCTGCTCGAAAACAATCGATTTCCCAATATGATTTTCAGCGGCCCTCCCGGCACAGGAAAGACAACTGCCGCCAATATTGTGGCGGGCTATTCGGGACTTCCCTTTCATAAGCTGAATGCCACAACCTGCACACTCACCGATGTCAAAAATGTCATTGCGGAATCAAGTCGGCTTTTTGGGGCAGACGGTGTTCTGCTCTATCTTGACGAAATCCAGTATTTCAACCGCAAGCAACAGCAATCCTTGCTTGAATGTCTTGAAAGCGGTCGCGTGACACTCATTGCATCTACAACAGAAAACCCCTATTATGCGCTTTACAGTGCGCTCATTTCACGCTCCGCAGTTTTTGAATTCCGTCCTGTGACACCAAAGGAATGCACACCCGCCATTGCCAAGGCATTTGCATTTTTGAATCAGGAAAGCGGTATGAATGTCAAAGCAAGTGATGATATTCTGCACAAGATTGCCGCTTATGGCGGTGGCGATGTTCGCCGCAGCCTTGGCATTCTTGAAAACGCCTATTACGCGGCAGACGGCGAGATTACAGAAGAAATTGTCGGCGAGCTTGCCCCCTCCTATGTCGGCAGCTTTGATGCGGCCGGCGATGTTCATTATGACCTTTTGTCCTGCCTTCAGAAGTCAATCCGTGGCTCTGACCCTGATGCCTCCGTCTTTTATTTAGCCAAAATATTAGCAGGCGGAGACCTTTTGTCTGCTTGCCGCCGTCTTCAAGTCATTGCCTCTGAGGATATCGGTGCCGCCTATCCGCTTGCCTCTGTCATTGTCCGTGCGTGTACTGAAAGTGCCAAGGAATTAGGGCTTCCCGAAGCCGCTATCCCGCTTGCAAACGCAACCGTCATGCTGGCAACCGTTCCCAAATCCAATGCCGCCTATAACGCCTATCATCTTGCAAGCGAGGATGTCAAGGCAGGACTTGGTGTCACAATTCCCGAGCACCTCCGTTCTCCGCTTTTTCACGGCTATCAATATCCGCACGACTACCCGAATCACTTTGTCCGGCAGCAATATCTGCCAAACGACATCAAGGATAAAAAGTATTTCACATTTGGCACAAGCAAGCTTGAACAACAGGCAAAGCAGTATTTCGATATGATTCGCCAAGCAAAAAAATAAATGCAAAAGGTTTCTTTTTCGATTATGAAACATATATTCATCATCAATCCCATGGCAGGCAACAAACAAGAAATCGCTTCAATTGAAAAAAGCATTCGAAACGCTTGCACAAATAAGCAAGCCGACTATGCAATTTACAAGACAAAGGGCAAGGGTGATGCCACCGCTTATGTCGCAAGCCTTGCGGAATTAAAAGAGCCTATGCGTATCTATGCCGTTGGCGGTGACGGTACGCTGAACGAGGTCATCAGCGGCGCACCGTTAGCACCTCACATCTCCTACGGTCTTATCCCGCACGGCACGGGCAACGATTTCCACCGCAATTTTACAAACGGCGATTATTTCTTTGATATCGAAAGGCAGATTGAAGGTGAGATGCACCGCATTGATGTGTTTCGGTGCAATGATACCTACGGCATCAATATGATCAACATCGGCTTTGACTGCGAGGTTGTGCGCGAAACAGGACGCCTTCAAGCCAAGCACAAAATCCCCAAGAAAATGGCTTATATCGCAGGTCTTGTGCGGGTTTTCTTTCGGAAAATCGGCACAAATTTCAAGCTGACTCTTGAAAACGGCGAGTCCTTTGACTATGACCTGACGCTTGGTCTTATCGCCAACGGATGCTTTTGTGGCGGCGGCTTCAAATCAGCACCGATAGCCTCTCTCTCCGACGGTCTTCTTGATGTATGCATCATTAAAAAGGTCTCGCATTTTCGCTTTTTGACAGCAGTTTCCGCGTATCAGAAGGGGGAGCACTTAAATCCAAAGCACCATTATGACTTCATTGATTACAGACAAACTCCGTCCGTCACCATCGAATTTTCTTCTCCGCACCGCTATTGTATTGACGGACAAATTTCAAGCACACAAAGGCTGACCATTGAAGTCTGTCATCAAGCGTTAAATTTTGTATTTCCAAGTGGCACTTCAACAATCAATGAAAAAATCGGCAATGAGGGTGTGGCTTCCTTATGTCAAAAGCAATCAAAACAGGCATCTACTTTCGGCGTCCACTCTTCTTAACGCTTTCTCTTTCGCTTGCATCATTTGCTTTTTCTGTTTTTCTCACCGGCAGCGGCAAGCTCTGTCTGGGCGTATCTCTGCTTGCCGTATCTTTTCTTTGCGCTCTTTTTATGCTTTTACCGCGCGTCTGCAAGACGCGCGTTTTGCATATTTCACTCACGCTCATTCTCGTCGCACTTCCTCTTTTACTTTCGTACAGAGCAGTTGACTCGGTAGAAGCACTTTGCAGAGAGGAGCGCGATAAACCGATTCAGGCAACGATGGTTATTGAATCGCTCGTCTCAAAATTTGAAGGCGGCGGTTTCTACCGTGCCAGGCTCGTCACACTTGGTGCAATAGAAACAGATGCCGCCGTTCTTGTTTATATAAGTCAAGATGACACACCTTCAAAGAACGACACTCTGACCGCAAGCATCAAGCTTTCGCCTATAAAAGAAGATGAATTCAGCAATTATTATATGGCAGATGGCATTATATTTAAAGCAACAATTCAAGAAACGCTCGCGTACCAATCAAGCGGTCAGCAACCCCTTACAGAAAGCAAGCTTTTCGTTGCAAAGAGGCTGCAACATCTCTTCATGACCAAAACAGATAAGGAAAGCGCTACTTTAATCTCCGCGCTCTTTCTCGGTGACAAGTCTGATCTATCCGACCGCACAAGCCTTGATTTCCGCCGTCTCGGCATCTCGCATCTTGCGGCTGTCAGCGGACTCCATATTTCCATTCTGATTTACGGATTAGAGTCAATTTTGCATCTTTTCAAGACGCCTCGACTTGCGCGCACAGTCATCTCCATCCTGCTCCTTCTCTTCTATCTCCTCTTGATTGGCTTTCCCATATCCGCGCTTCGCGCTGCCGCGATGTTCATGCTTGTCATACTTTCTTATTATATCGGTGGAAGATACGATTCCTTGACGGCGCTTGCTCTTGTCGCGGTCCTCTTTTGCTTTCTCTCACCTTATACGGTTTATGACCTTGCATTCTGGCTCTCCGTCACGGCGACGGCGGGTGTCTTAATTGTCGTCAGCAAGGAAGAAATCGAAGAAAAATCCACCGAAGAATTTGTGGTCCCGCCCATTCCGATGAGCACCTTGAAGGGCTTTTTCAAAAGAAGCAAGAGTGCCGTTTTTTCTTATATCAAAAATTCTCTTTTGATTTCCTTTGGTGCCATTTGTGCGACACTTCCTATTACCGCTTGCGTTTTTGGCTATTTCTCACTGCTCTCGGCATTTGCCACGCTTGCCCTGACACCGCTTGTTCAGCTTCTCATGTACGGCGCAGTGCTGTTTCCTCTTCTCTGCTTCTTCCCTCCCTTTTGCTTCTTGATAAAATTGACAGCACACCTCGCGCTTACCGTCATTTCCTCTCTATCTTCAATCAATCATACAGTTCTGTCTATGAACAATCCGCTCACCAAATGGTTACTGATTCTCACTGTTTGCACGCTCTTCCTGTTCAAAATTTTTCCAATCACCAAAGCGCTTGTGCGCCGCGCCGTCTACGCCTCCCTCGCATTATTGCTCTCTGTCTATTTGTGCGTTATCGGCTTCACCCGATACCGTGAACAATCCTTCGATTTTCTGCAATACTCTTCCAATGAAATTGTCACCATCCGCAGTCACGGAGAGGTTTCGGTTTTCATGCTCAAGAGCTTTCAAGCCGACTATGTGCTTTCAATATTGGATACATATGAATCCCTCTATCTCGACCGCCTCATATTGACAAAATGCAACAATCAATCTCCAAACGAGCTTCGCACTCTCTTATCAACCGTTAAGACCGAAACGGTTTTTCTGCCTGAGCCGCAAAGCTTTGGTGAGAAGCATTTGGCAGATGAGCTGCAATCGGCAATAAGGGACAATGGCGTTTCCTGCCGCTTTTACAAAAAGGATACTGAAACAGCACTCGGTGACTCATTCTATATGACTGATTTTTCTGCCGAGCCGCACGATGAAGATGACCGCTTGCTACGCATCACCCACAACGAGACGCAAATTCTCTATGCCATCCCCTCCGCGTACAGTGATGCCGCAACACCCGTCGTCTCCGTCCCTTACCAAGAAGCTGATATTTTGATTCTCGGCAGAATGTATGTGCCGAGAAACCAAAACATCATCATCAATATTCCGCTCCCGAGGCTGAAGCTGCTCATCAATGCAAACCAAAAAGCTACAGTACAGATAGCGGCATCGGATGAGCATTCCTTCCGCTATCTGCAAGCACCCGCAAAGCTTTCCTACTCTCTTGATAGTCAATAAAAAACAGTCTGTCCTTGTAGGACAGACTGTTTTTTATTGATTGCCTTTGGCAAAGGCGACGGATTCCTTATCGCCCACAACACAGAGCTTTGCATTTTCCGTGTACTGTCTCAACAGAACGGCAAATTCTGCAAGGTCAGCCACGCTTGTGTGCAAAATTTCCTTTCTGATTTTTGCAATTGATTCTGCCGTCGTTCCCTTCAGATACCTCACTGCTTCAAGCGTGCATTTTTCTGCAGGAGAAAGTAAGGGGTCGGTTGTGTTGACAGTACCGATGATGATATCATCAAGGGAAATCCCCTCATCCGCAACGCTTTCAATAAAGTCGGCAACGCCCTTATAGGCGTTCAGCGTATTTGCAAGGTTCGGGTCCCGATAGGAATAACAGAAAATATCGCCATTTGCCCGAATACTCATACCCGTGCCGTAAGCACCGCCTTGCACACGAACGGCATTCCACAAATAAGCAAATGAAACAAGAGAAGAAGCAACAGCAAGGGCTCCGCTATATTCTCCGCCCATGGCATAAAGATTGTGTCCGTAGGCAGAAAAACCAACACTTGACGGAATTTCAATGGCAGAGCTTGCGAAGTCCGTCTCCATAGATATATGACTTGCTCCAATACTTACCGTCGGCAATGACCTCAAAAGCCGTGCAATGATGTCTTCATGGATATGACCGCTATAACTGACAAAGCATCTGTTTTGTGCAAATAATTTCTTTTGCAGGCTTTCAAGCATTTGTATAGCCGAAGAGCTGTTCTCCCCGAAGGCTTCAACATATGGCGTAAACCAGCGGATATAACTCTCACCCTCAAGAGCTTCCCTTAGCATTGCTTCCTTCGAGAATGGGGAAAGTGCCTTTGTGACGGCAAAAACATGACCTCCGCCAATGAGTGCCTGCTTGAAGGAATAATCGCTCTGCACAAGCATCTCATGGATTTTTTCAGGAGCATCGAAGCGGGTGGCGGTCAGAATTTCTGCTATCAGGTCAAGCGCCGCTTCCGCATTTTCTTCAAGCATACTTGCCGAAATTGCAATATACGGCGTACAGTGCTGAACATCGCCAAGAGAAGAAGCAAAAACCGTTTTTGAGGAAATATCGCCAAGCTTGGCTTTGACTTCGGTTTGAAGGCTTGCAGCGCTATAATTTTGCGTACCAAGCTCACCAAGACAGGAAAGCATGACAGTCAGTACGCGCAATTCTTCAAGTGAAAAATCCGAGGCATTGAAAAACAGATTCAAATACACAATGCCATTGGTTTCGGTCTGAACCTCCAAAGCCTCTCTGCCGCCAATTGTCCTTTGGACTGTTTTGGTCGGCATAACGGTTTCGGGAATATCCGAAAGATTCAGGTGAGGAAGCGTGGAAAGTGCCTCTTCATCATCCGTGCTTTGCTGCCACTCGGACATTTTCGCAAAGTCCTTCAAAATCTGTTCCTTTTCTTGCTCTGTCATGGCCCCAAGCGCCGCACTCAACTTGCGTTGCTCCTTTTCACCATCCTCTTTTCCCTTGCTCATCGAAGGAAGAACATACAAACAGGATTTATCCGCACCATCTGCAAACATCTCAAGCAGGAGCTGCTCAAAATAATTACCCGCCACTTTGTGTCGCAAGGAATCAAGGATTCTCTCGTTATCAATGTGAGTCAAGGGACTTGCACCGTAAAGCCAGCCATCAAGCGCCTTCAGGCAAAGCTCAAGACCGTATGGCTCTGTGATTTGCCTGTTTGTAAATGAAAAGCGTTCAAGAGATGCCTGCAATGCGCCTTTATCAAGTCCGCGCATTGCCAAATCCTTACAAGTCGCCGAAAGCAAGCTCTTCACCTCATCGAAGCGGCACTCACTTGTATTGCGTACAACAAAGGAAACAGTCGGCTGATAAATACCGTCGCCAATGCTGATGGATACATTCTGGGCAATGCCTTTTTCAAGGAAAGCACGCTTAAGCGGTGCTTCATTTGAGCCAGTCAGATAATCGGCAAGAATTTTCGCCCCATATATTTTTTCAGGCTCATCATAGCGGCAAAGTATCTTGGATATCGACATATGTGCGAGTGCGCCATCTTCCTGCGCCTCATAAAAAACGCTCTTTTCACATACCCTTGGCTTTTGCGTTTTGAAATCGAAATCAGGCGCACGGTATTCGTATTTTGATAAATATTCGCCGTCAATATAACGCAGCACAGCATCAGCGTCCATAGAGCCGTCAAGAAAAATTCTGGCATTTGAAGGATGATAAAAGCGCTTATGTGTGTCAATAAACTGCTCATAGCTTAAATCGGTGATGTGTTCGGGATGTCCGCCACTTATAAAGCCATAGCTGTTATCGGGAAAAAGCATTCTGTTTGTTTCTTCCTCAATGATGGCATCAACTTTTGCAAAAACGCCCTTCATTTCACTATATACTACACCGTTGTAGTAAGGTTGAGCGTCGGGTGCTTCAAACTCATAGTGCCAGCCCTCTTGCATGAATATTTCAGGCTTCTCATCAATCTTAGGGCAAAAAACAGCATCAAGATAAACCGTCATCAAATTAAAAAAATCCTGCTCATTTCTTGAAGAAACGGGATAAACGGTTTTATCGCTGAAGGTCATCGCATTCAGGTATGTCTGCATAGAGCTTTGAAGCAGCGAAACAAACGGCTCCTTCACAGGAAATTTTTGCGAGCCGTTCAAAACGCTATGCTCCAGAATATGAAAGACGCCCGTATTGTTTTCAGGAAGCGTTTTGAAACAGATTGCGAAGGTCTTGTTTTCATCTCTTCTATCGAAATAAATCAACTCTGCCTTGGTTTTTATGTGTTTAAGCGTATACAGAATTGCTTTTTTTGACTCTACATATTCTTTTTTAACAAGCTCAAAGCCAAATATGCTCTCGCCGACATTGGCTTCTTTGACCGTTTCAAATTCTTTTTTCATCATCGCTCCTTTTAATAAAAAAACGAAAAGCTATGAAAACATAACTTTTCGCTTTTATGGCAATGTCTATTGACATCACCTGCGTGGTGCTCCTGCGGAGATTCGAACTCCGGACACCTTGATTAAAAGTCAAGTGCTCTACCGTCTGAGCTACAGGGGCGTTCCAACGACTTGTCTATTATAGCACGAATTATTGGAAATGTCAAGGTGATTTTCAGAAAAAAACAAGAAAAAGACAGTTTTTTTACAGAGAATTGGGGATGGCGTTCATGGCCATCCCCAATTGCATCAAAAGAAAATTCAAGCGCGGTTGACAGAACCGAAAAGCTGCATCTTTTCTTTGACTGTTTCCTTGATTGCCTCAACGCCGGGCGCAAGAAGCTTACGGGGGTCAAAGCCCTTGCCCTGCAAATCCTTGCCTGCTTCTACATACGCGCGGGTTGCGGCAGCAAATGCAAGCTGGCATTCAGTATTGACATTGATTTTTGCAACACCGAGAGAAATTGCCTTCTGAATCATCTCAGCAGGAATGCCTGTACCGCCGTGCAAAACGAGTGGCATATTGCCAACCTTCTCGCTGATTTTTGCAAGAACTTCAAAATTAAGACCTGCCCAGTTTGCAGGATATTTACCGTGAATATTACCGATACCTGCTGCGAGCATGGTCACACCAAGCTCTGCAATCATACGGCATTCCTCGGGGTCGGCAACCTCGCCGCCGCCAACGACACCGTCTTCCTCGCCGCCAATTGCACCGACCTCTGCTTCAAGAGAAAGTCCGAGCGAATTTGCAAGAGCGACAAGCTCCTTTGTCTTTTCAATGTTTTCAGCGATGGGATAATGAGAGCCATCAAACATAATGGATGAGAAGCCTGCTTCAATGCACTGCTTTGCACCCTCATAAGTGCCGTGGTCGAGATGAATTGCAACGGGAACGGTAATCTTCAAATTCTCAATCATGCCCTTAACCATACCGACAATCGTGCTGTAACCGCACATATATTTGCCGGCACCCTCGGATACACCGAGAATGACGGGGGAACGCATTTCCTCGGCAGTTAAAAGAATCGCTTTGGCCCATTCAAGATTGTTGATGTTGAACTGACCGACGGCATACTTGCCTTCTCTTGCTTTCACAAGCATTTCCTTTGCAGAAACCAACATGGCAATAACTCCTTTGTTTTACATATTTTTCTATCATACTTTATTATATACCCAAAACAATAAAAAATCAAGTGTTTTTGTGAAATTGATATACACATTGTCATATTTATTTTTCAAGCAAATTTTGCAGGTTATTTAATTTGCATCAAAAAACTGCGATTCGATCGAATCGCAGTTTTTTCACATTAAAGATTGGCAAAAATTTCGCGGCGGAACTCATCCATATCGATAGTCTTATGCGTACGGCGGGATTCCTCTGCCGCATAAGCAATGATATGGTTCTCCGCAGAACGCATCGCATCGCAAATGTTATTGCCGTGATATGTACCCGAAAGCAAGCTGTAGAGCGCATTGACAATACCCTCGTCACCGCCGCCGTGGCCGTTTGAAATGTTATCGCCGGCCTGTGCATCCTCAATCGGCACCTCAGTAGTTTCCTTGGTATCAAAGCGGTAAAGCTGCATATGGTCATCAGACATCCGCGCGGTCAACTCACCCTTTGTACCCATGATGCGAATTTCGCGTCCGCCTTTATTGAAGGCAGCCATTGTGAAGGCAACAGTTAAGCCACCTTCAAATTCAAGATTGACAACCTGATGGTCAACAACATTATTATCGCACGAGAATACGCAACGGCCATAATCGGTTTCTGCGAGAACTCTGTCAATATCCTCCTGTGTCGGCACAATCTTCTTGCTTGCGGCACTGGGGAACCAGCCCTCCTCGGCAGGATAGAGCGGAATCGCGTTGTAGGGGCAGTCATCGCGAACCTTACAATCAATGCAACGGTCAGCCGCACCCTCGGGCTTATTCTTCTCACAGAAGTAGGAAAGCGAGCCAAAGCTCTGCACATACTTGCATTCACGGCCGACAAGCCACTGCAGAATGTCCATATCGTGACAGCTCTTCTGCAAAATCATCGGCGAGCTCTTATCGCTATTGCCCCAGTTTCCGCGGACAAAGCTGTGGCTCTGGTGGACATTACCGACAAATTCGCTGTGAATGATGCTTTGCACCTCACCGACTGCATCATCGTCAATCAGCTGCTTCATGCGTACAAAGAAGGGCGTAAAGCGAAGAACATGACAAACAAGCACATGAACATTCTTTTCACGCGCAAGCTGTGCCAAGCGAATGCTCTCGGAAGGAATGGGAGAAATCGGCTTCTCCAAAAGAAGATGATAACCGAGGTTAATCGCTTGGGTTGCAGGAGCAAAATGGTCTCTGTCCATGGTCGCAATGACCGCAACATCGGCAATTTTCCCCTTTGCAAGCAATGTCTGCCAATCCTTGCAGCAGTTTTCCTCGGGGATATTAAAGGTTTTGGCAAAATAATTCCGTCTGTCATCAATCGGCTCTGCAACTGCTACAACCTTGAATTTTTCAGGGTGTGCCAGCATTAAATCGGCATAAGTTTTGCCACGGTTACCTGCACCGATGACGATAACGCGATAAGGTCCTGTCATGATTATTGATCCTTTCAGATGTATTGATAATATTCTTAACTATTCATATTATATCGCAAACAAAAATGCGCGTATATGGCAATATGCGCACTTGTTCTTTCATTTTGTCCACGCAAGAGGTATCAAACATTAACGAACAAAACGCAAAAGCAAGCGATGCGGAAGCTTGCACAAAACGCGAAACGCTTTCATTGTCAGGGTGGGGACATAAAGCGTCTTACCCTTTGCGGCGGCTTTGATAATCCCCCGGCTCACACGGGTGCAATCTGCCATGATGATTTTCTTATAAATTTGAATGTTACCTGTTTTTTCAGCAATATCAAAGAACTCGGTTTTGACAGGTCCCGGACAAACGGCGGTCACCGCAATATGCTTTGCGCGAAGTTCCTCGGCAAGCGCGCAGGAAAAGGATAGCACATAGCTTTTGGTTGCCGCGTAGACAGCAAAGCGCGGTTGTGGCAAAAAGCCTGCGGCACTTGCGAGATTGACAATGTGTCCGCCCTTCTTCATATACGGCAAAACCGTATGCGTGATAGCAGTCAAAGCCCTGCAATTGACATCAAGCATTGAAAGCTGCTCTTCCACCGTCAGTTCATCGAATCTGCCGATTTGACCGAAGCCTGCCGCATTCACAAGCCAAGCGACCTTGGCGTTTTCTTCTTTTAATACACATTCAAGCTGCGAAGCCGCGCCCGCATCAGCAAGGTCAAGCGCGAGCAGCCTTGCTTCTGCATGGCAGGAAATCTCAATCGAAAGGTCGCGCAGTCTATCCTCCCGCCTTGCCACGAGAATGAGCTTATCGACCTCCTGTCTGCGTGCAAGCAAGCGTGCAAGCTCTCTGCCCATTCCGCTTGATGCCCCTGTGACAATTGCAATATTCATATCAGACTTCCCTTCTCGTTTTATTTGGCTTTTTTACCTTCCATGAAGTAGGTTGCCTCCATATCAGCGACAAAAAGTGCGGTGGCGAGCGGAAACATCTCAAGCGCCCGACCGACATTTCTCGCATCCTCGGTGTTTGAAAAGCCCATATGATAACGAATGGCGAAGGCCTCATCGCGTGTCAGACGCATAAAGCCCGAAATGATGTAGACAGACTTTTCGCCGTGACCGTAGGGGAGCTGGTCATCAAATTCATAATAGGGGACCTGAATCCATTTGCCGTTTTCATCCTTGACATTGCGTGTCGATGCCTTGTAGCAATTGATTTTGCAGACATCATGAAGCAGAGAGACGATCGCTATGGTTTCGTCGGTGAATTGCATTCCGTAGGTTTCACGCACACGGGGACGGTTCAGATAGTCCTTTAAGCAATCGTAAACATAAAGGCTGTGCAACGCAAGTCCGCCTTCCTCGGCACTATGATAGCGTGCGCTTGCGGGTGCTGTGAAAAAGTCGCTGGTCTGACCGTCAAGGTATTCAAGTAAACGCTCGGCTCCCTCTCGCTGAATATTCTGTCGGTAGACCTCAAAAAATCTTTCCTTGCTTGTCATGCTCGTCTCCCTTCTGCTTTCTTCGATAGAAAAAGCAGGATGTAAATATTAACTATATTATACTACTTTTCTGCACAAATTGTCAACCTATCCGCTTCTTTTTAACAAAAGATTTCTTTTTGGTTTTTTCTTGCATTTTCTTCCTTTATATGCTATACTAATAAAAGTATTATTCTGAAAGGATGCTTCCCCTATGAAACATATAACCTTTATCGGTGTGGGCAACATGGCAGGCGCGATTCTGCAAGGAATTACTGCCGAAAGCTGTCCTGTCCGCATTCCATTTGAGCATATCACGCTTTTTGATATCAGTGAAGAAAAGCTTGCCACTTACCGCGCACGCGGCTGCAAGATTGCCGCCTCTGCCCCTGATGCCGTTGCCGCATCCGACACGGTTGTGCTATCGGTCAAGCCCCAGCAATATGCAGATGTTCTGGGGGAAATCAATCGCTCTCACATCTCACTTGAAGGTCGCACCTTCATTTCTCTTGCCGCGGGCGTTGATACGAAAACCATCGAAGCTGCACTCGGCGGCGGCTGTGCGGTTGTCCGCACCATGCCCAATACACCGCTTCTGATTGGTGAGGGCATGACCGCCCTTTGCCGCAACGAATATGTATCTGACAGTGCCTTTTCGGAAATCACCGAGATGTTTGCCTCGCGCGGTCGCGTTGCTGTCATAGACGAAGAAAACATGAACCGCATCATTGCGGTTTCCTCAAGCGCCATTGCCTGCTTTTACCGCATGATTCGCGCCCTATCAGCTGCAAATGACGAGTCCGCGTTACCCCAAATTGACGAGCAGGTTCTTCGTTTGTCGGCGGCGCAGGCGGCAGTGGGGGCGGCAAAAATGGTGCTTGAAAAGAAGGAATTTTCACTTGACGAGCTGATTCGCATGGTGACCTCCTACAAGGGTACAACCGAGCAGATGATGCTCACCATGGACAATGAAGATTTTGACGGCATGATGGCACGCGCCATGAGAGCCTGCACAAAACGCGCGGACGAGCTTGGCAACGATTTGAAAAAAGCCATTGCAAACAGCAATGCGTAAAGAGGTAACATTCATGAACGAACAACAGCCAAAGAAAAAGCGCTTCAAGCTATTTGATACACAGCGTGAGGGAAAGGGCATCAAAAAAGAAGATGTCCTCAAGCTCAAGCCGAATTTACGCGGATTTTTCTCCTATCTGCGCCGCGATTTCAGTCGCCTTATCTCGATCAATATCTTTCTTGTACTCGGCAATTTCCCACTCATTTTTGCTCTGCTCGCTTTTTCAGGGGTAGGCAATGTCACTTATAGCGCACCGAGCGATGCCCTGCTCTCTACCCTTCAGGGTGTGGCGGCAAACGAGGGGATGAGTCTGGCTGATGCCTCGCTCTTCAATGTGGCGGGAATGCACCTGACTGTACACGCGCCAACCACCGTCACCTATGTGCTGTATGCACTGACTGTGCTTGTGGTATTCACATTCGGTTTTGTCAGCGTTGGTACAACCTATCAGATGCGGAATATGCTGAAGGGCGAGCCTGTCTTTCTGTTTGCAGACTTCCGCTATGCCATCAAGCGCAACTGGAAGCAGGGCTTTCTGATGGGCATTCTTGATGTCCTCTGCCTCTTCCTCCTGGCAGGCGACCTTGTCATTCTCTTTACAAACTCTGCCAATTCCTTTGCGGGTATTCTCCTTGGCGTCATTTTCGTTTTCTTTGTTCTCTATCTGTTTATGCGCCCCTATCTCTATTTACAGCTGATTACCTTTGACCTCAAAATTTTCAAAATATTCAAAAATTCTTTGATTTTCGCTATTCTCGGCATCAAGCGCAACCTGATGGCATTGCTTGGCTCGCTCCTTCTTGTCATCATTGTTTTCTGCATGATGTTCGGTCTTTACGGTGCATTGATTCCCGTCGGCCTCGCGCTCGGCATCGCATTGCTCCCTGCCTTGATTGGCTATATGAATGTCTATGCCGCCTACTTCAAAATCAAAGAGGTCATGATTGACCCCTATTATAAGGAAGAAGAAAACCCGGATGACGATATCAAGCCTATCGCCATTGACCGCGGCTAATCGCAGAAAAAACCACCGGTTAGCGTGTTGCTCTTAACGGAGTATTCACGCTAACCGGTGGTTTTTGTTTGCCTATATTTTTTTGCATATACCCTTTTTCACATAACGCCTGTAAACGAATACAGTGAATATGGCGTAAAATGTCATATTGAGTATCCAGGAAACCGTAAAACAGAGATTGACCGTATCAAAGATGGGGCGCAATGGGTAAACGAACTGCATCCACAGCACGCGGAATCCGAGGTTGAAGGCAATGTTTGTGATGCTTGTAAACATGGGGTATCCGAAAGCCTGGAGGGCGTGGTTCAGCACAGAATTGATTGCGTTGACAAACATAAAGAGCGTTACATGCATCATGCGGTTCATTCCGTAGTCGATGGCGACCTTTTCGGAGGCACCGACGATAATGCCAATCCAAAATCTGCCCGTCAGGCAGACGAAGAGTCCCAGCGTTCCGGTAATGAGGACATTAAAGCCGAGAAATGACCAAAAGGATTTTCTGACTCGTCCGACATTCTTGGCGCCGATGTTTTGCCCCATAAACACAGTCGTTGCCACGCCAAAGCCGGTCGAAAAGGCATTCACGATAGCGTTGATGGAGGCGGATGCCGCTTGACCTGCGACGGCATTCACGCCAAAGGAATTGATGGCGGTTGTGATTTGCAGGTTGCCGAGGGGAAGAACGAGCCTCGAAATCGCTGTCGGTACGCCGAATCGAAGAATACGCGTGAAGGCAGAAAGCTTGAAGCGTATGCGTGAGAGGATAACCTTTGCGCTGTCATTGAGGCGGCATAGCCTTATCAAAATGAGAGTTGCACCGATGACCTTTGATGCAACGGTCGCGATTGCCACCGCGGCTACCTTCTCTTTGAGCACAAAACACAAAACGATGTTCAAAACCACATTGACAACGCCCGCGACGGTTATGTATATCATCGGTCTTTGCTTATCTCCGAGCGTACGCATGATTGCCGATCCGTAGTTATAAAGCAGAGTTGCAGGCGCACCGGCGAGGTATATACGCATATAAATCAATGCGCCGTCATAGCACTCTGCGGGGCAACGCGTGGCTGTCAGAAAAACAGGAGCAAGAAAAAATCCTGCAACGGCGACAACCAAGCCGAAGGCAAGGCTCATGACAATCGAGGTATCTATGGTTTCGCGGATTTTTTCATCATTTTTTTGCCCGACAAACCGCGCAAGGACTATGGATGCACCGCTGGACAGTCCCACGGCGCCGTTAAGTATCAGCGTCGTGACGGTTCCGGTAGCACCGATGGCGGCAACAGCTGTACTTCCCGCCATGTTTCCAAGCACTGCTTTGTCGGCAATAGTGAAAAGATCCTGAATGATAGTAGTCAATATCAGAGGAACGGTATAAATGAATATGAGCTTGGTTAGTGGGCCTTTTGTGGCATCGACTTTTTTCATGAATATTGTTGCTCCTCCCATGGCTTTTATAAAATTATAGCATTTAATCTTGACAAATTCCATAAAATTAATTATAATAAACCTATAATTATTTACAGTAATTCAGGTGGACTATGCAGATTAATCTTATAAACCAGATATATCGTGAGTGTCTTGACGAGTTCAAAACAAAGGTCGTGCAAAGAAAATGGGATATACTCATTTTGGTCGTTGACGGGGATTATTCCATGATGATAGAAGGACGAAAAAAGCCTCTTGTTCTGCGAAAAAACGAGATTGCCCTGATACCTGCGGGGGTCAAGTTTGAGCGAAAGGCAGATTCGCCCGTAACCTATTATCATTTTTCCTTTTACGCGCAGGCTGACCACCCGTTTTATCTTTCCTCCCTTGCCGGAAGGATAGCTCTGCCGAAGGAGCAGACCGAGGCAATCTTCAAAAGCGTGAGGCGAGCGTTTGTGCTTCCCGATAACCGCGATCTGATTACTCACACGATAGAGCATATTTTTGCCGAAAATTATTTGTTCGGCAAAACCGGCAAGGCAAAATTTAAGCCCTTCAGCCCGGAGATTGAAGCCTCTATCCGCTATATGCAGAAAAATCTTGACAAAAAAATAGACATGGATGAGCTTGCCACGCGGGTTTCTCTCAGCCATTCGGGGCTTATATGGAAATTCAGGCAGGAGCTGAACACAACGCCCTCGAATTATCTGACGCTTTTGCGTATGAGGAGCGCCAAGCAGCTTTTGCTCAACTATTCATACAGCGTAACGCAAATATCCGAAATGTGCGGGTATTCAAATCCCTATTATTTTACAAACGCGTTTCACCGATATTCAGGGATGAGCCCATCGGAATTTCGAAAGCACTATTTGACAAACGCGGGGCGGTGAGGTTGCCGCGGGGGAAATGATGAATATAAAGAAAC
>JAZRPF010000021.1:0-22684 GCA_045649045.1 Eubacteriales bacterium
TTTGCAGGGAACAAAAGTCGGAAGCGGTTGCCCACAAAGTCAATCAGCCCCTCTTTTTTCATATTGGAAAGCTCACGGGAAAGAGCCGCGCGGTCGGCACCGAGATAATCTGCCATTCCTGCGCGGTCAAAGGGGACGGTAAATGTGCGTGCGCCGCCCGAGTCCCGCACACATTGAGAGAAAAAGGCGAGGAGCTTTTTGCGGAGCGTGCGCTTTGAAAGCACTTGTATGCGGTCATTGGAGAGCAGCATTTTCTTTGCCATCATTGCCATGAAGCGCGAGAGAATTGTCTCGAGCGAGGCATTTGACGAAGACGGTGAATGCAGCTTTTCAGGGGAAAGCCAAAGAACGACCGAATCCTTGACTGCCTCGACAAAAATGGGGGTGTCGGTGATGCGCAGATAGGCGAGTGCCTCGCCAAAGCTTTCACCGGGGGCAACCGACGCCATCACCATGCGCTCGCCCTCAACATCCTCCATGAAAACCTGCAACAAGCCTTGCAGGACAATGCCGAATCTGTGCATCGGCTCGCCCGCACGGTGCAAAAAAGCCCCCTTCTTATAGGAAATCTCCCGTGCATCAAGAAGCAGGAGCACGCGTTCAAGATCGTCCTTTTCCATACCGTCGAGCAGACGGCAGCCTTTTGGCAGCGGTGTCATCGGGCATCGAACGGCATACCGCTGAGGGCAGAGCCGATAACCGTGGCGAAGCGCGCGTTTTCGGGGATGATGAAATTCACATTGAACATTTCAGAAAGGCGCGGGAAGATATCTCGTGCATAGCGAAGCCCACTCAATTGGCCTGTCATGACAATATCGCGACAGTTTTGACTGCGTGCGGCAAAGAGGGCGACCATCGCCACAGTCTCAAAGACCATGTTGAAGATACCGAGTGCGATATCTGAATTTGAGGCAAGGTCGCTCAAATGTCCGAAATTCGAGGCGGTCATGTCAAGACGCATGGAATCGGGATAGCTCGCGTCGGCAATGTCACCGATACGCAGGTCTATATTTGCAAGCGAGCCGTCCTGTGCCAAGTCTTGCAAATGGTCAATGACTTCAATGTTCAAAAGTCGCTTGGCAAGACCTGTGATTGTGCCGCCGCCAACACCTGTACCGCCAAGATAAACAGGGGTTTTGTCCTGCTCGGCATAGACGAGCGCCGTGCCTGTCCCCATACTGACGACAACGGCACGGGGTAAATCGGTGATGTAAAGTCCGCCGCGCCCGATGCTTTCAAATTCGGACACAAATTCGCAGGGAAGAGAATAGATATTCCCATCAATACGGGATGCGCCTACACCTGTAATCAGAACCTTCTGCACATCGGATAGGGCGAGCTTGTTTTCCGATGTGAATTTACCGAAAGCACCGTAAACCGAGGTCACGGGGTCGGTCGCGCGTACAAATTGCGGCGGAATCAGTTTTTTTGTCTTGCGGTCAAAGCCCACAATTTTTGTGGTGCTGCCACCAACATCAATACCAATGATAGTAGCCATTATTGTATTCTCCTTTCAAGGTCGACATCTATGAGAGCTGTCAATCAGGATAAAAATCATCATTTGCCTTATTATAGCACAAAAAAACTCAAAAATCAATCCTTTTGGCGCTTTGCCGTACAAGTGTTCTGTAAAATGTCTCGCACCGCGCTGTCATCAGGCGCGAGTGGTATTCCTTTTCAAAAAGCTGACGCGCGCCGCGCGAGAGGGTGTCGTGCAAAGCGGTGTCACTTGCCAAACGGCGCAGGCAGTCTGCACAGGCGGCGGCATTGTTTTTTTTATAGAGCATTCCGCTTATCCCCCGCCGCACAGTTTCTCTGTTTCCGCCGCAGAGCGAGGCAACGGCAGGAACGCCGAGTGAAAAGCCTTCAAGCAGAGCCATGTTCGAGGTTTCCGAAAGAAGTGAGCAGTTGATTTGCGCATCAAAAAGCGAGAGTGGAAGCGATACATCGTCAAGGTATCCCGTAAAGTGCATCAGATGGGAGAGTCCTCTTTTCTTGCATAAATGCATCATTTTGGGACGCAGGCTGCCATCCCCGACGACGAGGAAAAAGAAGCGGCCGTCAGAGCGCAAAAGCGAAGCAAGCTTCAGAATAAAGAGAGGGTTTTTATCAGGCTCCAATCGTCCGCAAAAGCCGACGACAAAGCGATTTTCTATGCCAAGCTGACGGCGAAGAGCATCCTGCTCGCTTTTTTTCGGAATGCGGCAGGGAAGTGCGCCGCTTTTGACGGTTATAATGCGAGTGCGTTTCATCCCCTCTTTTTGCAGGGCGCGTGCGGCGCAGTCGGCGGTGGCAATTGCCGCATGAGTAAAGGGAGCGGCTACCGTATAGAGAAAATGTCCAAGTGGGCGGTGACGGCCGGTTGCATTTTCGAAAATACAGTGCTTGGTTACAATGAGCGCGGTGCGGGGAGAGGCAAGCAGAGCGCCAATGCGCGCACCAAGACTGCCGTGTGTCTGTAAAATGTCGGGCTGAAAGGCTTTGATGGCACGAAAGTAGTGCGGAATGTCCTTGATGCAGAAGGATTTTTCGTGAATGGGCAGGGGAATGATATTGATTCCCTTCGGCAGTCTTTTGATGAGCGCGCTGTTTTGCGGTAAAATGACACCATATCGGAATTGGCTTTGATTTGCTGTGCTCAAAAAGGACACAAGCCATGTGCCTGCACCGCCGATATGACGGTCGGTTAAAGAGTGAAGGACGGAAATCTTTTTCTTTTGCACGCATACACCCCCTTTTTTTGAAGTATGCCACGGGGGAAAGATGCTATGCAGAGACTTATCGCTTCTTTTTGAAGTAGTCCTGTAAAAGCCGGCGGCAATCCTCTTCAAGCACGCCCTCTCTGACAGATAGGTCATGATTGAAGGGCAGGTCAGAAAGACGGCAGAGAGAGCCAAGCGCGCCAAAGCGTTTATCATATGCCCCGAAGACCACGCGGTCAAGCCGTGCATTGATGGCGGCACCTGCACACATGGCACACGGCTCTAATGTGACATAGAGAGTGCATCCATGCAAGCGCCAGCCGCCAAGCGACTTGCACGCTGCCTCAATGGCGAGAATTTCAGCGTGCGCCGTGGCACTTTTTTCATGCTCACGCAGGTTGCAACCTTCGGCGATGATGCTATCACCGCGCACAATCACTGCACCGACAGGGACTTCGTCCATTTCTGCGGCGCGTCTTGCGAGTGTCAGTGCATGACGCATATACAATTCATCCATTTCCTCTGAAACGGGCGGCGGTGGTGCAATATACGGCTTCATGGCAGTTTTTGGCACTTTTGTCAAGTGCTGTGTCCTTTCATTCAAAATTAAAAGTGAAATTCTTGCATAAAGGTATAGACAAAGAGAGTCTTTTGGGGTAAACTATAAGTAGTAAGGATTCGAATACTGATTTGTGAGGTGTTTTATGAAAAAAGCAGGGAACAGGGGCAGCTTTCAACGCGTTTTCTTCATCGTCCTTGACGGATTCGGCATTGGTGCCGCCGCCGATGCGGCAGAGTTTGGCGATGCGGGTGCAAGCACCATTAAAAGCGTATGGGAAACAGGCGAAGCGCGCATCCCGCACCTCTTGTCATTGGGGCTTGGCAATATTGACGGCATTGACTTTCTGCCGAAGAATCCGAATCCGCGCGGTGTTTATGCAAGACTGTCCGAGCAGTCGGGCGGCAAGGATACAACGGTTGGGCATTGGGAGCTTGCAGGTCTTGTGTCCAAAGAGCCGCACCCGACCTATCCGAACGGATTTCCAAACGAGCTTCTGTCTGCCATTCGGGAGGCAAGCGGTCGTGACATTCTTTGCAATCTTCCGTATTCAGGCACCGAGGTCATTCGGGATTACGGTGCAGAGCATATGAAAAGCGGCGCGCTGATTATTTATACATCAGCCGACAGCGTTTGTCAGATTGCGGCGCACGAATCGGTTATCCCGCCAAATGAGCTTTATGATATTTGCCTGAAGGCCAGAGCAATTTTTTCGGGCAAGCACGCAGTAGGGCGCATCATTGCGCGCCCCTTTGAGGGAGAAGCGCCGAATTTTCGCCGCACAGCAAGACGGCGCGATTTCTCACTTGAACCGCCCGCCGATACGCTTCTGGATATCGCATCGGCTGACGGCTATGATGTCATTGGCGTCGGCAAAATTGAGGATATTTTTACAGGACACGGCATCACACGAAGCCTGCATACAAGCGGAAACCGCGAGGGAATGCAAGTGACAGAAGATTTGCTTCGTGAGGACTTTTGCGGTATCGCCTTCGTGAATCTGGTGGATTTTGATATGATATATGGGCATCGCCGCGATGCACACGGTTATACCGCGGCACTCTCTGAATTTGATAGCTTTCTCGGCCGTTTTTTAGATGAAATGAGAGCGGATGACCTTTTGATTATCACCGCCGACCATGGCACAGATCCGGGCTTTCAGAAAAGCACCGACCATACAAGAGAGGATGTGCCGTTTTTGGCAGTACACAAAGGATCTTTCGGCAGAAACGGCGGAAGCGTGCATGGTTTTGGGGCAGTCTCGGCAACCGTCGCCGACCTTTTGAATATCAAGCGTCCGCGTGACGCTGTGGCTTTACCTTCTTTTGCCGATTTTCTTCGGGCGTGAAGGACGGTAGGGAACAGACTTCTTCGACCTTTGCGGCGAAGGAGTCTTATCTTTTTCCTCTTTATCAGCTGTATCCTGCAAGGAGAAGGTGACCTTCGAGGCGGCGATGTCTGCCTCCTCCACGCGAACTGTGATGGCATCACCTATCTGATAGATATGACTGCCGACGGTGATTTGTCTGTATTCTTCATCGAAAACCGCACGGTATCCGAGTGTTTCAATGGGAATCAAGCCCTCACAGGTGTTTTCAAGCTCGGCAAAAATGCCAAACGAGGTGACAGAGGAAATGAGAGCAGGGTAGCTTTCTCCGATTCTGTCGGCAAGATAAATGGTTTTGTAGAGTGCTTCAATGCGCCGCTCGGCTTGCAGGGCGCGTAATTCGGTTTGGGTAGCGGCATCAGCGGCGCGCTTGGCATAGCCGCCAAGTCTTGATTGCTCATTCGGCTTTGCAAGCATTTCCGAGATGATGCGGTGGGTGGCAAGGTCGGAAAGACGGCGGATTGGTGAGGTGAAATGGCAGTATAAGGGAAGCCCGATACCAAAATGACTGCTCGGAAGCTCGCTATAACGCGCTTTATCCATTGTACGAAGCAAAAGGTAGGAAAATGGCTCTGCAATTCCTGCCTGCTTTGCGGCAGTTAAAAGCTGATTGAACTGCATACTGCTGTAAGGTGGCTTGAATGCGCTTGTATCAAGTCCGCGATTATAAGCAAAGCGCACAAAGCTATCAACCTTCTCCTCATCGGGTGCGCCGTGAACACGGTAAACGCAGGGATAGCCCCTCTCACGCAGAGTGCGTGCGACAGCTTCGTTTGCAAGCAGCATACATTCTTCAATCATGCGCTCGGCAAGGCCTCGCTCGCGGCGGAGAATCTCAATGGGGTGTCCTTCCTCATTCAGCTTGATTTTCGGCTCGGGACGGTCAAGCTCAAGCATACCTTGACGGCGGCTTTCATGGACGGTATGATAGAGCTTCTTCATCAAGAGAAGAGCGCGATAGACCTTTTGATATTTATTGTAGTAAGGCGAATTTTCAGCATTGGCAAGCAGGTCATTCACCTCGTGATAGACACCGCGTACAGTCGAACGGATGGTGCTTTTTTCAAGCCTCACATCAACAATTTCACCGCTTTTGTTGACATCGATGATTGCAGATATGGTATATTTATCCTCGCTTGCACCGAGTGAGCATGCCTCGTTTGAAAGGGCGGGCGGAAGCATCGGCACGACACGGTCAACAAAATAAAGGCTTGTTCCGCGCTCCATCACAGCGCGGTCAAGCGCGGTGTGTGGCAGAACATATGCCGAGACATCGGCAATATGAACGCCAAGGCGGAAGGCGCCGCCTGGCAGGCGCGAAATTGAAACGGCATCATCAAGGTCCTTGGCATCTTCGCCGTCGATTGTAAAAATTGTTTCGCGGCGACGAACGCGCCCTTCGGAAGAGAGAGGAATGCGGGAAAGAGTTTCTGCCTCTTCAAGTGCGTCCTGCGGAAATTCTGTCGGCACGCCAAGCTCGGCAAGAATTGCCATATAGTTGGCAGCTCGGCTTTCGGCAGGGCCGAAATTTGTCACAAGACGGCAATGGCAAAGACTGCTCTCACCGTAGGGACGGTCGGTCAAAAGGGCAAGAACCTTATCACCGAGATGCAAGCCCTCTCCTTTGATAATCGGGCGGATGTCAAGACGGCGGTTGTCGGGAATCAAGACAAAAATGGGGGTGGTTTCGTCGGCTCTGCGACGGGCAGGCGCACGGTAATAGTGCATATCAAGGTGAGAGATATCGGCAACTGTACCGACGATATACGGCTCACGCTCCTCGACAATTTTAAGCACTCTGCCACTCGTCTTTTGCTCCTCCCCCCTGCCTCTCTCAGCATGAAAGGCAATACGCACAAGGTCACCGTCAAGGGCGTTCATGGTTGAAGCACGCCCGATAAAAATATCGTCCTTGCCGTCGGGATTGGCAACAAAGCCATAACCGTGTGCGGTCTTTTGAAAAATTCCCTCAATGATTTGTTCATGGCGGGCGGTGTGACGGGGACTTTCGTGCGTATGGCGCTTTGGCGGTCTTGCGGTAAAGGAAGGACTCATTTTCTTTTTGTTTTTATGTTGTTTTTGATAGCTTTTTTTCTTTTTCATTGCATACTCCTCATCAGCAAGCATGACTTGCCATTGTTTGAAAGGCGGGTTCGTTTGTAGTATGTCTCGTTTTTCTATATGCTTGCAGTAGGGGGATAAAAAAGACCGACTTGCGTTTGCGCAAGGTCGGTCTTTTTGATATTGCAGTCTGACAAAGACCGCTTCCTGTTATGCAGCGGCAGAATCACTTTCTGCCTGGCTTTCGGATTCACTTTCACTTGCAGATTCGGAGGAGGAATCACTCTCGTTTTCTTCTTCTGCGGTTTCCTTATCGGGATTGATCCAAGCGTTCTGTCTTTCGGCATCATAGTAAGAAATGCCGAGGTCTTGCCAAATCGACTGATGCTTGCTTGAAAGCTGATAGGTCGGCTGCATGATATAGACAACCAAAACTAAAACGACGAACAAAATACCCAGAACGGTGGTCAGCTTGGAAAGCATACGGTCAAAGCGCGAGCCTCTTTCTTTACCGAGAAAGTTCTCTGCAGCACCTGTAATAGTGCCGAGACCGTGTGACTTACCGTGTTGAAGAAGCACGGCAAGAGTCAAAAACACGCCCAAAGCGAGCAAAATAATCATAATTGCAATTCTCATGGATTATAACCTTCCTTACAGTATATCTCTAATCGCCGAAGTGGCGGACATCGTTCACGCCCAAGCGCACGATACAGTGTCAAGTACACTCTATTATAGCACGCATACCTCAAAAAAGCAATATGTTTTAGAAAAAAATTGAAAATAATTTCTAAAACTATAAAAATCACATAAAAGAGGATTGATATTTGCGGAAAACTGTGGTGACGGTGGCGTTGATGGAACGGTCGTCAAACACGGGGCAGAGTGCAAGTCTGGAACCAATCTCTATGATGATTTTCTCTGACGGCAGAGGAATGGATGCGTAATCTGACGCATTGATGCGGCGCGTGCCACTCAAAATAGTCAGGTAGAGGTCATAAAGGGAAGAGGAAAGCACCGCAAAAAGTCCTGTCATAAAGGGAACGCTCATTTCGTATCGCGTATCAGCATAGTCAATGAAATTCAACTTGTTATCGGTGCTGATATAAGGAGTGCGCGGCATTTGCGATGCGTGATAGACGGCACAAACAATATGCTTGCCATCCTTCTTTGTGGGTACGCGCTTGATAAGCAAGAGGTTCTTATTTGGCTGGTGAAGGGCAGGGGTTGCGGGAACAAGGAAGTCGCGTCCTTCGTTCAAGGGGAAGGCAATACGCCCTTTTTGCACGCCGCGCGGATGTAAGAGCGGAACGGTATCGGCAGACGGCTTTGCACGCAAGGAATCAGCGTACTTTGAGGAAAGGGTTAAGCCTGTCCTCATTTTCAAGCCGAGCGAGGTAAGCGTTTCTTTCTGCTTTTCAACAAAGCGAATGACCTCCTCCTCTTCGCGAGAGCGAAGAAGGAGAATTGCTTTTTGCTCGCCGCGGATGATAAATTGCGGCTCAAACGGCTGAAACTTTTGAAGCTCACCTGTCGGTGTGACCGAGGAGATGGAGATAGTGCCTTGCTCTTTGCCGCGCACAAGGCAGAGTGCCATATGCTTGCTGAAGGGAGGTGCGGATGCCGCCATTTTACCGAGCTTCTTTTCGTCGCGCACGGAATTGTCGGCAACGAGAAGGCTGACAAGCGAGGACTCGGATAAGAGCGCCTTGCGTATTTTTTCAACATAAACGCCGGCGGCAAGGTCTGTTGAAAGCATGACAGCGAGCTGACCGCCCTCCTTTAAGAGACGGAGCACCTTGAGAGCAAACAAAAATTCAAGGTCGGTTTCGCCTGCACAGACATCCATAAAGCCTTGCATTTCGGGTGCGCCCTTGGCAATCAGTCGGGAGGGCGGATTCAAAATCGCAAGGTCAAAGCAGTCCTGTGCTTCATCTGCCATGAAATCATTTTCGATAACATTGATAAAAAGGCGTACACCGTAAAGACGGCGCGCACGCTTCCGCAAACGCTCCAGATTGTTGCGTAGCATCGGTAGCATCATGACATCGTTTTCGTAGCAGGTGAGCCTGATGCGTGCGGTTTTTCCTGCAAGACAGATTTTTTCGATGGCGGCGGCAGAGAGAATGCCTGTGCCTGCGCCTGCATCAAGTAAGGATAACTCCTCCGCTTCGGGTAAGGAGAGCATAGAGGATAAGAGCGATGCCTCTGCTTTTTTGGTAAAGAAACGCCCAATGCGTATGTTTTGTGTGTGCGACATCTCGCGAATCAGCTTATTTGTGTTGCGAACCGCCATATTCAGCATAAGAAACACATCCTTTCGGCTGTCAGCCGTTTTTATTCAATCGTTCAGTGGAAACAGAGCTTATAAGAGAATGTGCGGATGGAATCAGTCCAGGTCATCCGTGAAGCCATGGCGCATGCAAAGCCTTGACCATTCAGGAGAGGACTGCGGAATTTTCTTTTCATAAAGCTTTTCTTTAATCAGGTTGAAATCAAGTGCGCCTGCTTCTGTGAGGCTATCGATCGCCAAGAGAATATCCTCTCTGCGATATCCCTTTTCTTTCAGCTCGTGCAAAATGCGCGCGCGTCCAAAGAGCTTTTCTTCGGCATAACGGAGTATCAGACGGGGCAGTTGCTCGTTCTCGCAAAGATACCCGCTCGACACCATTTGCCTGACAGCATAGATGGCATCAAGATGCTCGGTGCCACGCTGCCGGAGCTTCTTGTAAAGAGAGAGTTGGCTGTTATCGCTTGCGGCAAGAATGCGCAGCGCTTTTTTGACGGCAGTCAGGCGGCGTTCTCCATGCCGCAAGCGATTGACTGTCTCTTCGGTCAGCTCTTCGCCGACAGAGAAAATGCCGCAGGCACGGTAGTCTTCAAAGCTCAAGGAGAGCTTTTCTTCATCCTGCTTGTCCTTTTGCGGATTGCATGGAAGAAGAGAAAGCGACACATAGTCCTTTTTCGGAAGAACACGCAAAAGAGTGTAGGTCATCAAAGGGGCGTTTCCTCTTCAAATTCACGCAGGTCAAATTCCTCGTCAAGCTCGAACTCTTCCTCAAGATCCAGCTTATCAAGCATAGAGCGCAGCTTTTCCTCAAGCTCTGCGAGAAGTGCGGGGTCGGTTTCGATGGCGATACGGGCTTTGTCCTTGCCCTGTCCCAATCTTTGACCGTTATAAGAGAACCAAGCGCCACTCTTTTCAATCAAGCCGAGCGAAACGCCGATGTCGATGATTTCGTTGGTTTTGGAAATGCCCTTGCCGTAGAGAAGATCAAACTCGGCAGTTTTGAATGGGGGCGCAACCTTGTTCTTGACAACCTTACAGCGCACGCGGTTACCGTAAACATCACTGCCGTTTTTGAGTGTGTCTGCCTTGCGGATGTCGATACGGACAGAGGAATAGAATTTGAGCGCGCGTCCGCCTGTTGTGACCTCGGGGTTGCCGTAGGCAATGCCGACCTTTTCACGAAGCTGGTTGATGAAGATGACCACGCATTGCGTCTTGGAAATTGTACCCGAAAGCTTACGCATTGCCTGTGACATGAGACGGGCTTGCAAGCCGACATGAGAGGCGCCCATATCGCCCTCGATTTCCTGACGGGGTACAAGTGCGGCAACCGAGTCGATGACAATGACATCAATCGCGCCTGAATTGACAAGCTTTTCTGCAATTTCAAGGGCTTGCTCACCACAGTCGGGCTGGGAAATCAGAAGATTCTGGATATCGACACCGAGCTTTCTTGCATAGGCAGGGTCAAGCGCGTGCTCGGCATCAATGAATGCCGCCTCGCCGCCTGCCTTCTGCACCTCGGCAATGATGTGCAGGGCAACGGTGGTTTTACCGGAGGATTCAGGACCGAAGATTTCGGTGATGCGGCCCTTGGGTACGCCGCCAATGCCGAGAGCCGCATCAAGCGACAGTGAGCCTGTCGACACTGCGCTGACATTGAGCTGTGCCGCCTCTCCCATTCTCATGATTGAGCCTTTACCGCAATCCTTTTCGATACGCGCGAGTGCTGCCGCAAGTGCGGCACGCTTGTCATTTGCTGTCGCATCTGTATCACGGACAGCAGCACTTTTTTTCATTGCCATGGCGATATACCTCTTTCTTTATGTTCGTAATTTGTTTTTATAGATTGATTTGGATGGCGCTTCGGGTGCGATGCGCTTATTTGAACATACGGCCGTGCACAAGGTTAATGCCGTATGTGATAATGCAGTCATTTTGCCGTAAGCCTTCATAAAAGCCTTGATGCTTACCCTTTTCGACTTTATAGCTTGCCGATTCCGGCTTGATATAGTAGTAGCCGCCTACGCGGTCAATGATGTCAACAGCCTTGAGCTTGATTTGCGCACCGAAGAGCGTATAGACAAAGGGGTGACCGTCAATGACACGAATGGCTGAACGGCTGACCTGAAGCCCCGAAACTGTACCGTAAGCGACAGAAATGTTCTGGTGTCTGGTATAGGAAAAATCAGCGGGGAGATTGTTACAGGAGAAAATGAGAAGAGCGTCTTTTGAGCCGCTTTCAAGCACGGTGCGCTCAAGAAGCATGGACATTTCGCGGTTGTCGTTGTCGGGGAAATTGACAGGATATTGATTACCGTTGCGGAAATTGTCAAGGTTTTGGCGGTCGGTACGCGCGACAATGTACCATTTGTATGTTTCAATGGTCTTGCCGATGATTTTATCTGTCTTTTGTGCGGACGGAAGCTTTTTTGTCATACTGTCAAATTCAGAAACCGACATATCCATCACGCGATTATAATCAAAAATGTCTTCATAGCCGTCACAGGTGCGCGTGAAATAGCCACCGCTTTCCCCTGCCAAAATCTCCGTTGCAATACCTGTTTCGGACAATTCCTTGTCAAGCTCGTTGCGCATCTTGGTCAAGGCGGCGATTTCGGCGGTGTAGCTTGTCTTGGAGGATTGCTGGAGTTCTTTTCTTGCCATTTGCAGAAGAAGTGAGTCGGCTGCGCCGAGCGCGGCGCCGTATTGTCCTTTTTTGCTTTCGTCATTGAGCGAGGCAAGGGCATTGCCGATTTCACGGTCGGTTGCCTCGGAATCAGCAAGAAGCTGTGCGTGTGCCGCCGCTTCGGTCAAAAGCGCAATCCGACGGTCGAGCGCATCGAGGAGCGAAACATTCAGGCGTGTGTCGAGTGAGGTTGATGAATAGACGGTGGCAATCAGTCCGTGCGCTTCGACCTTTTCATAATTGTCAAAATGATAGCGCACTGTGCCGCCCGTAACCGAGATTGTGCTTTCATCCCGGAAGATGTAGCCCTCCATTGTCAGCTCTTTTTCACATTGGGCAGGAACAGCAAAGTCGGTCTCAAGCTTTGTCTGAAAGCCGTCGCCAATATGGTAAAAGAGATAGAAAACGAGGAAAAAGGTCAAGAGGAGAGAGACTGCGCGGAGCAGTCGGCTTAAAAGATATTGGCGGTCAGGTGCAAAGCTTCGATAGTCCCGCAAACCGAGCATACGCGTCTCCTCCTTTCTTATTGTTTTTTGTTAAGAAATGCATGAATGGCGGGCATCAGCTCGTCGGCCAATGTGGCAGGCGTTTTGATACAGCAGTTTGGTAAATCGGGTGCAATTGACAAAACGCCGTCAAGAGCGCGAAACCATGTGAGCTGTCTTTTTGCATAATGGCGAGTGGCGGTTTTGAGGGCGGCGACAGCCTCTTCTTCGGTTATATGGCCGTCAAGCCATGCGGCAAGCTCCTTATAACCGATAGCCTGTCCTGCCGTTGTATCGGGGGCAAGAAGGCCTCTTGCATAAAGGTTTCTTGCTTCGTTTTCAAGTCCCTCCTGCATCATCAAATCGACGCGCTTTTCTATGCGCTCGTACAGCAGTTGCCTGCTGTGAAAATCAAGCAGGATGGGGAGTATCTCTATCCGCGGCGGAACAGAGGCGCTTTCCTCGTCAAAGCGGCTTTTCGTCATGCCTGTCACTTCGTAAATTTCAAGAGCGCGAATCACACGGCGGGTATTGTTTTTGTGCGTCTTTTGCGCTTCTCTGGGATCAAGCATACAGAGCCTTTCAAATAGCTCTGTGCGTCCATCCTCGGTTTGCGAAAGAGCCTGAAGCCGTGCGCGAATCGACGGATCGGGGGGAGGGGTAGTGCGGTGAAGCGCGCGAACGGCGGCGTTTAAGTAAAGCCCTGTACCGCCGCAAAAAATCGGCAAAGCATCCCTATCGGCGAGAGCGCAAGCAATTTTATAGGCGTCCTCACCGTAATCGGCGGCACTGTACGGGGTATTGGGGGGGAGAAAATCAATTAAGTGATGGGGAACCTGCGCGCGTTCTTCTTTGGTTGCTTTGGCTGTGCCGATATCCATGTCCCGATAGACCTGCATTGAGTCGCAGGAAATGATTTCGCCTGAAAGACGGTGGGCAAGCTCTATGGCGAGAGCAGTTTTTCCGGATGCGGTAGGGCCGACGACGGCAATAGCGCGAGGGGGAATCGCTTTTTGTGTTTCTTTGCTCATATGCTTCAGCGTGTACGGCTGCGAAGAAAGGCTTCGGTTTCTTCAAGCGTGGGCAGGGATTTATAAAGGCCGTTCTTCTGAACCGTCAGCGCACCCGCGGCATTACCGTAGCGGGCGGCTTCAAGAATATCACCGCCATTTGAGAGATAAGCATGGGCAAGGGCGGCATTGAAGGCGATGCCTGCGCCCGATGAATCGGCGACGGGAACAACAAAGGGGGCAACAGAATGACAATAAATGCCATCGTAAATATGGGCGCCGCGCTTTCCGAGCCTGATGATGTAATAGTCGGCATCAAGAAGCTTTTGAAGTGCCATGCCTGCCATCAGGCAGCTGTCGGTTCCGCTGGGGCGCACACCTGTCAGAGCGTACGCTGCATCCTCATTGACTGTCAAGACAGAAACATGAGGCATATCCGAGAGGTCAATATCGTCTGTGACAGGAGAAATTTCAAGGAAAACAGGCAGAGCGTGCTCCTCGGCAACGGAGGCGGCATATTTCAAAATTTGCGGATTGCCCTCCCATGTCATAAAAAGGGCTTGCGGCATCATGGAAAATGCGTTGTCAATATGAGAAGGGGTTAAGGTTGCCGCCGCGCCTTCGAAAATAGCGGTGCGACAAGGCGTATCCTTCTCGGCAAAATGACAGGATGTATAGGTTGGAAGGTCGGGATTGACGGCAATATACTGCGTGTGCACATTGGCGTTCATATAAAATTTTGAAAGGCGCGCGCCGTTTGCATCGTTGCCGAGCCTTGCGCACAGATAGACATCAGCGCCTTGACGGGCAAGGGCAATCGACAAGGCACCTGCAATGCCTCCCGGCTGTGTGGAGATTGCGCCTTGAGTCAAAATGGTTTGACTGGCATCGGGCATCTTCTGCATTTGTACAGCCATAGACATACCGGCGGCGCCGAGGGTCAGGATGCGAGGGTTCATGAGGCGTTCTCCTTTTGGTTTTGATGGGGAAGCAGAATGACCTGTCTTGACTTTTTACCAGCCTTTTCTCTGATTGCGTCAAGGAAGGCAGTATCTCCGTCCGAAAAAAGTGGAGATGCGCAAAGAAATGGCGGTTGCTCGCGGAAGAGCAGGTCGGTCAGCGTCAGGCGTAAAGCAAGAGCACACTCTGCATCGCAAGGGATGGGAGCGCTTTGCAGCTTGTCGCGAAGAGCGTCTGTATAATTCGTGTAAAGCGAACGCACATTGGTCGCAGAGTCCGAGTCTATAAGCATGAACAGTTCCTTCGCAATCCGATAGGAACGGTAGAGGGCGCGGGTAGAGGAGATGCGGCTGTACAACTCATGCAGCCGTGAGGTAAGCTCTGACGGCGAATTGATGCGTGCAGAAAGCTCTGCCCGATTTTCTTGCAGGTCTGTCTTGCGGGCATTAAGTTCCTCGAGCTTTTCACGGTAAAAGGCAATGCCGCTTGTAATTTCATCAATTCTGCCCTCACGCTCAAGGCAGGCGAGGTTTTCGCGTTTGCTTGGTGAGACAAGAGCCCGCACGGTGATTTCGCTATAGCCGGACAGATTCCTGCGGGCAAGTGCGACCTTGTTTTCACATTCGTGCAGGCGCAAAAGGAAGGTACGGTTTTTATCGAAAAATTCGTAGAGGTCTTCGTCGAGCAAATCAAGCTGCTCGGCTGTTTTAAGCGTATCGATGGTACGCCCCCATTTTTGAGCAGTTGCATTTAATGCGGCAAGTGCATTCATGAAGGAGCGACTGCGTTTCTCAAGCTGTGAACGGGCAATTTGGACTTTGGACTCATAAAGGCTTTTGCGCTCGGTCTCACTTTCCAGAAGCTGAAGCTTTGCAAAAAGCTCACTTTTGTATTTTGCGCCATAATCGCGGCACAGGATCAGAAGCGCGTTTGCTGTCTGGTGCCGATTGCACAGCAAAACAATTGCTGAAAAGAATGCGGTGAGCGCAAGTGAAAAAAGCACGAGGGCAAGCTCTATGTTCACCTTTTGTGCCAAAAGTCCGCCGACCGAAAAGAAGGCGGCAAGAAAAACGGCAAGAATGGTGAAGAGGGTTGTGTGCGCTATGCGGCGTGAGAGGGTGTTGGCGGTTTTGCGAACATCTGTAATGCCGCCGTATTTCTCGGCGTTGTTTGCATATTGCTCAATTCTCTTGTCGAAGGATTGCTCTTCCTCAATGAGCTTCAAGGCTTTTTGGGCAGAGTGGAATTGGCGCGCGGACTCCGATACGGAAAGACGGCCTCGGGCAATCTCCTCGCGATAAGCCTCATCCGGTAAAAAACCGTTGATGGTATGCGCTTGGCAGAAGGCGGCATATTCTTCTTTAATGACATCAAGGTCGTCTTCAAGACGGTGCAGGCTGTCATATGCGCGGACGCGGGACAGATTCTGATATGCCGTATCAAGCTCCTGAAGCTTTTTTAAGCTGTCTTCTGCTTCGGCGCATTCCTGCTCTATATGAGAAAGCGAGTCTTCAATGCTCGCAATGCGCGTTTTGACTTGGTTTGAGGCATTTATCTGTCGCTTGATGTCTTCTGCCTGCCGTTCAAGCTCATAGATGGCACCGCCTGTGCCACTCGGCAGCAGAAGCGAGTTACGAGCTTCGTCAATGCGTTCAAGGATACGGGCTTGGCGTAGAGAATCCTTATTGGATTGCAGAAGCGAATCAAGCTCGTTCTGAAGCTGCGGAGGGAGGGGTGACGCTATCATATCGGGTGACAGAATGAGAGCAAGGAACACATCCTCGGATACACCGAAGAAGGCTTCGCCCGGGGTGGTATCCAAGGTACACGGGGTACCGCTTGTCAGGTTTTCGACGGTCACATATGAGCTATCCGGCGCACCGTCCTCGTCAGGCACAGCTTTGCGGCTGATTTGATAGCGCACATTGTCTTCTGAAATAAAAACCAAAAAGCCTTCAAGGGCGGGTGCAGAGTGGCTTGGGTACGGTTCTGCGTTTCCATAAAAGATGAATCCCAAAAAGGCAGAAAGGGTTTCCGCATCAATGCCGCATTCGGTGAGGGGCATTTGCAAGGGAAGGCTGAGGGTGAGGCCATGTACCTCACCAAAGCTTATCATGGATATTTGTTCGATTTTCATGGGTGCAATGCCTCCGAAGAGGAAAGGAATGCGATTGCGCGTTCAACGGCGTCCTTGGCGTTGTACCAAGGTTCGTTTTCATAGCGATAGTCGAACTTCTTGCAGAACCAGCTGACATCCTCGCACAAGGAATCGAGGGCAGAGAGCAGAATCTTTTCGGTATCGCGGTAAAAATCGGCGTAGAGCTTTTTCGAAAAAGCGTTTTTGGCTTCCTTGTTGAGACGGCGGAAATGCGGCAGACAGAAGAAGGGCTGCTTTTCGAATTTGCGTCTGAAGCCCTCATCGGTGCGGTAGAGGTAAAGAACTGTCTGGATCATGCGGCCGAAATGCTCTTCAATACGGCGGCAAAGATAGCAGTCGGACTCTAACTTTTCGGTGCGTGCAGCGGTCGCGGTGCCAACACCCTTTATCAAGGTGCCGATTGCCGAGGGCTGTAAATCAGAGCGAAGCTCATCAAGGTGGCTTTCAAGCATAAGTGCCAAGCCCAAGCGGTTCTTTTTTCCGAACATGGCACGAAAGTGGGAAGGACAAAAGCCCTCTCTGTTTGTTTCGATACGGACATCCGGCTCCATCATTGCGGCGCCGAGAATACGCTCAAGCTCGTTTCCGTTCAGCTTTTCATAAAGTCGGCAGATGGGACAATGGCAAGAGGATTTCTTTTGCTCGGCGCTACCTGAATCGACAGCTTCGCCAAGGCAAGCATCAAAGGCTTCATTAACCGGTATGGTATAGATTTGTTCCATCGCTCGACTCCTTCTTTTTGCATTGTGGAAACAGGGTATAAATATACATCTATATTATACTACAAAACTATGATGAATGCAAGAGAAAAATCTAAATATTGATATAAAATTGATAAAAAATGCAAAAAGAAAATCGGCAGAAGCTCTTTTGCGGGCATCTGCCGATTTTGAAAACAAAGGGGGTGGATTAGCGGGCGATTTCCTCCATGACGAACGCCTCGAAGATATCGCCTTCCTTCAGGTCGTTGAAGCGTTCAAGACCGATACCGCATTCGTAGCCTGAAGCAACCTCACGGACATCGTCCTTGAAGCGACGGAGAGAGGAAATCTTATCCTCAAAAATCACAACGCCGTCGCGAAGGACGCGCAAGGATGCATTGCGCTGAATCTTACCGTCCTGCACATAGGAGCCCGCGATTGTGCCGACATTCGGGACACGGATGGTTTGACGCACCTCGGCGTGTCCGATGATGACTTCCTTGTATTCGGGAGCGAGCATACCCTTGATTGCCGCTTCGATTTCCTCGATACACTCGTAGATGATGCGGTAGGTGCGGATATCGACATTTTGCCGTTCAGCAGAGTCAAGTGCGTTTTTATCGGGGCGGACATTGAAGCCGACGATAATGGCATTGGAAGCGGCGGCGAGCATGACATCGCTTTCGGTAATACCGCCGACACCTGTATGAATGACGCTGACATGAACCTCCTCATTTGAAATTTTGAGAAGCGAAGCCTTGACAGCCTCGGCGGAGCCGCCGACATCTGCCTTGACGATGATGTTCAAGGTCTTGACACCGTCGGAAATCTGCTTGAAGAGGGCATCAAGACTGACACGGGCGTTGGCATTGAACTGCTCCTGCTTTGTCTTGTCGCGGCGCTGCTCTGCGAGAGAACGCGCCATTTTTTCATCTTCAACGGCATTGAATTCGTCGCCGACCTCGGGAACCTCACTAAGACCGATGATTTCGACGGGAACAGAGGGGCCTGCCGAATGAATCACTGCGCCGCGGTCATTTGTCATGGCGCGGACATGGCCGACTGCCGTGCCTGCAATGACGATATCGCCCGATTTCAGCGTACCGTTTTGCACAAGTACGGTTGCGACAGGGCCGCGGCCGCGGTCAAGACGCGCCTCAATGACGATACCCTTTGCGCGACGGTTCGGGTTAGCGCGGAGGTTTTTGAGCTCGGCAATCATGAGGACATTTTCAAGAAGGTCGTCAATGCCCTTTCCTGTCAATGCAGAGACAGGTACGCAAATGACATCGCCGCCCCATTCCTCAGGAACAAGCTCGTATTGTGTCAAGCCCTGCATCACATTGTCGGGGTTTGCGTGCGGCTTATCCATCTTATTGATTGCGACAACAATATCAATACCTGCGGCTTTTGCGTGGTTGATTGCTTCGACTGTCTGAGGCATGATGCCGTCATCGGCGGCAACAACCAGAATGGCAATATCTGTTGCCTGCGCGCCGCGAGCACGCATGGCGGTAAATGCTTCGTGACCGGGTGTATCAAGGAAGGTCATATCCTTTCCGTTGACCTTGACGCGATAAGCGCCGATATGCTGGGTAATACCGCCAGCCTCGCCCTTAGTGACATTGGTGTGACGGATAGCATCAAGGAGAGAGGTTTTACCATGGTCGACATGTCCCATGACAACGACGACAGGGCTGCGTTCCTGCAAATCTTCTTCCTTGTCTGCCTCTTCCTCAAAAAGACGGTCCTCAATTGTGACGATGACCTCGCGTGTGACTTTGGCACCGAATTCGTCTGCGACAAGATAGGCTGTATCGTAGTCAACGACCTCATTGATGCTTGCCATGACACCCAGCTTCATGAGCTTTTTGATGACATCACCTGATGTTTTTTTCAGGCGGGTTGCAAGCTCACCGACCGTAATTTCATCAGGAACGGTGATTTCAAGTGGCTTTTTACGCGCCATTTCCATTTCGAGCTGCTTCATCTTTTCGCGTTCGGAGAAGCGGTTGTCGCGTCCCTTTGCGTTGGCATTCGGACGGTTATTTTGCTTTTTCAGCTTTTGCCGCTCGCCGCGCATATCTGCCTTACCTGCGGCGATGTGATCCAATTTATCATCATAACGCGAAAGGTCAACCATGGTGGTGCGGGTGTCGACAATGCGGGTTTTGGGCGCCTTAGGAAGAACGACCTCACTTTGTGAGGAGGGCGCTTGCGGCATGTTCGGGATAATGGTTTTGAAGCTTTGACGCTGCTTGCGTTCCTTTTCCTTCTTTTTGCCGCCTGTCTGCTGTGCTTTGGGAGCTTGTTCCTGCTTTTTCATTTCCACCTTTGGTGTTTGGGGCTTCGGTGCCTCGGATTTCGGTGTCTCCGACTTCGGCGGTTCGGGCTTCAGTTCCTTTTGCACAGGCGGGTTCTTTTGGGCAGGGGTGGCTTTCGGCGTGCTCTGTGCGGCAGGCTTTTCGGGTGCATTTTGCTTTTGTTCTGCTACCGGTTCTGCAACCTTCTTTGCGGGTGCGGGACGGTCGGCGCGCAGGGTTGCCTTGCCGTCAAGATAGTCGTCCATATTTTCTATTTGATGCGTGCGGGTGATGGTGCTTAAAAAGAGGCTCCATTCCTCGTCGTCAAGCTGGTCACCTGTTTTTTTGTTCAGATTGATGGTTTTGAGGAAGTCTGTGACCTCCTTGGACTTCATATTGAAGTGCTTGGAAATTTGTGCGATTTTTACTGCCATATTCAAATTCCGTGTTCCGAGACTTCGGAAACTTCCTTTCCTGACGATTTGATTAGTTCGGCGGCGAAGCCTTCATCGGTGACTGCGACCGAGACGATGGGGGCATCCTTGCCTAACAGATGTGAGAAGGCTTCGGGGGGGATGTTCACGGTGATGAGAGGGATATTGTAGAATGCCGATTGGGTGGACATTTTCTTTTGTGTGGCAGAAGATGCGCTTGCCGACACAATGAGTAGAAAGGCTTTTCTTTTATGAAGCGCCTGTAATGCGAGAGGCGTTCCTAGTGCAACCTTGCCTGCCCGACGGGCGAGACCGAGCATTCTATAAAAGCGTTCGTTTGAAATACAGTTATTTTGCGTCAAATTGCGCCTCCATCGCGTCGTAGACTGATTCGGGAATAGGGCAGGAGAGCGCGGCTTCGGCACGCTTTGCCTTTCTTGCGCGGCGGAAGCACTCGACCTTGTGGCAGAGATAAGCGCCGCGACCTGACATTTTGCCTGTTGTATCAAGTGCGATATTGCCGTCCGGCAGGCGAACAATGCGAATCAGCTCTTTTTTGGGGAAATGCTCGTTGCAGCCGATGCAACGGCGTTCGGGTATCTTACGCGGTTTGACTGTTTGCACGAAAATCCCTCCGTTCATAGAATCCCTACGAAATAGGTATGTTTCCTTTAAGCCTTGATGTCAATTTTGCAACCGGTCAGTCTGGCGGCAAGCTTGGCATTCTGTCCTTCTTTTCCGATGGCGAGTGAGAGCTGGTCGGGCTCTACGGTGACACGGCATGATCGTTCACCGTCCATTTCAACCTTGAGAACCTTTGCGGGTGCAAGCGCGGCGGCGACAAATTGTGTCATATCCTCGCTATAGCGAATGACATCAATTTTCTCACCCTTGAATTCTCCGAGAATGCTCTCGATTCTCATACCGCGATTACCGATACAAGCGCCGACGGGATCGACATTTTCGTCGCGGGACCAAACGGCAATCTTGGTGCGTGAGCCTGCCTCGCGGGAGACGCTCTTTATGAGCACAGTGCCTTCCTGAATTTCGGGAATCTGCAATTCAAAGAGGCGACGAATGAGTCCCTGGTGAATACGGGAGAGGGTGACGAGCGGACCTCTGGAGTCGGGGCTGTGTACTTCGGTGATAAAGACCTTGATTTTGTCGCCGACACGGAAGGTTTCGCCCGGAATTTGCTCTGTCTTCTGGAGAGATGCGTAGCCTGTGCCTGTATTGAGAATCACGCTGCCTGAATTTTCGTCGATTTTGTCAACGGTGGCGGTGATGATTTCCTCACGCTTGTTTTCATATTCGCGCGCCATATTGCTACGCTCTGCCTCGCGGATGCCCTGAATAATGACCTGTTTAGCTGCCTGTGCGCTGAGGCGTCTGAATTCTTTGGGCTTCAATTCGTTTTCCACGATACCGCCCAACTTATGACGGCGGCTGATTTGTTTGGCAGCTTCGAGGGAGATTTCGGTTTGCATATCGGTGACCTCTTCCACGACGGTGCGTTGCTGATAAATCTTCATATCCTTTTTGACGGGGTCAAGCAGGATGCGGACATTGGCAGAACCGCCCATTTCGCGCTTGAAGGCGCTGATAAGTGCGGCTTCAACCTTCTGAAGCATATAATCCTTGGAGATGCCTTTTTCCTTTTCAAGCAAATCAAGAGCGTCGAAAAATTCTTTGTTCATGAGTATTCCTATATCCTTTCGTTTGCGGTAGCCGCAAAAATATTCTTTGGTTGTCAGTCCTCAAAATAGACTGTCTGTAAGCGGGAAATTGCCGAGCGAGTGAGTGCTTTTTCGGTGTCATCCTGCAAAACGAGCCTGATGATGCCGTCCTCGTAGGCGGTCAAGACGCCCAGATAGCTTTTTTTGCCATCCTCTGCGTCGGGGGTAAAGAGCTTTGCTTCCACGACCTCGCCGATGGATGCGAGGATATGGGCATCGGTACGAAGTTCTCTTTCTATGCCGGGAGAGGAGACCTCCAGACGATAGGAGCTTTCAATGGGGTCGGCTTCGTCAAGGAGCGGGTCAATGGCGCGGTGGACGCGTTCGCAGTCCTCAATGGTGATGCCCTCGTCCTTGTCGATGGTGATAATCAGATGGAATTCTGCGCCGACCTTGGTGTATTCCACATCCCAAAGACGACAGCCTGCCGCTTCGACCGTCGGGGTAATCAGCTCGGTCACGGTGGTGGCAATATTGGGTTTCTTCATAGGCATATTCCTTTTTATTTTGTTTGGGAAAGTAAAGAGAGTGGATTGCGCACCCACTCTCTTTCTATCATCATTCTACTATATTATAGCATGAAAAACATAAAATGCAATACCTTTTTTGAAAAAAGATAAAAAATATGTAAGATTTCTTGCTAATACTTTATTTATCAAATTTTCCATAAAGGATTGACTTCCTAATAATAAAAGAATATAATAGATTTATACTTCAGAATACGAGGATTTCTTATCGCATTGTGCGATAGTGCAGTGCGGGGCTGTTTGTACCCATCAATCCGGACACAAATGCATTTTGATGCAAAATAGTCGAAATGAAAGGGATTAGTAAAATGAAGGCGAGAAGACTTTTAGCGGTTGTTTTAGTGCTTATGTTGCTTTGCTTGGCATTCGCCGCCTGCGGAAAGCGCGACAAGGGCGAAAGTGAAAGTGTATCTGCAAGCGAGAGCGAAACGGAAAGTGAAAGCGCATCCGCAAGCGAGAGCGAGACGGAAAGTGAAAGCGAATCCATAAGCGAGAACGAAACGGGAAGTGAAAGCGCATCCGCAAGCGAGAGTGAGACGGAAAGCGAAAGCGAATCCGCAAGCGAGAGCGAGACGGAAAGTGAAAGCGAATCCATAAGCGAGAACGAAACGGGAAGTGAAAGCGCATCCGCAAGCGAGAGTGAGACGGAAAGCGAAAGCGAATCCGCAAGCGAGAGCGAAACGGA
>JAZRPF010000022.1:0-21460 GCA_045649045.1 Eubacteriales bacterium
AATTGAAAAATCTTGTCGTCGCAAATTTGGCAGAACTCTTGTTTATTTCTGTCATCCTTACAGTAGCTTTGAGCGTGGAAGTAATGAGAAACAAAATCAAATGCTTCGTCGTTTTATAAAAAAAGGCACGCTCATTGAAAAATATACAAAAAAACAAATTCGTGAGGTCATGAATTGGTTGAATAACTATCCTCGCCCTATGTTTAACTTTTATACATCACAAGAATATTTTGAAAATGAACTTTCAAAAATCGACTGCATGAAAAATTTTTATAACTTTTTTCGCAAAACATCTTGACATTTGCAAAAAATATTGTGTTTTTTTGCGTTTGATACATAAAAGGCTGAATCAGCAAATGCCGATTCAGCCAAAGTCTTATCTAACCTCATGGACGAATGACGATGTTGACAATCTTGCCCGGAATTACAATTTCCTTGACAACGGTTTTGCCCTCTACCGCTTCCGCAACGCGAGGCATTTCATATGCCTGTTTAAGCATCTCTTCCTTGCTTGCGCTCTTTTGTACCGTCATGGTGCCGCGCAGCTTGCCGTTTACCTGCAATGCGACCTCGACAGTATCATCGACTGTCTTGGCAACATCATAGGAAGGCCACTTTTCAAGAGAAACAAGCGACTGATTGCCAAGCAAGGACCAGACCTCTTCTGCCAAGTGCGGCGCAAAGGGTGACAGCACCTTGGCAAATGTGCCAAGCTCATCCTTGGTCAAGCTGCCTGCATCATAGACATCATTGATAAATGCCATCATGGCGGCGATTGCGGTATTGAATTTCATGGCATCAATATCGCTTGTCACCTTGCAAATCATCTTGTGCATCGGCTTTTCAAGTGCTTCGGTCACGCCCTCGCCCTTTACGATATCGGTAAGACCTGCAAAGCGTTCAAGGAAGCGCTTACAGCCGCGAATGCCCTGTGCGCTCCATGGCGCAGACTTTTCAAAGTCACCGATAAACATTTCGTACAGACGCATGGCATCTGCACCGTAATCGCGCACGATATCGTCGGGATTGACGACATTACCGCGCGACTTGGACATTTTCTCTCCGTTTTCACCGAGAATCATACCGTGAGATGTGCGCTTCAGGTAGGGCTCGGGACAGGAAAGGATGCCGATTTCATGCAAAAACTTTGCCCAGAAGCGAGAATAAAGCAGATGAAGCGTTGTATGCTCCATACCGCCATTATACCAGTCAACAGGCATCCAATAGTCAAGTGCTTCCTTTGCGGCAAGCACATCGGTATTGTTCGGATCGCAGTAGCGCAGGAAGTACCAAGAAGAGCCTGCCCATTGCGGCATGGTATCCGTTTCTCTGCGTGCGGCAGCACCGCAGCGCGGGCATTTACAGGAAACGAAGTCCTCCATCTGTGAAAGCGGAGATTCGCCTGTCGCTGTCGGCTCATAGGATTCGACCTCGGGGAGAAGCAGGGGCAGCTCATTTTCGGGAACGGGCACCCAGCCACAGTCGGAGCAAAGAATCATCGGTATCGGTTCGCCCCAATAGCGCTGACGGGAGAATACCCAGTCACGAAGCTTATAGTTGGTTTTTTTGTGTCCGATGCCCTTCTCGATCAGAAACTCAATAATTTTTTTCTTTGCCTCGAAAACCTCAAGCCCGTCAAGGAAGCCCGAATTGACCATACGGCCTGTTTCGGTATCGGTGAAGGCTTCCTTCTGCACATCACCGCCTGCAACGACCTCGATAATAGGAAGGTCGAAGGCCTTGGCAAATTCAAAGTCGCGCGTATCGTGTGCGGGAACCGCCATGATAGCGCCTGTGCCATAGCTGGCAAGTACATAGTCAGAAACGAAAATCGGAATCTTTTTATTGTTGACAGGGTTGATGGCCATGACACCGTCAAGACGGATACCTGTCTTTTCCTTGACAAGCTCTGTGCGCTCGAAGTCGGACTTGCGGGTAGCTGCCTCGCGATATGCAAGCACATCCGCATAGTTCAAAAGCTTGCCCTGCCACTTATCAATCATCTCATGCTCGGGTGCAATGACCATATAGGTTGCGCCGAACAGGGTGTCGGGACGGGTGGTATATACCTTCAAGCTATCGCCGCCGGCGTCGGTTGCAAAATCCACCTCTGCACCTGTGGAACGGCCAATCCAGTTGATTTGCTGGGTTTTGACACGCTCGATGTAATCAAGACCGTCGAGACCGTCAATCAGGCGGTCGGCATACTCGGTAATTTTGAGCATCCACTGCTCCTTAACCTTGTGAACGACCTCGCTTCCGCAACGCTCGCAAACGCCGCCGACAACCTCCTCGTTTGCAAGAACGACCTTACATGAGGTACAGAAGTTGACCGACATTTTCTTTTTGTAAGCAAGTCCTGCCTCAAAGAGCTTAATGAATATCCACTGTGTCCATTTATAATAGGCGGGATCTGTTGTATTGACCTCGCGATTCCAGTCGAAAGACAGACCGAGGCTCTGAAGCTGTGCCTTAAAGCGTGCGACATTGCGCTCGGTTACAATGCGCGGATGAATTTTATTTTTGATTGCATAGTTTTCAGTGGGCAAGCCGAAGGCATCCCAGCCCATCGGGAACAGCACATTATAGCCCTGCATTCTTTTCTTACGCGAGACGATATCAAGGGCGGTATAGGGGCGCGGGTGGCCGACATGAAGTCCCTGTCCCGACGGATAAGGAAATTCCACAAGCGCATAATGCTTGGGAAGTGAATAATCGTTTTTGGCGGCAAAGGCATTTTCATCTGCCCAGCGCTTTTGCCATTTTTTCTCAATTTCCGGATAATCGTATTTCATTTGCTCAACCGTAGCTTTCGCTTGTCGAAAGCTTCCTTTCTGCTCCTTCAAAAGCTTTTATATTTGAGACACCGCAGGAGAGGTGAGTGCAGTGATATCAATGCGCCCCTCCTCAGGTAAAAGTCTTTCTAATTTATAAAACTCGCGCGCATCGCGTGCAAAGATATGCACGATGACACAGCCAAGGTCAATGAGCAGCCACGAAACGCCGTCTCTGCCCTCAATGCGTACATCAAAGTCGGTTCTGAAATCAAGCTCATCTGCAAGTGCCTTGATGTGTGTGCTCGAACGGCCTGTGCAGACAATTTCATAATCGGTAATAATGGTTGCATCAGTCACATGATACAACAGAATATCCGACGCCTGCTTCTCATAAAGAATCCGTACCAGCTCCTCTGCAAGCTCACGCGGCTCAAGATTCGCCTCCAGCTTTTTGATTTGTTCTTCCATATTCAAAACTCCGTTTTCGGTTAAAATTACAAAGATATATTTTTAAGGTCATCCTCCCTATAAATCTTATAGGAAATTTCGGGGGAACTGTAAGCGTTTCTGACGCCTGTATCGGTTAGGTCGCAAAGACGCCCTCTTGCATCAAAGCTGCCCCTTCCATGATAAAATGCAGGAAATTGCGCGCACAGCAGGGCATCTGCCGACGCACGCGCGGCAACAAAGTACCATGTGCCGTTTGTATAGAGTGCTTCGCCCGGCAAAGTAGCGACAGAAAAACTGCCTCGGCAACCGGACAGAAGATGATAGCCTGTCTCGGCGGCGCGCATCAGATGCATATCCGAATAGACCTTCCCTCTTGAAAGCGTCCTGCCTGCCTTTGCCGCATAGGAAAGACCGACACCTGCACGGAAACGCTCCACAACGGCGGCAAGAAAGATTTTCTGTGCATCCATGCGTGCAAGGTCGCCGCGCAGATAGCCGCTTCGATATCGAAGGAAGGAAACGGCGTCCCTACCGTTCAAGAGATGCTCGCCTGCAGAAATCGAAATATTCAGATTCTGTGTGGGGTCACTGTAAGACATATCCCGCGGTACGCGAACGCGAATGCCGCCCAAATCGTCAACAAGTGCCGCCACAGTCTTCATATCAAGCATGACGGTATGCGTAATCTGCATACCAAGAAGCGAAGCAAGCTCTTTTTTGAAGGCATTTGCTGCGCGAACAGGTGTCATGCCCTGATTTTTAAAATGAGAAAAGCGACTGTTCAGCTTGACAGGCTTGCCACTCTCATTCAAAACAAGCGTATCGCGCGGAATCTGCAAAATATCAAAGCGAGAGATATGCGGATTCACGCACGCGACAAACATGACATCGGTATTAGAACCGCTCTCATCCATACCGCAAAGCAGAACCGAAAAGGGCGCTTCAGCCTTACCGTCAAGCAAGCTGCACCGAATGCTCCATGCGGAAACCGAAAGTGCAACAGTCAGTAGAGAAATGACAAGAAAAAGAACTAAAAAGCGTCGTTTGATTTTCATGAATGTGCCCCCAAAAGTCTTTTTTGGATAGTTTAGCGCACAAACGACGGTTTTATTCTTTTTTCGAGTTACAGTGCTTTCCTGTCCTGACAAAAAACACTGTAAAATTCAATTGCCCGATATGTTTCGGGATGAACAATACGGTTTTTTCTTTCAAGATAGGTGACAGTTTCATAAAGAACAGCGTAAACTGTTTCATAAAAGCCTTGCAAACGGCATTCCGGGCTATCTGCTTTCATTTTTGAAAAGAAAAGCTCACGCATACGGATGCAAGCTTCATACACTCTGCCCTGCTCAATATAATCGGCAAGAAACAGCGCAGCGCAAAACAGGCTCATATTCGCCTTGCCTGTTGTATGAAAGTGGACGGCATCAAGAATGCGCTCGGTCGCAAAGTCGGGATATTCCTCCAAAATAAGACCGCACGCCGCATAGGAATGAAGAACAGCAGGATACCGCTCTGCCTCGCACTTACTCTCTATTGTAGCAGATTTCATTGCAAGATGCAACTGTTTTTCAAAACTTTCTTCCTTTGCTGCATCATGTAAAAGCGCGGCGGCTGAAAGCTCGGGCAAAAAGTCAAGCGAAAGCAACCCCCCGATTTCAAGTGCCATATCCCGCACGCGACGGGTATGCTCCATGCGTGACGGCGAAAGACGGGCCGCAATACTTGTTTCAAGCGCTTCAAGCTGTTTATTTGTGGGAGATTCCATACAGATTCCTCGAAACAATATAATCGTAGATATCAGGCGGTAAAAGTGTGCTTCTCTTTTCGCTTTCGTGCAAAGCGGCGCGCAATTCGCTCGAGGACACCTCGGTCACATCGCCGTTCAAAAAGATAATGCTTGCGTCGTAACGGCGTGTCAGCCGCTCGGCTATTATCGACAGTGCCTCACCCTTCTGCTTGTCCCGCTCGCGTCGCATACAAACGATGGTGGCAAGCGACAAAATTTCTTCAAAGGCGTACCAAGCCTCAAGTGTGAGGAGCATATCCGTGCCGACAAGCATTTCGGGGTGAATGCCCATCTCCGCATATTCACGCAGAGTCAGAACCGAATAGCTTTTGCCTCCCCGCAGAATTTCACGGTCGGAGACTGTCACACCGTCAATATGCTCGAATGCCAGCTTGCACATCGACAGTCTGTCCTCGGGTGTTGCACCCTCATCCTCTATTTTATGCGGTGGCTGGTATGTGGGAATAATGTGCAATTCATCAAGTCCTCTGCTTTTGATAAAAAGCTCTGCCGCGCGGATATGTCCCATATGGGGCGGTGAAAATGTACCGCCGTAAATTCCGATTTTTTTCACGGCAGTTCGATTCTGGGCTTTTTTTCGGATGGACGGTAAAGAATCATAATTGAACCGACTACGCCCACCACATCTGCGCCCGTTTTTTCGGCAAGCAATACTGCCGCCTCTTTGGCAAAATACTCGCTGTTATCAAGATTTTTGACCTTGATAAGCTCACGGGCCTCCAAGGCATTGCCGATTTGCAGGCACATTTCATCACTGATGCCACCCTTGCCCACCTGAAAAATCGGGGTAAGCGAATGGGCTATTTTACGCAAATATGCGCGTTGCTTACTCGTTAACATCAGATACCTCCCGATAATATGCAAACACCTTCAGAAAGCGGCGCATCGCCTTGCCTCTGTGGCTCATCTTATGCTTATCCTCCGGCGTCATTTCGGCAAAGGTCTTTCCTTTGGACGGAATGAAAAAGTAAGGGTCATAGCCAAAGCCGTTTTCACCGTGCGGCTCGCGGATAATGATGCCATCGCACTGCTCCTGCACAACAAATGAACGACCGTCTGAAAAAACGCAGGCGACTGCCGCAACATAGTGTGCGCCGCGTCTGCCGTCCTCAACATTTTGGAGTGCGGCAAGCAGCTTACGGTTGTTATCTTCATCCGAGGCATGCTCACCCGCATAGCGCGCAGAATAAATCCCGGGCGCACCGTCAAGAGCATCGACGGTCAGGCCCGAATCGTCGGCAATACCGATTTTTCCGAATTTTGCGCCTACTCGCGCTTTAATCAATGCGTTTTCGGCAAAGCTGCCTCCGTCCTCGACGATATCCTCGGTATAGCCGACATCGTCAAGTGAGAGCACCTCTACATCGCCAAGCGGGGAAAGCAGAGTGCGTAGCTCGGCAATCTTTTTCTTATTGCGTGATGCAAGTACAAGCTGTGTCATATCAGTTTTCAAACAAAGCCTGTGTAAATTCTTCGGCGCGGAAGGGCTGCATATCGTCAATTTGCTCGCCGACACCAATATATTTCACAGGAATGTTCAGCTCCTTTTTGATTGAAAGGACAATACCGCCCTTGGCAGTACCGTCAAGCTTTGTCAGAATGAGTCCCGTAATCTCCGCCGCGTTTTTGAATTCCTTCGCTTGCAGAACAGCATTCTGCCCTGTTGTTGCATCAAGGACAAGCAAATTCTCGCGGTCAGCACCCGGAAGCTCGCGGTCAATAATACGGTTGATTTTGGCAAGCTCATCCATGAGGTTTTTCTTATTATGAAGGCGGCCTGCCGTATCAATGAGCAAAACATCGCTCTTGCGGCTTTTTGCCGCCTGAATGGCATCATAGACGACAGATGCGGGGTCTGCGCCTGCACCCTGCTTGATGATGTCAACGCCAGCGCGCTCGCACCAGACAGTCAGCTGCTCTGCCGCCGCCGCACGAAAGGTATCTGCTGCCGCCACAACAACACGGCGATGCTCACGGCGAAGCTGTGCCGCCATCTTCCCTATTGATGTGGTCTTGCCAACGCCATTCACACCAATCACCAGAATGACCGACGGCGTCGTTGACAATTTGAGTGGCTCATGTTCGCCCACCATCTCGCGCAAAATATCGAAAAGAATTTCCTTTGCGGCGGCGGCTTCTCTGACACGCGCCTCTTTTGTGCGAGAGCGAAGCTCGTCAAGCACAAGCTCGGTCACCGTGACGCCGACATCGGCACCGATGAGGATTTCTTCAAGTTCATCATAAAAATCGTCATCAAGCTCGCCTGCACCGAGAAAAAGCTGATTCAAGCGACCAAAGAGAGCGTTTTTCGTTTTGGAAAGTCCCGATAAAAGCTTATTGAAGAAGCCCATCACCAAGTAACTCCTTTTTCTTATTTTCAATTTCGGAAACCTGCAAAGGCAGGACACGGGAAATGCCACGCTCGGGCATGGTGACACCGTAAAGTCTGTCAGCCACCTCCATTGTGCCGCGGCGGTGTGTGATCAGAACAAACTGGGTTTCAGCGGAAAACTTCTTGACATATTCACCGAAGCGGAAGACATTGACCTCGTCAAGCGCTGCCTCGATTTCATCAAGAATGCAGAAGGGTGTCGGATTCACCTTCAGAATTGAGAAGAACAGCGCAATGGCAACAAACGCCTGCTCGCCACCCGACAAAAGCGAAAGATTCTTGATGATTTTGCCGGGAGGTGCTGCCTTGATTTCAATACCGCTTGTCAAGACATTTTCAGGATCAGAGAGCGAAAGCTCTGCTGTACCGCCACCAAAAAGCTCGGTAAAGACGGTCGAAAAATTACTGTTGATCTGATTGAAGGTTGCGAGGAAATTGTTTTTCATTTCCTCCTCAATATGTGAAACGATTTCAGAAAGCTCGGCATAAGAGGTGTTCAGGTCGACAACCTGTGTATTCAAGGCCTCATAACGCTCTTTGACCTCCTTATATTCCTCAATGGCATTGACATTAACCGAGCCGAGCGCACGGATTTTGTTGCGGCAGGAGGTCTGGATTGCCGCAATCTGCGCGCGTGTTTCGGCAGTGACAGGCGGATAATTCAAGCGAACGGCATCCTCATAGGTCAGCTCGTAATCGTCCCAGAGGCGAGAGCCAAGACGGTCCTGCTCGTCACGCAAAGCGTTCAGCTTGTTTTCGTTGCGTGAATGCACACGAACACAAATTTCTTTCTGCTCGTTTTTTTCCTTGGTTTCCGCATAAATTTCTGCTGTACGGCGCTCAAAATCAGTGGTGGTTTCTTCTGCCTCCGCGCGTTCGAGATTCAAGGTTTCAAGCTCTTTTTCAAGCTGCTCGCAAACATGACGGTTGTTGTCCTGTGTTGAAAGCAGATTCTTCTTTTCATTTTCAAATGTGCCAATCTGCTCTTTTTTCTCTCTGCGCTCATCCTGATAGCTTTCCCTCTGTGCAAGAGCATGAGTGGCGGCCTGTACGGCGGCTTCCTTGTCCTTTTGCGTTTCGGCAATCCGAACCGACATTTCACCCGCAAGGCGCATCGCCTCATCTCGCTCGTCGGTCAATTCGTGACGGCGGATTTCTGTTTCGGCGCGAAAGCGGCGAATGTCATCTGCCTTTTCCTGCAACTCGGTCTGCTTTTTTGTCAGTAAAACGATTTCTTCACCCGAACGGTTCTCATCATCCGAGAGCGAACGGTAGTCCTCGCGCAGCTTTTCTGTCAAGGACCGATTGGCCTCTAATTTTGCTTTTGCACTGTCAAATGCCGAGAACTGTGCGCGCGACATTGTAAGCAAAAGCTCTCTTTGCTGCTCGTTTTCGCGATAAGCCTCCTGTGCCTGCTGACAGCTCTTCGCCATTTCGGTTATGTCTTTTTCGCCCTCTTGCATCAAATGGGTTAAATTCTCCGCCTCACGCGATAACTTTTCAATATCCGAAGCACGAGAAAGCACACCGCTGTCATGCTTGACAGAGCCACCCGTATAAGAGCCGCCCGCATTGATAATCTGTCCGTCAAGAGTGACAATGCGGATACGGTAGCGCAGACGGCGCGCTGCCTCGGAGGCATTGTCGATATTGTCAAAAACGGCTGTGCGTATCAAAAGCCATTCGATGATTTCGCGGAAGCGCGCATCGGTAGAAACGAGCTTATCGGCACGGCCGACAAAGCCCTTCAAGGACGCGGCGGTTCTGGTTTCCTCATTTTCACCCATGGAGCGAATAGAGGTTAAGGGATAAAAGGTTGCACGGCCTGCGCGAGCGTCCTTGAGCGCCTTGATACACGCCTTGGCGGTCTTCTCGTCCTCAACGACAATATTCTGAATGCCCGCGCCAAGCACCGTTTCGATTGCTGTGATGTGTGCGGGTGCGACATTCATCAGCTTGGAAAGAGGGCCATACACATGACCGTCAATAGCACCCTCTTCTGCCCTTTGCATCACAAAGCGTACACTGTTGTTATACCCCTCAAAATGCTCTTCCATGCGGCGCAGAGCATCGGCGCGCTGCTTCAGCGTATCGCGCTCAACAAGACGGCGGCCGTTTTCGGCGGTCAGCTCGTCCTTTTGCGCACTCGCTATGCGAAGTGCCTTCTCTGCCTCCGCCATTTGCGCTTCGGCTTGCTCAATCCGCACGCGGAATGCCTCGGTGCTCTTTTCACATCGCTTGGCTTCCTCTGCGTATTGCTCGCCCTCGCGCTCGTATGCCTCAATTTCTTTCAGAAGCTCTGCACTCTTTCCTTTGCCCGCCACCTGATTTTTCTGAAGCATATCAATGCGTACACGCATATCGACAGCGTGGTGCTCGGTCTCCTCCAGCTTTTGCAGGTTGCTTTCCAGATCGGCTTCAATACGGCGGATTTCCTCTGTCAAGGACTACTGACGCGCAAGAAGCGTCAGGCGTTCATCGGTGAGGTCGGCAATAGCCGCATCATATGCGCGCTCCTTTTCAAGTGCATGACGGTGCTCGTCCTCTGCCATTTTTTCAAGCGTATCAAGTGCTGTAATTCTTTCCTTGTTCTGCTTTGAAAGCTCTTCCTTATGACCGATATCCTTTTCGGCGAGGCGATACTCACTGTCAAGCTCATGCAGCCTCTTGGTCGCCTCCTTGATGCGTGTCAGGAGTGTCTCGGACTTCAACTTACTTCTCTGTGTCTCGTCAAAGAGCCTTTCGCTCTGTGCATCCAAATCCTTAATGGCATCATTGACAATGGAAAGCTCATGAGCAGAGAGCTTATAGGCATTCTCTGCCTCGGAAAGCTCCACGCGCATTTTGGCGGTATCAAAAAGCCAAAGAGAAACATCTGCCGCCTTTTTTTCTTCGGATAATGCCAAATAACTCTTGGCGCGTTCAGCATCGCGGGCGAGTGGCTCGACACGCAACTCAAGCTCACCAAGTATATCGCGCACACGCACCATGTTGTTTTCGGTCTCGGCGAGCTTGCGTTCTGCCTCTTGCTTTTTATAACGGAACTTGGAAATGCCCGCCGCTTCCTCAAAGATATTGCGGCGGTCCTCGCTCTTTTTGGAAATCATTTCGGCAACGCGTCCCTGACCGATAATTGAATAACCCTCTCTGCCGATACCTGTATTCAGAAACAGCTCATAGATATCCTTTAAGCGAACGGGCTTTCTGTTGATAAGATATTCACTTTCGCCCGCGCGGTAATAGCGGCGCGTAACAGTGATTTCGTCATACGGACTGTCAATGCGGTGTGTCTGATCGGAATTGTCAAAGGTGACCGACACCTCGGCAAAGCCCATGGGGCGACGGTCGTCCGTACCGCCGAAAATGACATCCTCCATTTTCGTGCCGCGAATGTTTTTGCTGGAAATTTCGCCGAGAACCCAACGCATTGCATCGGATATGTTGGATTTTCCGCTTCCGTTCGGGCCGACAACGACGGTCACGCCGCGTTCAAAATTCAGAACTGTCCGATTGGGGAAGGACTTGAAGCCATGTAATTCAAGTGACTTTAAGTACATCGTTTCCTGCCTCTTTCTTAAAATTTCAAGTTGATGGTTTAAGCCTTATCGCTGTCAATACCGAAAAGCTCAAGAGCCGCCCTTGCCGCCATCTGCTCTGCCTCACGCTTGGTACTGCCCTCTCCGCTACCGACAATATTGCTGTTGATTTTGGCATTGACCACAAAGCGCGGGTGGTGTGCAGGGCCTGTGATTTCGACGACCTCGTATTCAAGCGACTCCTCGCCGTCCTGCTGGATAATCTGTTGAAGGCGTGTTTTGTAGTCACCGCCCTGACTTTTGCCGCAAGCCTCAATTTCGTCCTTCATTAAGTACATTAAAACCCGCCTGACAGAATCAAGGTCCTTGGCGCCCGAATCAAGATAGATGGACGCAAGAAGTGCCTCGAAGGCATCGGCAAGTATTGACGCGCGGTCTCTTCCCTGCGCTTCCTCGCCGTTACCGAGACAAAGGTAAGAGCCGAGGTCGATCGTGCGTGCAATTTTCGCAAGCATTCCCTCGCAGACAAGATGCTGACGGAATTTCGTCAGCCCGCCCTCGCCGACATCGGCATATTGACTATACAGGCATTCGCTGATTAAAATTTGAAGCACCGCATCACCGAGAAACTCCATGCGCTCATTGGACGGCTCCTCGCGGTGACGGATTTTCGACTCGTTTGTATAAGAGGAATGCGTCAATGCTTGATGCAGCAAAAGCGGATTTTTGAAGGTATATCCGATTGTTTTCTGTAATTCCTGATTATTTTTCCCAAGTGACATAGCTTTTTCCCTCTTGCAAAGAAGGGCATCCTTTCCTATGAACTTCGACGAGACTCGGCGCTTAGATTGACTCTTGCGCAGCCGCCTTTTGTAATGTCTCTGCCGCCTCTGCCTTCGCCTGTCTTTCCTTCTCCTTTTCCTCAAAGGCAAAGCGCGCGATATCCTCGACAACACCTGTGCGGACAAAGGATTCCGCCTGCCTGATGGCGTTCTTGACGGCGCGTGCATTAGAGCTGCCGTGTGCCTTAATCACAGGCTTGGAAATACCGAGCAAGGGCGCGCCACCGTATTCGGCGGCATCAAATCTGGTCTTCAGATCCTGTACCTGCTCCTTCATCATAAAGGCAGATATCTTGGATTTTGTATTGGCATAGAACATATCCTTCAAGGTCAGAAGCATGAAGCGTCCCATGCCTTCCAGAAATTTCAAAAGGATATTGCCCGTAAAGCCGTCCGTGACAACGACATCACAGACATTAAAGGGCAAGTCCTTTCCTTCCACATTGCCGACGAAGTTGAGACCGCTCTGTGAAAGAAGCTCATAGGCTTCGATTTGGACAGGGCGGCCTTTATTATGCTCTGCGCCGTTATTCAGAAGACCGACGCGAGGATTTTCCACGAGATAAATCCGCTCCATGCAAATCGAACCCATTTTGGCAAATTGTAAAAGGTCCTTTGCGTTCACCTCGGGCGATGCGCCCGAATCCATTAAAAGTACAGGATTGCGAAGTGGCATAATCGTCGCAATTCCTGCGCGTGCAATATAAGGTACGCGATGCAAAAGAAGAGTTGAGCCCACCGTCAAAGCGCCTGTATTACCTGCGCTGACAAAGGCATCACCCTGCCCATCGGCCAAAAGACGAAGTCCGACGCTCATGGATGAATTCTTCTTTTCGCGCAGAACGACCATGGGCGAATCCTCCATCGTCACAACATCGCGTGCATCAACGATGGCAATATCGTCAAGCGAAAGCCCCTCCTCCTCTGCTACACGAAGGATAACCTCCTTGCGACCGACAAGGACAAGCTCGCTTCCAAGCTCGTCGCGTGCCTGTACGGCACCCTTTAATACTTCGTTTGGGGCATAATCGCCACTCATTGCATCGAGTATGATTTTCATGCTCAATCAACCTTTCTTGCGACCGTGAGGCGTAAGTGCAATCACGCCTTCGGCGGCAAAAATTTTTCTTTGTTCTCGGCAAACCATTCAAGAGAACGGCTTGCATACGCTTCCTTTCGACCGCGCTTGCCGCCTTTGATTTTTTTATCAAAGGATGCAACAATACCAAAATTGGCGTTCATCGGTTGGAATGCGGTGTTCTCGCCCTCGCTGACATGGAAGGCAAGTGCGCCGATGACGGTTTCGCGCGGAAAAATAAATTCTTCAAGCGCAAGTGCCGCTCTTGCCGCCGCAAGCCCTGCTGTGAAGCCCGATGCCGCCGACTCAATGTAGCCCTCGACACCTGTCATCTGCCCCGCAAAAAAGAGGTGCGGTGCGTGCTTCATGCGATAGGTAGGAGTGAGATGCTCGGGAGAATTCAGATAGGTATTTCTATGCATCACACCGTAGCGGAAAAATTCTGCATTTTCAAGTCCGGGAATCATCCTGAACACTCTTTTTTGTTCACCGAATGTCAGGTGTGTCTGAAACCCGACAAGATTATACATACTGCCCTCTTTGTTTTCGCGGCGAAGCTGTACCACGGCATATGCCTCCCTGCCGCTATCGGGAAGTGGCAGTCCAACAGGCTTAAGCGGACCGTAGCGCATGGTATCGTAGCCACGGGATGCCATCACCTCGATGGGCATACAGCCCTCAAAAACCTTAAGCTCGGTTTCGTCAAATTCCTTCAGATGTGCCGTTTCAGCATGAATGAGCGCGTCGTAAAAGGCATCGTATTCCTGCTTGTTCATGGGGCAATTCAAGTAATCGGTGCCGTCACCCTTGCCGTAGCGGGATGCAAAATAGGCAATTGAAAAGTCAATACTTTCCGCATCAATAATGGGTGCAGCCGCGTCAAAGAAATGAAGTGAAGCCTCGCCTGTTGCTTCCGCAATCGCACCTGCAAGCCCATCGCTTGTCAAGGGGCCACTCGCCACAACAGTCAAGCTGTCCGAGGGCAAGGCGGTTATCTCTTCCTCAATGACGGTAATCAAGGGATTCGACTTGATTTTTTCGGTTACATAAGACGAAAAGAGATGGCGGTCAACTGCAAGTGCGCCGCCCGCCGGAACGCGGGTGGCATCTGCAGCCTCCATAATCAGCGAGCCAACCTGCCGCAGCTCCTCCTTCAAGAGTCCCACAGCATTGGTGACATCCGAGGCGCGAAAGGAATTTGAGCAGACAAGCTCTGCCATATCGGGACTTTTATGTGCGGGAGTGTACTTCTTCGGCTTCATTTCATAAAGCAAAACAGGAACACCGTGCCTCGCAATTTGCCATGCCGCCTCGCATCCTGCAAGTCCTGCGCCAATGACCTTGACACTATGCTTTGTCATTCGTTTGTACCCTCATTGGAGGCCTCTTTTTCAGGTTCAGCATCACGGCGGTATTCACAGCCCTTTGTCTTGCAGACAATCATCTGACGCCCCTTGCGACGATAGAGCATCTGACCGCAATCGGGACACTTCTCATTCAGAGGCAAATCCCATGACGAGAATTGACATTTAGGATAATTTTCACAGCTATAAAAGAACATCTTGCCGCGACCGCGCTTGGTCACAACAGCAGAGCCGCAATCGGGGCAAGCAACGCCGATTGACTGCAAAATCTGCTTGGTATATTTACAGGACGGATAGTTCGCGCAGGCGTAAAAATCGCCAAAGCGACCGTGACGCTTCACGACTTCAGCACCGCAAAGCTCGCATTTGAAGTCTGCAAGCTCTAACTTCTCCTCTTTCTTGACAGCGGGTGCGCCGTCCTTGTCAATCGCCATTGTATTCTTACATTCGGGATAACCGGGGCAAGCGAGGAAGCGTCCGTATCTGCCGTTCTTATAGACCATTTTCCGACCGCATTTATCACAGCTATAAGGTGATTCATCAAGCGGAATTTCAATATTCTGATGAGCCGTCTGTTCGTTTGCGCGTGCAAGCGACTGCTCAAAATCGCGATAGAAGGGAGAGAGGACATCCAATACCGTTGCATCGCCGTTTTCGATTTCATCCAGCCTGTTTTCCATTGAAGCGGTAAATTCATAATCAATGATTTCGGGAAAATTCTCACGCATAAGCGCTGTAATTGCTTCGGCAAGCGGAGTCGGCACAAGCGATTTGCCCTCATGCTTCACATAGCTGCGGGCAAATATTGTCGTGATAATGGTGGTGATGGTGCTTGGACGGCCAATGCCGTTTTCATCGAGAAACTTGATTAAGGATGCCTCGGTATAACGCGGAGGCGGCTCGGTGAAATGCTGCTGCGGCAAAAGCTCCTCAAGAGCAAGTGTTTCTCCTGCCGTCAATGCGGGCAGGCGTGTCAGAACGCCGTTTTCATCGTTTGCACCGTCATCTGCTTCTTCCTCATAAACCGCCATATAACCGCGGAACTGAACGGTATAGCCGTTTGCCTTGAAGAAGTGGCCACCACCCTCAACATCAATAGAAACGGTATTGAGAATTGCAGATGCCATCTGGCTTGCAAGAAAACGCTCCCAAATCAATTTGTAAAGTCTGTATTGGTCGGAGGAAAGCGATTTGCGAATCTGCTTGGGTGTAATATTGACATTATAGGGGCGAATCGCCTCGTGTGCATCCTGTGCGGAATCCTTTGTCTTATAGACGCGAGGGGTTTTGGGGCAGAATTCGTCACCGTACTCACGGCGAATCATCTCAAGTGCCGCTGTCTGCGCTTCCTCGGAAACGCGGACCGAGTCGGTACGCATATAGGTAATAAGGCCCTGAACTCCGCCAAACTCGCGGCCGAGGTCAATACCTTCATAAAGCTCCTGTGCTACCTTCATGATGCGCTGTGCCTGAAAGCCGAGCTTCTTTGATGCTTCCTGCTGCATGGTAAAGGTGTTGAAGGGTGCGGCAGGATTTTTGAACTTGCGCGCCTGCTTGACATCAGAAACCGTAAAAGAGGCATTCTGCACCGACGCGAGAATTTTATCAATATCCTCACGGGATTCGGGCTTTATTTTTTTCTTCTGTGTACCGTAAAAATGCGTGGTCAGCTTTTCGCCGCCCGCCGTTTCAAAGCTTGCATCAAGTGTCCAGTATTCCTTTGGAATAAACGCGCGGATTTCTGCCTCACGCTCGGCAATGATTCTCGTTGCGACAGACTGCACGCGACCTGCGGAAAGACCGCTCTTGACATGAGTCCAAAGGAACGGACTTAATTTGTAGCCGACAATTCTGTCAAGAATGCGACGAGCCTGCTGAGCATTGACAAGATTCTTATCAATGGCACGCGGATGCTTGATGGCTTCCTTGACGACATCCTTCGTAATGGCATTGAAGGTCACACGGCAGCTCTTCCCTTCGGGAATGCCCAGCTCATGCGCCAGATGCCATGAAATTGCCTCACCCTCACGGTCAGGGTCTGTCGCGAGGAAAACCTTGTTGGCATTTTTGGCTTCCTTTTTCAAGGCGCGAATGATATCTCCCTTACCGCGTATGTTGATATAGTGAGGCTCAAAATCATTTTCAATATCCACACCAAGTGTACTTTTGGGCAGGTCGCGGATGTGTCCGTTTGAAGCCATCACAATATAATTAGAGCCGAGATAACTGCGAATTGCGCCTGCTTTATTCGGTGACTCGACAATGACAAGATTCGCCATATTCAAAAACTTTCCTTTCTTTCGGTCAAACCAAGTGCTTCAGCATTTGGTTCTGCTATTTTCATTCTATCTCGGAGGAGCTTCGTTTATACCGCTCGCCCGATGTCGATTTGACAAGTCCCTGCATTGAGAGTTTAGAAAGCGACGATATCACCTCTCGCATCTGAATATGCGGGACAAGTGCCTGTATGTCATCAATTGTAAGTGCCTTATCGTTTTGAAGTGCCTCATAGACAGCGCGCAAGCGCTCGTCAAGCGGTTTACTTTGCGCCACAACCGTCTTGGGTGCAGCTTGTCTGTCTTCAATTGTCTCTTTTCTTTTCCTTTGATAGCGTGCGGTGGTTGAAGCGGGGAATGCATCGGCGGCAGGTGCTGATTTTCGGGACAGGGGAGACATACGCTCGTTATAAACGCCGTAATAATCAAGCACGCTGTCGATAAGCTCGACGCTCGGCTCCTTCTGCTGAAGAAGCTGTACCATTTCATCATGAGGATATTCTATATAAAGTGCCTTCAGAATATCATCTGCACAGTCGGCGACATGAGCGCCACCCTTCAGAAGAAGTTGCGGTGCCTCGCTTGTAACACGATTAACCGCACCCGGTAAAGCAAATATCGTCCTTCCCTGCTTGGTTGCCGCCTTTGCGGTAATGAGCGCACCGCTTATGGAGTCACCCTCCACCACAAAAAGTCCGTCAGAGAGTGCGCTGATAAGTCGGTTTCTGACAGGAAAGCAATATCTGTCGCCCACATAGCCGGGCGGATATTCGGACAGCACCGCACCGTTTCGTGCGATTTCCATATACAGTCTGCGGTGCTCCGGCGGATAGACCTTATCAATGCCACATCCAAGCACCACAACGGTTTTTCCCTTAGCGTAGATAGCAGCTGCCGATGCAACTCCATCAATGCCGCGTGCCATACCGCTTACAATAACACTTCCCGTTGATGCTAATGCAGAGGCAATCGAAAAGGCGTATTTCTTTCCGTAGGCAGTCATACTTCTTGTCCCGACGATACCGACAGAAAGCTTTTCCTCTTCAAAAGGAAGTGTACCCTTGCAATAAAGAAGGACGGGCGGATTATCAATCTCCGAAAGCTTCTTGGGGTAGGCTTCACTACCGTAGGTGATAATTTTGATTGAGGTTGCCTCGCAATAATTGAGAATACGCTCGGCTTGACCAAGCTCTTTATTTTTGAGGGATGAAAGGATTTTGCTACCCTTTTGAAAGAGCGCTTCAAGTATCCCGTCATCTGCCTCATAAACACCGTTTGGAATATCAAGTCCGCTTTTCAAGAGGCGTGCAAATGCCGTCGTTCCCGGCTTGCAGGAAAGACTTAACCATATGAACCTCAGAAGCTCCTGGTTCTTCTTAAAAAACAACATGAAAGCTTACCTCATCCGTGAAGTGACATGACCTTCGATTGCTCCCAAAGAAGAATCGAAGCGGCAACCGAAGCATTCAGTGATTCAGAGGCGGCGGCAATCGGAATATAGACGCTTGCATCGCACATAGCCGAAACAAAGGGCGGTATGCCGTGTCCTTCGTTGCCAATGACAAAAACATCCTCGCGCTGAACACCGATGTCCTGCAAGGGCCTTGCACCCTCCTTCAGCTCTGCGGCAAGAAGGCGGCGGCCTTGCGCGTGCAAAGCATCGGCACAGGCGGCAAAGTCCTCAACATATGCGTAATGCAAGCGGAAAGCCGCACCCATGGATGCGCGAATGGTCTTGGGGTTGTGAAGCTCCACACACGAGCCTGCAAGCAAAATGCGCTCTATACCGAATGCAAGTGCGCTCCTCATGATTGCGCCCAGATTGGAAGGATCTCTGATATCGTATAGCACAAGTGCCGTTTCTTCTTGCGGGAGGACAGACAAATCAACTTGTCTACCATCTATTTTAATACATTTTCCGAAAAAGTCAAGATGTTTTGCAACAGCAATGACACCTTCTGGTGCTTTTTCGGTAGAAATTTTTTCAAAGCAACTGTCGGCAAAGCAGGTGATGCGCGGCATACGCCCCTGTTTATTGGCAAGAAGCGCCGACAAAAAGGGCGTGAGCCTTTCAAGCTGTCCTTCAGCAACCAAAAGCTCGTCGGGTACAATTCCCGCTTCAAAGGCTTCAAAAACCAGCTTCTCACCTTCAATTAAAAAAACGCCGTAGGTATCTCTGTATTTCTTTTCCTTTAAGGATGCCATCTTCAGAAGAAAGGGATTCTTTCTTGATGTGATGACCTCGTTTATTTCGGGCAGTTTGTACATAATGCTTACCCTCCGTCTGATATCATGAAAAAAGGTTTGACCGCGTGCGTATGCGCGCGGTCAAACCGATTATGCTCAAAGAGCCTCTTTCGCACTCTTAACCAAAGCGGCAAAAGCCTCTTTGTCATAGACGGCGATTTCAGCCAGCATCTTGCGGTTGAGGTCGATGCCTGCCTTCTTCAAGCCGTTCATAAATGTGGAGTAGTTCATGCCACAAGCCTTTGCCTGAGCAGAAATTCTGGTAATCCACAGTCTGCGGAAATCTCTCTTCTTCATCTTGCGGCCTGCAAATGCATAATTGCCGCTCTTCATAATAGCCTGCTTCGCCATCTTGAAGTGCTTGCTCTTTGCACCCCAATAGCCCTTTGCAGCCTTCAATACGCTCTTTCTTCTTTTGCGCGTCATCATTGCGCCCTTAACTCTTGCCATTTTCTATATCCTCCAAATACTCGTTATGCAGATTACTTCTGAATCAGGGTTCTGATGGCAGGTGCCATGCTGTTGCTGAGAATAGCGCCCTGACGGAGGCTTCTCTTGCGCTTTGCTGTTTTAAGTCCAAGGTTATGACGGTGATGAGAATGGTTCATCTTCACCTTTCCTGATGCAGTCAGCGAAAATCTTTTTGCCGACGCTTTATGTGTCTTGATTTTTCCCATGGTTCTTTCTCCTTACTTTTTCATAAAAATACGCCGAGGCGCACATTCTGCGGATTCTTCCGCTTATTTGTTTTTAACGGGTGTCAATACGGTAGACATGAAGCGTCCTTCGGTCGTCAGTCCCTTATCGGAACCGCCGAGGTCAGCGCACGCATCCATGAAGCGTTGCAGGACTTCCCTGCCAATCTCCATGTGTGCCATTTCGCGTCCCTTAAACCGAATAATTGCTTTAACCTTGTCTCCGTCACTCAAGAACTTGCGTGCCTGATTGACGCGCGTGTTGAAATCGTGGGTATCAATACGGCAGGAAAGCTGCACTTCCTTGACCTTCACAATCTGCTGCTTCTTGCGTGCTTCCTTTTCGCGTTTCTCGTTCTCAAAGCGGAACTTTCCGTAATCCATGATGCGACAGACAGGCGGATTTGCCGTCGGCGCAATCAGAACGAGGTCGTATCCTGCGGAATAGGCGGCTTCTCTGGCATCATCAATATTCATGATACCCTTCTGCTCACCGTCGGGGCCGACACAACGAACTTCCTTTACCCTGATTTCATCATTGATTTGCAATTCTTTCGCGCTAATGACCTGATACCTCCAAATAAAAAAATGGCGTACGGAACATCCGTACGCGCACAATTATCACGGCAAAAAGACCGTAAAAATCAAGCTATGGACCATACGCGCCTCGGGCGGTAAGGTGAGAACGGATGTTCTGCTTCGGCGAATCATTTGATTCTTTTAGTATTATAACACGCTTTTTGTGCAGTGTCAAGTGGTTTTTGAAATTTTTTCTGATTTTTTTCAAATGACGAATCCGCCATTAGGGGCAAGCACCTGTCCCGTGATAAAGCGGCCACCCTCGCCTGCCAGAAAAAGCACACAGCGCGCGACATCCTCGGGTGTCCCCATGCATCCGAGCGGCGTTTCCTCGGTGAGTGCTTGTCTGTCGGCATCCGAAAGGGCGCGGTTCATATCAGTATCAATGACACCGGGTGCCACGCAGTTGACGGTAATGCCGGACGGGCCGACCTCCTTGGCAAGTGCCTTTGTCAGACCGATAACCGCCGCCTTTGATGCCGAATAATGCACCTCGCAGGATGCGCCGACCTGTCCCCACATCGAAGAAATATTGATGATTCTTCCCTTCTTTTCACGAATCATGGCAGGAAGCGCCTCGCGTATATAGTAAAAATAACCGTCAAGATTGACCGCCATCATATCACGCCACGCACAGTCGTCAATATCGGTAAACAGACGAAATTCCGACTTGGCGGCAGAGTTGACAAGCGTATCAATAAATCCGAGCTTTTGTTCGGCATAAGAGAAGGCAGAATGCACCTCACTTGAAAGACGCGAATCGGCACGAATGGCAAGTCCGCCTATTTTGCTTGCAAGTGCCTTTGCCTCCTCCTCGCTATGCAGATAGGTAAAGGCTACGCGTGCGCCCTCTTCTGCAAACATTTCACAAACGGCGCGCCCGATTCCGCGCGATCCGCCATTGACAAATACAGTCTTGAACATATCGAATCCGTCCTTACGGTTTTATCATTTATTTAGCATTATACTACTTTTCGGGGCAAAGGTCAACACCCAAAGCCGTATTTAACGCCCGCCCCAAGATAGAATTTTCTTGTTACCTCTTGACAAGTGGCACCACTCATGCTATAATATGACAGAATACTGATACGACTGTGAAAAGGAATAGTAGACCGAATGGGTGTTCAGAGAGCGGGCGCTTGGTGCAAGCCCGTCACCTCGGACGGTTGAAGTCACCTTGGAGTCTGCGGACAGAAAGCCTTGTGCGTGTAGAGTCCGCCGCAGCTCTGCGTTATGGACATAATGAGATGTGAAATTGCTTCACATGAAATTAGGGTGGTACCGCGCACAAAGCGCCCCGACGGCTTGCTCGGGGCGCTTTTTATATGCTTTTGACCAACTGCAAAATCAGAAAGGATAAAATCTCATGAGACGAGAATTACCCAAAACCTATACTCCCTCGGATTTTGAGGAC
>JAZRPF010000023.1:0-24529 GCA_045649045.1 Eubacteriales bacterium
ATATGAGCCTGTAAAGGAATCGGAGAGTGAATCCGACACTGATACCGCAACCGAGACCGAGTCCGGCAAAAAGGAAACCGAGACCAAGGAAAACGATGCTTACATTAAGGATAAGGAAATTCCCGAGCACGCACTTGGTTATATCTATTACTACGGCATCACAAACGATGACAGCAAGCCGATTAGCGGTGCTTCCAATCTGGACAGCAAGCCGATTAGCGGTGCTTCCAATCTGGACAACAAGACCGTACAGCCTTCTGCTGTTTTTGTGGCACCCGGCAGCTTTACCTATGATTTTGCCGAGCAGCTGATTGGTACAATTCCGAACAACACCTCTTTTGCAAAGAAGGGTGAGGTCAAGGCTGATTCGATTGTTTACCTGACAGCAAAAACAACCTATACGGTACAAGAGAATGGCAAGGATGTAACCAAAACCTATTCTGATTACACCTTTACGACAAACTACCGCGTCGACCTGGGTGATGACAACGAGATTGCAAATCTTTTCCGCGATAAAGCTGTTGAGAGTGGCGTTGCAGAGGAATTCACGGTTGAGAACCTGAAGATTATCGTTAGTGATGTCGAGTACGATGCAACAGCAAAGGTGACTGTCAACTATGTTGTGAACGACGTTGCTGTGAAGTACACATTCCCCGATGATTATAAGACTGCTGCGCTGCAAGGCAAAGAAGCAACCTTCTATGTTGTGGTTGACGGCTATCTGCCCTTTGAAGAGGTTGCCAAGAAGCTTGGCGACGATGGCAAGGAATACAAGGCAGAAGAGGGCAAGGATTTGTATGAATCCTACGAGGCAAAGGTTCTTGCTGATTTGATGGATGCATACGAGGAAGAAAAGAAATTCAACAAGTACAATGCCATCTGGGCGTATCTTATGGACAAGGCTGAAATTGAGGTGCCGAACTCTGTTTTGGCGACCTACTATGAAGAAGCAGAAGAGAACTGCCACTATAATTACGAGCAAAACTGCCATCTGTATGAGCAGCTTGGCTTGAAATTCGGCAAGACCTTTACCGAATGGATGCAGGAAAGCTACGGTAAGGATTGGAAGAAGGGACTCCACGAGGAGTGCGAGACCAAGATTAAGGAGCGCATTCTCCTTCATTATCTGGCAGACGAGCTGAACATTCCCGACTTCAGTGACAAGGAGCTTGCTTCGATTAAGGAAGAGTGCTCCGAGGAAAAGCTGGATTATGATTCCTACACCGAGGCAATTCTTGAAGCGAAGCTGTGGGACAAGGTGATGCAGACTCTTGCAGGTGACCTCGATTCAGATAAGATTTATATTTCGGTTACAGAACAAACCGAGACTGAAAGCGAAAGCGGCAGTGAGGACGAATCAGAATCGGAATTTGAATCTGATTCCGAGTCCGAAAGCGAGAGCGAAACCGAAAGCACTGCCACAGCTGAATAACTTCCGTAGCCGAGGCAATCAAATAACTTCTTAAAGACGGAAAAGCCTCTTGTTTTTCCGTCTTTATTTTTAAGAGGGCGCATGAAACACGTAGATATTTATACCGACGGTGCTTGCCGAGGTAACCCCGGTCCCGGCGGATGGGGGACAATTATTGTTTACGGCGAACATGAGCTTCCGCTTAGCGGAGGCGAGAAGGAGACTACCAACAACCGTATGGAGCTGATGGCGGCGATTGTGGGCCTTGAAAGGCTGAAGGAGCCTTGTACTGTCACGCTCTATTCGGATTCCAAGTATCTTGTGGATGCGGTGACATTGCGGTGGGCTTACAAATGGCGTGAGAACGGATGGAAGCGCGGTAAGGAGCCTGCGAAAAACCCTGATTTGTGGGAAAAACTATTGACACTTCTCGAACGGCATGAGGTCACATTCGTTTGGGTAAAGGGGCATGACGGTCATGCATATAACGAAAGATGTGACACCCTGGCGACACAGGCGGCAGACAGCTTTCGTGCTGATTGATGAGTTGAAAAGAAAAGGAGCTTTTATGAAAATGTTAAAAAGACGGCTGATTTCTCTTGTGCTTTGCACTCTGATGCTTTTGCCTGCATTACTGACTTCCTGCGGTAATGACGAGTTTGATTTTATGAAGGAAGACCTTTCAAAGTACATCACGCTGACATCGGATCAATATTTGAATCAGACGGTTGAGGTTGAAATGCCTGACCCCGTTGATGATGCAGCGGTCGATGCTTATGTCCGTGAGATTCTTGGAAATTACGGTGTAGAGGTTTATTTGGATGATAAAACTGTTGAAGAGAATGATATTGTTTCGCTTTATTATCGCGCAACCATTCTTGAAAATGGTAAAATCAAAGAATTAAAAACCAACTATGCATCCGGCGCCGTGGCATACGATCTTGCAAAAGACACACTCAGCTTTAGCGAAGATTTCAACAAAAACCTGATTGGTATTTCTACTGAACGCTCGCTTGAAAAGAAAACAAGCGGCGATGTTGAGGAAGATCAGATTTTGTATGTGACCTATTCCTACAGCTATAAGGTCACAGAAAACGGCAAAGATGTGTGGAAGACACACAAGCAGTCGGACGCTGAACGCTGGGATTTGACAGAGCTTGCCGAAAAGGGAACATACGGCGACGATTTTATAGATAAGATGCTTCAAAAGAAGATTGGCAAGAGCAATCAGAGCTTTTCGACCACCTTTGATGCAAATGACGATGGCGTACCGGATAAGGTCACCTTTAATCTGACCATTCTCTTTGCTGTCGAAGAGGACCCTGTGACCTTCACCTTGACTTATCCTAAAGATTACGGGTTAGCTGAATTCAAGGAAAAGGAAGTCACCTTCCATGTCTGCATTAACGGTGTTGCAGGTACGGCAGATGAGCTTCTGACCGAAAAAATCGTCAAGGACACTTTGAAATATAAGCCTGAAAAGGATGACGAATACAAGGATGACATTGTGAAGTCATTTTTGAATCGCGTTCGTAAAACCTTGCAGGATAGCTATGATAACACATTGCGCTCTCTGGCGATCGGCGCACTTTTTGAATCCTTCTACGAAGACCTCAAGGTGAAGAAATACCCTGACGGTCTGGTTGATGAATATTATGACAGTATGGTCAAGGAGGCGCGCGCTTATTATGAGCAATACAACCAGCAAATTGGCGCAGATAACCTCAATGATTTTGTAATCAAATATTACTCTTTGCCCGAAAAGACCAACTATAAGACCTATTTCCGCGATCAAGCCAAAGACGCAATCAAGTACTCTTTGGTTTACTATACGATTGTGCGCAATGAAGGCTTGGCGGTGACCGATGAGGAATATGAAAAAGACCGCTCAAAATATATGGATGAGTTCATATATGAGCAGGAAATGGCTTACTATCAGCAAACAGGATATTTTGCAGGCTATACCGAAGAATCCTTGACCAAGATTTACGGTGCGGAATATCTCGAGAGTACCATTCGGCAAGCTATTTTGAGCGAGAAGGTGAACGCCTATCTTTATGAACATCTGACTGTCGAAGAAAAGCAGGAAACAGAAGATAAGACCGAAGATACGACAGAGGGCTAAACGACATTCGACTTCTTTGAGCACTCACAGAGTGCTTGATGTGCAATGGTTTGAACGGAGATGATATTCATGAAAAAAGCAACGAGCTTACTTCTTGCCTTTTTGATGGCTTTCGCACTCTTTTCTTGCGGTGATGTGAGTCAGCCGTCCGGGAACCCGAGTGAATCCGAGAGCATGTTGGCAAGCGATAGCGACACTGATTCCCTTGCGGCTGATTCATCATCGGAGGCATCTGACGAGTCGGAGAGCGAGTCTGCAAAGCAAAACGAAACAGATATTGCAGATGGCAGCACATCAGATGAAGGTGAAACCGATAACACGGATACGGAAATTGACTTTCAGACACCTGTGTCCAATGAGCTGATTAGCCATTTTGCTCCAAATACCTTGACTGCCACAAAGCTGCGCAACATGGAATTTTATTATCGCAATTTTTATATTGGCGATCTTCCCGAAAATGAGCTGCTGATCAGTCAGACCAAAGCACTTTTTGATGAATATTTTTCTAAAACGATTGACAAAACAGACGAGACGGCCTTGACAGACGCGGTTCTTACCTGCTTTCAGTTTGCAACGGGTGACAAGTACGCCGTCTATCTTGACAAAGAGGCATATGAGGACTATCAGACCGATTATGACGCTGAATTCATCGGTATTGGAGTTTATGTTTCCTATAATTCAATACAAGAAACCGTGCAAGTCCTTTCGGTATTTAAGGATTCTCCTGCGGCAAAGGCAGGGATATTGCCCGGTGACTATATGATTTCTGTTGATGGCAATTCTCTTGAAGATATTGGCTATTATGATTTTGTCAATCGCATTCGCGGAGAGGCCGGTACGGCTGTGACGGTTACGGTTCTTCGCGACAATCAGCAAATTGATTTTTCAATGGTGAGAATGCCGCTTACAGGTGTTAGTGTTACCTATCGTTTACTTGAACAGGACGCTGAAATCGGTTATGTGAAAATTGAGCAATTTGACAGCAAGACCTTCGAGCAATTCAAGGAAGCGGTTGATTCTCTGATTGAATCGGGCGCGAAGGGGCTTGTCTTTGATTTGCGCGGTAATCCGGGTGGCGAGCTGAACGCCATCATAAGCGTTTTGGATTACCTTTTGCCTGACGGCAATGCCATTGCCCATATCCGCTACGCACCCAAAACGCTGATGCCGTCGCAATCCATTGTTGCAGGGGACGGACATTTTGTGAACTTGCCCATGACTGTTCTTTGCGACGGATATACGGCAAGTGCAGGAGAATTGTTCACAGTGGCACTTCGCGATTACGAGGTGGCAACCATTATCGGCGTGACTACATACGGGAAGGGAACCATGCAGTCTGTGCTTGATTTTGGTGACGGAAGTGCGTTTACCATCTCAATTGCCCGTTATGACCCGCCCTTTGGCGCGAACTATGAGGGCATCGGTGTAATTCCCGATATTATTGAAGAGTTGAGTGAAGAAGCGGCTTCGGTAAATGCCTTTTTGAGAGATGACCTTGATGACAACCAATTGCAAAAGGCAGTGGCGGAGATTGTGCGTCTGCGTCAGCCTGTTTTGCAATAATGATGATGTTGAAAGGATTTATTATGTGTAAAACAAAGTTTACAATAGCGGTGCGCGGGATTGCGCTCGTGCTTTCCCTTATGATGCTGTTCAGCATAGTTGCCTGCTCTGGCGGTGACGATGGCAAGGATGGCGGGATTGATTATAAGAACTGCGCGCATGAGAAATATCTGACAGTTGCCGAAAGTCTTTATATGAATCAGACTGTTGAGGCGGATTTTTCAAAAACCGTGACAGATGAAGAGTTGGATGCTGAGATTCTGAGTCTTCTGACTTATTACGGTACGCCGAAGTATGTGACTGATCGCGCTGCAAAGGACGGCGATACGGTTATGATTTATTATAAGGGTGTTACCGAAAAGGACGGTCAGGAGACTGCTTTTGAGGGTGGCACAGCTATGGATTTTGGCAATCCCTATCCTCTGACGCTGGGAAGCGGACAGTTCATTTCGGGCTTTGAAGAAGGTCTTATCGGCGTAATACCGAATCAAACATTTATTCCCAGCACTGATACATCCCTGACGGTTGCGGCAGATAGCCTGATTCATATTTCTTATGAGGCAACTTATTTGCAAAATAATACAACCAAGTCCGAGAAAAAAGAGAATGTACTGGTGAATCTTGCAAGCTGCGATTTCGGCACCGAGTTTGTGACAGCGGTGGTTGGCATGAATGTTGGTGACAGCAAGCTTTTCGATGCTAAATATGATATCACGGGTGATAAGCAGAAGGACACGGTTTCGATGAAGGTGACCGTTACCGATTTGATTGAATTACAGGCGCATCCTGTGCAGGCCACCTTTCCTAATCCTTATCCGTCAAGCCCCGACCTTGCAGGAAAAACCGTCAAGTTTTATGTGTGGGTAGAGTCGATTAAGGAAGTGGTGCCTGCTGAGCTGACTGCTGACTTTGTGACCAATACCGTGAAGTTTGAGACAAAGGAAGAGGATGTTGTCGCGGCTTTCAAAAAGGACCTTTTGGATGAAATGCAAGCGATGCGCGACGAGGAGGTTGAAAACCTCAAGCTTTCAACGGCATGGGAAAGACTCTTAGAGGGCGCGACGGTCGTACAGCTTCCGAAAAAGGAAGTAGAAAACTATCAAAAAAGCTTCAGAGAGCAAGCTGAATATTATATGCAATATTATGCAAATTATGGGTATTCATTCAAGGACTTGGCTGATTTTGTGATTCAGTCAGAGGGCATTACAGAGAATACCGAGAATTTTGATGTCGATGCGTTCTTCAAAAAGAAGGCGGAGGATGTTGTTAAGGAGCAGCTCATTCTTTGGCTTCTTGCCGAGCGGTATGAGCTGACCGTTGACGCCGAAACCATGAAGGAAGAGGTTGACAAATTCCTCAAGGAAGAGGTTGAATATGCTTCTTCACAGGGCGCGAACTATACTGAAGACCAAATCAGAGAGATGTATGAAGAGCAATACGGGAAGAATTATATTGAAAATTTGGTTGAGCAAAATCTGACCTTTGAGCTTGTCAATGAGTTTCTTTCCAAGCAATATACCGTGACATATTCAAACAAATAAAATTTTCAATGCCGTTCCATTCAGGCGCGGCAGAATCAAAAGAGGCACTGTTTCAGCGTGATAGTCTTAATGGACAATCATTCTGAAACGGTGCCTCTTTTATAGATTCAGTATCATGATAAATGAATTGAAGGGGTTGTATAAAAAAACACTGCCTGTCCATAATGAAATATATGGAAAGGAGTGTTTTTATGCAAGAGGGAAGAGCCAGAGAAGCAGGCGCGGGGCGCGGGGCGGTTTTGTATGCCGCCTTTTTGATTTTTTCTTTTTTCGGTTGGGTATTGGAGGAGGTCTTTTTTTATGCGACAGGCAGAGGAATTTGCGACAGGGGTTTTCTTATGTTACCTCTATGTCCTGTTTATGGGCTTGGTATTATGGGGACTTATCTCATTTTGGGCGTTCCTCAAAGAATGAGATTTTTTTCTTACAGCCTGAAAGAGCCGAGAAGCGTTTTGCGCACGGTATGGAGATATGCGCTTTATCTTGTGCTCGGGGGGCTTATTTGTACTGCAAGCGAGCTTTTGATTGGGGTTCTTTTAGACTACGGGTTTGGCGTGGTGATGTGGGATTATAGCGCTCTGCCACTTCATGTCGGCACTTATATTTGTCTTTTGTTTGCTTTTATATGGGGGTTTTTGGTTTTGCTTTTCATGCGCTATTGTTTTTTGCCGATTATGCGTTTCTTATATTCGGTTCGCCGTCCTGTTCTTTATGCGGTTCTGATACCGTTTTCCGTACTTTTGACCGTTGATTTGTTTTTTAACAGTGCATATTCCTATGTCAATCGCGCGCATTATGCGCTATGGTAAAAGCTACGCGCCCGACCGTAAAGGTCGGGCGCGTAAAACAATGAGTTAAGCCTCTTCGAGTTCAAGCTCTGTGACATAGGGGTAGTGGTCGGAAGCCCGATGTTGCGGTGCAACAATCGAATTGACCTTGAAGTGCTCCGACACATAGATATAGTCAATTTTGCAGTCAGGGAAATTCTCAGAGCGACTTTCTTTGTGCGTATAGCTGGGGTAGGTTTTTAAGTATTCACCCTTGCGGATATCGGCGGTATCAAAAAGTCTTGCTCTCAAATGCTCATGCAAAAAGTCGGTGGGGCGGATGTTGAAGTCACCCATGAGAATGATGGGCCCTTCGGTTTCGTCAATGATTTTACAGAGGGTAGTGATGGCGTTCTGTTTTTCAGAGACGGCAAGACCAAAGTGGGTTTGCAGAACTGTGATGCCACCTGCAATATCGAGCTTCACCTTGGCAATGGCTCTTGTTTCGTAGTAGGCATCTTCATCACGGCGTTCGGGGTCGGGAATCTTAATGGTTTCGGATTCGAGAATGGGGTGCCTCGAGAGAATAGCATTGCCATAATCGCGTTCTATACTCGGTGGAACAAAGTGGAGTGCCGCGCCAAAATAGTGATGCGCCATGCCTGTGTATGCAGAGAGAAATTCGGGTTGATTCGCGGGGTTTCTGTCCTTTGCGAAAACACCGACCTCATTCAGTCCGCAAACATCGGGAGCAAGCTCCTTAATCACCTGCGCGCAAGCACTGAGGTCCTCGGGCGCCCAACCGTTGTCAGCGATTTTGGAGTCATCTGCATAGCAACGGCCTTGTGCAATATTATAGGTCATGATTTTGAGCTTCATGTACTTTCCTCCAGTCTGATAAATAAAAGATTTTGATAAATCTATTATACACGAAAAAAGAAGGTTTGTCAAGAGAAAAGGAGAAAAACCAACTGCGCTTTTGTTTTTGAATAACGAGGAGCTCTTATATTTTTACATAAAACTCCTCGCCGCTTTCGATGCAGTAGCAGCCAAGCCCGATGCCTTCTGCGGCACCGCAGTCAAGTGCAATCTGATAGGGCGTTACAAGCATTTTTCCACGATGAAATTCGCCCATGTGATAGGTTGGTGTATGTCCTGTCAAAATGCGCGAGTTTTTATAATAGCGGCGGCCAAAGGGGGCAGAAGGAAGAATAACCTCCTCGGCACGATAGCTTTCCATGCGGCGTGCGGCTGAAAAACCCGCCAATCCGCCATGTACCATAATATAATTGACATCATGAACTGTGACTGCCTCAAATATAGGCAAGTCATCAAGATAATCAAGGACACTTTTTTGCTGCTCGGACGGCAAGGCATCCATTTCGCGCAGCGTGCTTTCGCCCCCTTCCTCAAGCCAACGCTCCACCTGCTCAGGCGGTAATGGATCGCCACCTGCATAGAGTGCGCGCAAAATCGGACGCGCACGAAATTCCCTGTCACCGAGAACAGGAAAGACATTGGTGCGATAGCTGATATTCAGCAAAAGGCGAAGCGGCGCTTCGCCGCAGTCAATGATATCGCCATTCAGAAAAAGCAAGTCCTCCTCGCAAAAGTCAATGATATCCAGCATTTGAAGAAATGCCTCATAACGACCGTGCAGGTCGCTCATCACATATATCATCATAACCCCCGTTCTGTATGCACACATACAACATTTTTTAAGTTGAGTATAGCATAAAGGGGGTGTCGAAATCGCATGAAGCGCGTCGAGCGATACATGAAGATAGAAGGTATTTTTTAAGGCTCGCTTGGGTTTGCGTCTTTTTTTTCTTCTGTCCGCATAAAATCAAGCAAGAGAAAAGCTTTCAAAGCATGAGGGCGGAAAGGAAAAGTAGCGAAATGAAGCTATTGATAGAATTTTATGAGAGGGTGCTTTCAGGCGGCGTGTCTGTTCTTCTGCTTGGGAGCGGCGTTTTCTTTTGGTTTTATCTGCGTCTGACGCCCTTTAAGCTCAAGCGGAAGGGGCGAGCCAAAGGAGAGGTTAACGCCTCACTTCGCGCGCTTTCGGTCGCGCTTGCAGGCACTCTTGGAATCGGGAATATCACAGGCGTTGCTCTGGCACTGCTGTCGGGGGGTGCGGGCGCACTCTTCTGGATGTGGGTGAGTGCGTTTATTGCAATGCTGCTCAAATATGCTGAAATTGTGCTTGCTTGCCGCTATCGCACAGAAGCAGGGCAGGGAGGTGCGATGTATTATATGCGCGATGGCATCGGCGGCAGGCTTGGCAGTGCGGTAGGAGGCGTTTTTGCCTGCCTTTGCCTTGCTCTTTCACTTGCGATGGGAGGGCTTCTGCAATCCGAAAGCATCATCTCCTGTGTGACGGAGACCGTAGGCGGTTCTGCATATGCTTACGGCATCATTCTTGCCGTCCTCTCTGCGCTTGTCATTTTCGGCGGCGTTAAGAGCGTTTCGGCAGCAACGGTGCGACTGGTACCTTTGATGAGCGCACTATATATGGGAATGTGTCTTGGTGTTATCTTTTTGAATCGGAGCGCATTGCCGGGCGTTTTTGCGCGTATTGTGGACGAGGCTATGCATCCGCTTGCGGCAGGCGGCGGTATTTTGGGCTTCTTTGTGTCGGGCGCGGTCAGACAAGGTGTTTCGCATGGCTTGCTTTCAAATGAAGCGGGCTGCGGCACTGCACCAATGGCACACATAACCTCGGGGAATATCGAGCCTGAACGGCAGGGGCGAATGGGTATGCTTGAGGTTTTTGTTGATACAATATTGATTTGCAGCCTGACAGGCATCAGCATTTTGGTTGTTTTTCCCGAGCTGCCGACAATCAGCGGCATTGGCTTGACCTTACATACCCTGACTTCTGTTTATGGCGAAAGCGCAGGCTATCTTTTGTCGGTTGCCGTTTTCTTCTTTGCTTATGCGACGGTTATTTGCTGGGGCTTCTACGGCGAGAGCTGTGTGCGGTATCTGACAAGAAGTAAGAAGGCAATTACGGCTTTTCGCATTTTGTATTGCCTGTCGGTTTTCGGCGGATGCTTGCTCGCTTCTTCTCTTGTCTGGGAAATAACCGATATTTTACTTGCCTTTATGACCGTTATCAATATACTGACGCTTCTTTCCCTTTCGCGAGAGGTCAAATATGGGCGGCGAGCGCGCGCCCAAAGAAAAAGAAAAGCTCCTGCCGCAGAGAGTGCGGCAGGAGCGCGTGCAACATAAGTGATTAAAATATGCGAATGTGTGAAACGAGAGAAGCACCGCTGCTTTCGAGCCTTGAAACCGAGCTTAACAGCGCGTTTTCAGTCATTTCCTCGGTGACAATCCAGATTTCCTCTGCATTTTCCTCGGACAGCATTTCGACCTCGCCGAAAATCACACGGATAGCGTTTATGTCGGTATCCTTCAGGGCTAAATAGCGGCGGCAGGAGAAGAAGCCGAAATCGGTGGGATAATCGGTGACCTTCTCAAAGGAGAGATTAGGACGGTTATTGCCGCAGACAGCAAGGCTCAAAATGTCCGACACAACAGCACTTGCGGTAGGCAGTGCGCCCGCGCCGCGCCCGTAGAACATGACATCCTCAACAGCAGAGCCTGTGACTAATATGCCATTGAATACATCGCTGACATGGGCGAGGGGTGATTCATTTGATACAAAGAAGGGCGCGACCATCATATAAAGGTCATTGTTTTCCTGACAGACGGCGCGACCGAGCAATTTGATTTCGGCACCGAATTTTTTGGCGGCGAGGACATCCTCCCGACGAATTGCGGAGATTCCCTCGGTGTGTACGCGGCTCGGATCAATCATTTTGCCATAGGCAACGGCGGTTAAAATGCAGATTTTACGGCAGGCGTCAATGCCGTCAATATCGGCAGAGGGGTCAGCCTCGGCATAGCCCTTCTGACGCGCTTCCTGCAAGGCAGTTGCAAAATCTGCGCTGCCCTGAAGCATACGGGTTAAAATGTAGTTGGTCGTACCGTTCATGATGCCGCTGATTGACAGGATGTTGTTCGCGGCAAGGTCTGTCTGAAGCGGCTTGATAATCGGCACGCCGCCACCAACGCTCGCTTCAAAGAGATACTGCACGCCGTTTTTGTGCGCAATATCCAGAATGACATCGCCGAAGGTGGCGACAAGCTCCTTGTTTGATGTGACAACATGCTTGCCTGCCTCAAGTGCCTGACAGGTAAATTCAAATGCAGGATGCGAGCCGCCGATGACCTCGGCAACGATTTTCACCTCAGGGTCACGGAGGATGATGTTATAATCATGAACAATGCGGTCATGATAGGGGCTTTCCGGCAAATCGCGAATGTCGAGAATGTATTTGATATGCACCTCTTCGCCTACACGGCGCGCAATGCTTTCTTTATGGGACTCCAAAAGGTCAGCGGTACCGCCACCAACGGTGCCAAGTCCCAATATCGCAATTTCAATCATATTGTTCCTTTCTTCCGTCTTATCTCGTTATCAAAGACGGAATCAGTCCTTGTTTTAAGACTTCCTCTAAAAAGATTACCATACATTTTAACACATATTCACGCATTTGTCAAGTCTGCTTCCCCTTTTTCCATCACACAGCGAAAAAAGAAGGGGGTATTTGTCAAAAGAGAATGTAAAAAGCGCCAAGGTGTTTACAAAAAAATAACAAAAAAGACATAAAAACCGAGATATTGCAGACGCTTTTGATGGTATAATACATACGCAATCAAAGCTATAAGACCAAAACGGGAAACGGCAGTCATGCCACCGACGGAGTCACACTCTCAGGTAAAGAGACCGTTTTGCGATAGCATTCCGGAGAAGTCTTGCTGAAAGGCAGATACCGAAGGGGCAAGCGCATTTTGCGTGAATCTCTCAGGTAAAAGGACGGAGAGGCCGCAGAGCTACGGGCTTATATTCTATGTCTTTGTGCCATTGTGTCGCAAAATTTTGCGGTGGCTTTTTTGGAACTGCGATGCGCAGTTCTTTTTCTTTTTGGTTGACTGAATATAAATGAGGGACAAGCCTCAAAAAGAAAGGGGTTCAAAATGAATATCATTGACAAGCTGAATGATATTGTCGGCTTTATCAACGACAATATTTTGTGGGGCATTCCCATGATTATTGCCATTTTGCTGACGGGTATGATTTTGTCTGTTCGCGCGCGCTTTTTGCAGGTACGGAAATTTGGCAAGGTGTTTACTGAAACAATTGTTCCGACCTTCAAGAAGAAGGAAAAGAAGGACAAGCCGAAAAAGGCGGGAAATGAAAAGACTATTTCACAGTTTGAGGCGTTTTCTGCCGCACTTGCGGGAACAGTGGGTACGGGCAATATTGTCGGCGTCGCCAGTGCGATGATTTCGGGTGGTCCCGGAGCTGTTTTCTGGATGTGGGTTTCTGCGTTCTTTGGGTTGATGACCAGCTTCGCCGAGAATGTTCTTGGCAACTATTTCCGCAAAAAAGATAAGGATGGCAATGTTTCGGGCGGTCCGATGTATTACATCGAAAACGGACTTGGGAAGAAATGGCTTGCACTTGTTTTTTCGGCTTGCTGCTTGCTTGCGGCAATTGGCATGGGCATGGTGCAGACCAATTCGATTTCGGGAATCATTCAGAATGTTGTGCGTGTCGGCAGTGATAAGGTCATTGCAGTGATTGTCGGCATTGTGGTTGCTGTCATTATTGCAATAGTGATTATTGGCGGTATCAAGAGAATCGGCCGTTTTGCGTCGATGGTCATACCGTTCATGGCGGTTTTGTTCATTGTCATGGCGTGTTCAATTATCGGAATCAATATCACGCGTGTTCCGCACGCCTTTGCACTGATTTTCAAGGGCGCGTTCAGCCTTCGTTCTGTCGGAGGCGGACTTCTGGGATATACACTCATGACCGCCATGCGCTTTGGCTTTGCGCGCGGTATTTTCTCTAACGAGGCAGGTCTTGGCTCGGGTGTAATTGCACAGTCAACCTCCGAAACCAAGGAGCCTGTTCAGCAGGGACTTTGGGGTGTTTTCGGTGTCTTTTTTGATACCTTTATTATTTGCACATTAACTGCTCTGACCTTGCTTTGCACCAATGGCAGTTGCTTTATGAACATCAGCGGCAATGCGGGAGCTGATGCATCTTCCGTGGCATCCTCTGCGTTTTCGGGGACATTCGGTCTGTTTGGCGAAATTATGTTTGCGATTATTCTGCCGCTTTTTGCATTCACAACGATTCTTGCATGGTCTTTTTACGGAGAGAAGGCAATTGAATATCTCTTTGGACAAAAAGCAGGAAAAACAGCAGGTACCGTCTTCAAGGTGCTTTATGTGCTGCTTCTGGTTGTCGGCGCGATTGCCAAGTCGGATTTTGTCTGGAGTCTTGATGATATGTTCAACGCCTTGATGGCACTTCCCAACCTGACCGCCCTGATTCTTTTGAGTGGGCTTGTTGTGAAAATCTCCAAAAACTATTTTGAGCGCAAGGCGGGGAAGGATGTTCTGCCGATGCTTTCGGCATATCCCGAACGCAACCGCGAGCTTGCCGCAAGGCTGGATGACGAGGATTGAGTCGCTGCTTCAAAAAAAGCACTTTTTGCTATGCGAAAAGTGCTTTTTCTTTGAAAAGTTCACTTTGGTGATTGACAGAAAAGGTTTGGTATAGTATAATAAACAGGTACGGTCATGATATCCATAGAGGAGAAGTGACTGAAGAGAGAAAGGGATTTTCGCGGATGACCTATATTGTACTCGATTTGGAATGGAATCAGGCATATTTACAAAAAGCCATTGCTGTGCAAAAGCGGATTGGCGGTCATCTGCGCGGTGAGGTCATTCAGATTGGTGCAGTCAAGCTTGACGAGCATTTGCGATTTGCCGGAAGCTATAGCTTGATTGTCCGTCCGCGCTTCTTTCAGAAAATGCAGCGTCATGTGGCGGCTCTGACAGGAATTTCGCAGGAAATGGTCGACCGTGGCTGTCCGCTTCCCGAGGCAATTGAGCGCTTCAAGCGCTTTTGCGGAGAGAATTTTGTCTTTTTGACATGGGGCCCTGACGACATTCCGATGCTCAAGGATAATTTGTGGGCACACCGCATTCCTGCTCCCTGGCTGAATCGCGTTTACGACTTACAGGTTATATTCAATCGGCAGACAGACGGCATTAACCGCCAGCGCTCTCTTGAATATGCGATGGAATACTTTGATTTGCCGCAGGATTTACCTGCACATGATGCGCTCAACGATGCATATTTTACCGCCAAGGTTGCTGCAAAGCTTGATATTGCGAGAGGGATTCGCGAATATAAAGCACAGCAAAGCGAGGCGCTACAGGATATCAGCTTTGGTGAGTCTGACATTGGACAGAAGGGCTTTGAGACGCCCGAGGCCGTGATGGATAATGCTGAAATTTCGCTGATTAAATGCCCATTATGCGCGCGCGTTTTGAAAACCGAGGACAAGCCCTTGCACACCAAGGGACACAGATATCAGCAAATTGGCCGTTGTGATGAGCACGGCGCACTGCTTTTCACCTGGCGACTTGCCCGCAATTTTGACGAGACATGGCGCGCCCGCAAATTAGTAGAAAGGGCGACGGCAGAGGATGAGGCGATATTCCTCAAAAAAAGGCAGGATAGCGCGCAGAGAAAGAGGACGCGCCGTCGCACGCGTCATCGCCGTTCCTCATCTGCGGTAAAGGAAGAAGCATCTCTTGACCGCTGACGGTCAACCGAGGACACAGGCGCTGACCCGGGGATAAATAAAAGAGAGTGGCTCTTCGATATTTTTTTCACAAAACCCCTTGCAAAAACGCGCAAATTGTTGTAAAATAAATATGATTGTAATTGGTCTTGACCTTTGCAATATTAATCTATGCGCTCTTGAAAGGAACGCTTACGATGATTGGATATTATAATTATACGGTATGGCTGACTTATATCGGCATGGTGTCTGGTGTTTCAGGTCTTGGCTTTGCAGCGACCGGACATCCGTTTGTTGCTGTTTTGTGCTTGCTTTTTTCGGGCTTTTGTGACCTTTTCGACGGACGGGTTGCACGCACAAAGAAGGACAGAACCGATGAGGAAAGACGGTACGGAATCCAGATTGATTCGCTGTCTGACCTTGTGTGCTTTGGTGTTCTGCCCACCGCCATCGGCTATGCCGCAGGGCTTCGTGGCTTCTATTGGTTGCCGCTTTTCTGTGTATATACTCTTGCCGCTTTGATTCGTCTTGGCTATTATAATGTGACCGAGGAAACAAGGCAGAAGGAGAGTGAGGAGGTTCGGAAATTTTATCTTGGGCTTCCTGTGACCTCGGCGGCAATTATTTTTCCTTTCTTTTACGGTCTGTATTTCTTTGTTCCTGCTATATCTATTTATGTTTATGCAGTCGTTTTGGCTGCGACCGCGATTTTGTTCGTTGCGCCGATTCGCGTTGCCAAGCCACACAAGACAGGCATTTATGCTTTGATTGCGCTTGGTGCTGCCATTGCCGCATTTTTAATAGTGATGCGGATTTTTTGGTGGAAGTGATTGACGAAGGGCGTCGCGCGTGTCACAAAATTTTTGAGTCATCAAATTTTATTATATTTTTAAGGAGACTTTAACTATGGACAATCGTTTTATGTGGACAACACTTGTTCATTTGGGCTCGAATATGTGGAATGAGGAAGGGAACCTGCGTTACAGAGGCCAAAATCGTTCTAATCGCGACGCATCCCCTGTTCTTCGTTTTGAGCGTAATGTTTGGGACCAGTATATGCTGGATTTGAAGGCAAACGGGACTAACACCATTGTCCTTGATGTCGGTGAGGCACTTTTCTATGAATCTCACCCCGAGCTTGCTGTTGCAGGCTCATGGTCGCATGACAGAATGCGTGTTGAGCTTGCGAAGCTTCGTGCAATGGGCTTTGAGGTCATTCCGAAGGTCAACTTCTCCGCGAGCCATGATACATGGCTGAAGGATTATTCCCGTATGCTGACGACACCGATTTATCATCAGGTTTGCAAGGATGTCATTGACGAAATTTGCGATGTCTTTGACGCGAAGTTTGTCCACATCGGTATGGATGAGGAAACGGCTTCTCATCAGCGTGCGCTTGATGTTGCTGTGATTCGGCAGTATGACGCCTGGTGGAAGGACCTTTATCATCTTGTTAAGTGCGTTGAGAGCAACAATGCGCGCGCATGGGTTTGGTCCGACTACGGCTATGACCGTATAGACGAATATATGGCGAAGATGCCAAAAACCGTTGTGCAGAATGTCTGGTGGTATCACGAAAGTGAAACTCTTCAGGTGGAGGAGTACAATGCAATCAAGGCGATTGATCTTCTTGACCAGAATGGCTATGATATTGTCCCTGCCGCAAGCGTATGGAAGAGAAGAGATAATGCACAGATTCTGATGGAATATGCGGCTGACCACATTTCAGACGAGCATTTCTACGGCTTCATGCAGACAACATGGGAGCGTCCCGCACACGGTTGGGAGCATGTTCTGAAGGTTGGTAACGAAACCATGTCCGAGGTTAAAACCTGGTACGAAAACAGATGAATTTTATCAATAAGCGGAGTGTCATTGACACTCCGCTTTCCATATATATGGGGTTTTGTAAAAAAAACGGGCGCACCTGCTTTGTGACAGATGCGCCCGTTTTTATTGGATTAGCCCTGTACGCTGTAGTTCGGGGCTTCCTTTGTGATATTGATGTCATGGGGATGAGATTCGCGCAGACCTGCGGCGGTGATGCGGACAAACTGTCCGTTCTTTTTAAGATCGGGAATGGTACCGCAACCGCAATAGCCCATGCCCGAACGCAAACCGCCCATCATCTGATAAATGGTGTCGGCAACAAGTCCCTTATAAGGAACACGGCCTTCGACCCCCTCGGGAACAAGCTTCTTATTGTTTTCTTGGAAATAACGGTCCTTTGAGCCCTTTTCCATAGCGGCAAGAGAGCCCATGCCACGATAGACCTTAAACTGACGCCCCTGATAAATTTCACTTTCGCCGGGGCTTTCCTCGCAGCCTGCAAGCAGCGAGCCGACCATGATAAGATCTGCACCTGCGGCAATTGCCTTGGTGATATCGCCACTGTACTTGATACCGCCGTCGGCAATGACGGGAATACCGTGCTTTGCGGCAACCTCTGCCGCATTCATAATGGCAGAGATCTGGGGAACGCCAATACCTGCAACCACGCGGGTCGTGCAAATCGAACCGGGGCCGATACCGACCTTAATGGCATCTGCACCTGCGGAAATCAAATCGCGAGCCGCCTCGGCGGTGGCAATGTTGCCTGCAATCAGCTGGCAGTCAGGGAATGCAGTCTTGACCTTGTTGACACATTCAAGAATGCCGCGTGAGTGACCGTGTGCAGAGTCAAGAACAAAGAAGTCAACGCCGACAGCCATGAGTGCGCTTGCGCGCTCAATGACATTGGCTGTGACGCCGATAGCGGCGCCGCAGAGCAAGCGGCCCTTTGCATCCTTTGCGGAGTTCGGGTATTCACGGGATTTTTTAATGTCCTTAATGGTGATAAGTCCCTTTAATTTGCCTTCTCTGTCAACAATCGGCAGCTTCTCAACCTTGTGGTGACGGAGAATTTCCTGCGCTCTTTCAATATCCGTACCCTCGGGTGCGGTAATCAGATTTTTATAGGACATGAAAAGGCGAATCGGCTTCTGATAGTCTTCGCTTTCAAGGAAGCGCATATCACGGTTGGTCAGAATGCCGACAAGCTTGCCGTACTCATCACAAATCGGAACGCCTGAAATGCGAAACTTATTCATCAGGTCCTCGGCTTCCTGTACCAGATTATCGGGGGACAGGAAGAAGGGGTTGGTGATGACACCGCTTTCGTTACGCTTGACACGCTCAACCTGATCGACCTGTGCTTCGATGCTCATATTCTTATGAATAACACCTGCACCGCCCGCACGCGCCATTGCAATTGCCATATTTGCTTCGGTAACAGTATCCATCGCCGCACTGAGCACAGGGGTGTTCAGGCGGATTTTTTTGGTCAGCTGTGTGTGCAAATCAATGTCAGCAGGGAGCACATCGCTTTTGCGCGGAATCAGCAGAACATCGTCAAAGGTGAGTCCGTTTTCAATAATTTTTTGGAATTCAGGCATTTCCTTTTCCATCCTCTCTTTTGTGAAAATTTATCTTATCATCATGACTTTTATTTTATATATTATAACAGAACAGCTCTTTCTTGTCAATGAGCAACAAGTCGTTTTTCAAAATTTTACAGAAAAATTCAGTGTTTTTTTGCAAAAAACCTTGACAAAGCGGAAACACATGAATATAATAACATATGAACAACAATTCAAGTGTTTGGAGGCGCGACATGGAAGAGATAAAAGCGGTCAAAAGGGAAGAGTATAAGACAGATGATGCGTTGGTTTTGCAAAAGGAGGCTGTGGGGCGTGTGCTTGAAGGTCTGCCTGCGGATGAATACCTATATGATTTGGCTGAACTGTTTAAGGTGTTTGGCGATTCGACGCGTATTAAGATTTTGTATGCGCTTTTTGAAAGCGAGCTTTGTGTTGGCGACATATCCTTTCTTTTGAATGTCAGTCAGTCGGCGGTCAGCCATCAATTAAAGATATTGAAGGATTCAAAGCTTGTGCGCTTCCGTCGGGAAGGGAAGAATATTTTTTATATGCTGGATGACGATCATGTGCGCGATATCATCAGCATGGGAATGGAGCATGTTGAGGAATGAGGAGATTGAAGGGGAGCCTGACGCGCAAGCAGACTCATGTGCTGTACCGTATTTTACTTGCCTTTACCTTGACGGCGGCGGGTGTACTTTTATCCGCTTTTACGCCCCTGCCGCTTTATGTGTCATTGCCGCTTTATTTTGTGGCGTATCTGGTGATTGGGTATGATGTATTGCTTCGCGCGTGGCGCGGGATTTTGCGTCGCGAGGTTTTTGACGAGAACTTCCTGATGGGCCTGGCGACGCTTGGTGCGCTTGCGCTTCGTGATTTCAAGGAAGCGGTGGCGGTGATGCTGTTTTATCAGGTAGGTGAGCTTTTTCAGAGCATTGCGGTGGGGAAAAGCCGCAAAAGCATTGCCAAGCTGATGGATATCCGTCCTGAATATGCCAATCGCGAGCTTGACGGAAAAACAGAGCAGGTTGAGCCTGATGAGATTGCGGTTGGTGACACGATTGTTGTGAATCCCGGCGAGCGAGTGCCGCTTGACGGCACTCTGACGGTCGGGCACAGCACGCTCAACATGAGTGCGCTGACAGGGGAAAGTCTGCCGAGAGATGTATCGGTTGGGGATAGTATTATCAGCGGAAGCATCAATCTGACGGGTGTCATTCGTGTCAAGGTCAGCAAGCCGTACGGCGAATCGACGGTTGCGCGCATTCTTGATTTGGTTGAAAATTCGGTGATGCGGAAATCGCGCTCGGAAAATTTTATTACAAGGTTTGCGCGTTATTATACACCGTTTGTCTTTTTTTCGGCACTTTTGCTGGCGATTTTACCACCGCTTATCCTTTGGGCTGTGGGAGAAGTGCCGATGGTTGCAGAGTGGGTGACACGCGCTCTGACCTTTCTTGTCATCAGCTGTCCCTGCGCGCTTGTCATTTCGGTGCCACTCAGCTTTTTCGGCGGTATCGGCGCTGCATCGCGCGAAGGCATACTGATTAAGGGTGGGCGGGATCTTGAGGCACTCGCTACGGTGCGGCGTGCGGTTTTCGACAAGACAGGCACGCTGACCTGCGGACGATTTGAGGTGACGGCGGTTTGGGAAACGGCAGAGCTGACGGAAAAAGAAATTCTTTCGCTTGCGGCACATGCTGAAAGTGCCTCCTCGCATCCGATTGCGGAGGGCATTGTCCGTGCCTATGGCGAGGAGATACGCTCTGCCTGTATTGCGAGCATCGAGGAGCGCGCCGGGTTTGGTGTTTCAGCTGTGATTGACGGTCATTCTGTTTATGTGGGCAACCGACGGATGATGCAGGAAAACGGCATTGTATCCGAAGGACGGGCGGTGACGGGCACGGCGGTTTATGTCGCGCTTCAAGGACAGCTTGTGGGTATCATTTCGGTTGAGGATGTTGTGAAGGAAACAGCGGCGGATGCGATAGCTGCGCTGTATCAAAGCGGTGTCAATGAGACTGCAATGCTGACGGGCGATACAGAGGAAAATGCCACCCGCGTGGCAAAGGCGTTGAGGCTTGACCGTTATGAATACGGGCTTTTGCCGTCAGATAAGGTGACGGCATTTGAAGCAATGCTTGCGGATGGGCAAAAAACTGCATTTATCGGGGACGGCATCAATGATGCGCCTGTGCTTGCCCGCGCCGATGTGGGTATTGCAATGGGTGCGCTCGGCTCTGATGCAGCCATTGAAGCGGCAGATGTAGTATTGATGGATGACAATCCGCAAAAGGTAGCGGTTGCTATGCGGCTTGCCGTGCGTACACTGCGGATTGTGCGACAGAATATCGCGCTGGCACTGGGTGTCAAGGGGCTTTGTCTTGTCCTTTCGGCGCTCGGATATACGAATATGTGGATGGCAATTTTTGCCGATGTCGGCGTGATGGTGCTGGCGGTTCTGAATGCTATGCGATGCTTGCATATCAAACAACAATAAAAGCAGGCACAGACGAGGAAATATCGTCTGTGCCTGCTTTTATAAAGTTAATCGGGTATCAATGCAGAAGCAATGATTTTGCCGTCGGCGGCAGATGTGCCCGAAAAGATGCCTGTTACGGTGACATAAGTACCGATTGCGGGAAGCGGCTCTTCATATTCGACGGGGATTGTCCAAGCACCGTTATAGTAGGGGTGCTGCATTTGCTGACCGCTTGCGACGCGCCCGTAAAGCTTGACGGCTTTGCCGTTATATTCGTCTGCGTGGGAGAGCATATTGATAAGCTGAACTCTTGCGAGAGTTGGGCTCATGGTTGTCATATCATAGCCGTCAATGGCTTTTTTGTATGAGGAGAGGGTTTTAACGCTTGCGTTTTCAAGCCAGTAGCCGTCAAGTGCATGACTGCTTTTGGAAAAGATGCCCTTGACCTTCACAAGCGAGCCGATTGGCGGCAGGCTGTCGGTGCTTTGGGGGACAAATTCCCATTGCCAATCACAGCAGAGGGTATTGTCGGCATAACCCCAGACATAATAACGGTCTCTTTCGTTATAGCTATCATGCAGGACGGTGAAAATGCCTTCCGCTTCATAGGATTTATTGATGTAGCTATTGGCACCGCCACCCGAAAAAACATTGGTGTAAATGGAATATTCCATAGAGTTGAGAACAAGCTCAACCTTATCTGACGAGCCGCCTGCACAGGAGGCAAAGGCGGTAAGAATGGCGCACAGAAGCAGTAAGCTTAAACATTTTTTCATGCGTGAGTACCTCTTGAAAACTTTGCTATAATTGTGAAGATGACGAATACGGCGAGATCGGCGACAACGATGGTCGAGCCGACGGGCGTACTCATGACGATGGAAACGAGAATGCCGACGAGTGAGCAGGCGACGGCAATGAGTGTCGCACAGACGGTGACGCTCTTGAAGCTTTTGCAGATGCGCATTGCCGACAGGGCGGGGAATACCACGAGCGCCGAGATGAGAAGAGAGCCGACAAGATTCATGGCGAGGACAATGACAACCGCAATAATTGTTGCGAGCAAGAGGTTATAAAAGCGTACCTTCATGCCTGTTGCCTGTGAAAAGCTTTCGTCAAAGGTGATGCAGAAGAATTTGTGGTAGCAGAGGCAAAAGGCAAGGACGACGACAAGTGATAAAAGGGCGCAAAGATAGACCTCAAATTTGCTCAGGGTTAAGATAGAGGTTGAGCCGAAGAGGGTGCTGCAGACATCACCCGACACATTGCCCGATGAGGAAGGGAAAATGCTCATCAGCATATAGCCGATAGCGAGCGCGGAAACCGAAATCATGGCGATGGCGGCATCTCCCTTGATTTTTGCTTTTTGTCCTGTGCATAAGAGCAAAACGGCGGCGAGAACGGTGATTGGCAGGACAATCGCCATTTCATTTGTGAGTCCTGTCACGGCGGCAACGCTCATAGCACCGAAGGCAACATGGGAAAGTCCGTCGCCGATGAAGGAAAAGCGTTTCAACACAAGTGTCACGCCGAGGAGTGCCGAGCAGAGCGAAATCAGGACACCGACAATCAAGGCGTAGCGGACAAATGGAAATTCGAGATAGTTTTCAAGAATACCCATTATGCTTCACCTCCCTCAAGTGACGAAAAATTCTTGGCGATGTGGCTTTTTAGATATTCGTCACGCGTGCCAAAAAAGATTTCCTTGCCGATGTATAGAATATGACTTGCGTACTTGATGGCGGCATTCATATCATGTGAAATCATGATGACTGTTATGCCGTCGTTTTGATTCAGGCTTGCAATGAGGTGGTACATTTCAAGTGTCACCTTGGGATCAAGTCCCGAAACAGGCTCATCAAGCAGAAGCAGCTTTCTTGTGGCACAGAGGGCGCGGGCAAGCAGGACACGCTGCTGCTGTCCGCCCGAAAGCTCGCGGTAGCAACGCTTTTTGAGAGGAAGAATGTTCATTTTTTCCATCGCATCAATGGCGAGAGCTTTTTCATCCTTGCGGTAAAAGGGGCGTGCGCCGCACCGCCCTTCAACACCTGAAATCACGATTTCCTCAACCGAGGCGGGAAAGTCCTTCTGGACAACGGTTTGCTGGGGAAGATAGCCGATTTCGTTTTGCTTCAGTCCGTCTCCCATGAGAATTTTGCCATCCATTGCCGTATGGAGACCGAGCAGAGTCTTCATTAAGGTGGTTTTTCCGCTTCCGTTCTCTCCGATGATGCAGAGATAATCGCCTGCGTTGACCGAAAAATTGAGTCCGTTTATAATTTCCTTTGAGTCATATCCGAGCGATAGATTCTGACAGATAAGCTGTGGCATTGTTGCCTCCTTTGTTAATCGACCCCCAGTGCTTTTTTGAACACTTGAAGATTGTTTTTCATAATGGAAAGATAGCTTGCACCCTTTTTGGCGTCTTGCAGAGATGTTGTCTGCAAGGAATCGACCGCCAGTATAGCGACATTTTTTGATGTGCAGGCTTCCTGAATGGTTTTGGCAATTCTGCCGTCCGAGCCTTCGATTTTCATAATTGCAGGGAGCGCAAGCTCGTCCACCTTTCCCGCAAGCATGGCGATGGTTTCAAAGCTTGCCTCGCTATCGGCGGAGCAGCCTTCAAACGCCGAATAATAGGTAATGCCGTAATCCTCGGCAAGATAGCGGAAGGGGAAGCGGTCGCCGAACAGCAGGGTTTTTGTTTGTGCGGCCAAGGCTGCGGCTTGATATTCTTCATCAAGCGATGACAGCTTTTCACAGTATCCGCTTGCATTCTTTTGGTAGTCATCTGCGTTTTCGGGATCGAGCGTCGCGAGACTGTCGGCAATTTTCGTGCAAACTGTTTTGGCGTGGCGGAGTGAGAGCCAGATGTGCTCATCCTTTTCATGTACATGACCGCCGTCCCCTTCCTCCTCGCGATGATGCTCGTCTTGTGAATGCTCGGCGGAATCACCGAGAAGCTCCATCAGATTCAGGACAATCATATCGTCATTTTGTGCCTGTGCCAACACACCGTCCACCCACTCGTCCGAGTGACCGCCGACATAGATGAACATATCGCAGGAGCCGATTTTGATGATATCCTCGGCGGTTGGCTGGTAGTTGTGCAAATCCGCCTTATGATCAAGCAAAAGCGTCAAATCAAAGAGTTCTTTGTTATCGCCGATTATTTCCTTTACCCAGTCATATTCGGGAAAAACGGTTGTCACAACAGAAAAACGGCTTCCGTCCTCGCTTTCTGTGCATCCTGTGAAGGCAAGCGAGGAGAGGAGCGGGCAAAATGCCAAAAGCAACACAAGTATTTTTTTCATTAAAATAAAACCTCCAAATTTCAATTTGCGCGTGAGCCGCCATAAGTGGCGGCAAGAAAGACCTTACGCAAAAGCGCAAGTACGAGCGCATTTTCAATTTGAAAGCTTGACCTTTAATACAATCGGGCTTCTTTTTGCAGTATCGGTAAGAGAGGTGTGAGAAAATGGGGGAAGCGCGCTCAAGCCAATATACAAAAGAAAAGGCGCGAAAAACAGTAAAAAGCGCAG